>JAICKX010000133.1 GCA_025927685.1 Thermoleophilia bacterium | reverse complement strand
TCATGACGCCGGCCAGCGCGCCCTGGCGCAGGTCCCCGAGGATGAGGGCGACCAGGAACGCCTGCTCCGTCCGGGTCGCGCGGCTGAGCAGGCGCTCGAGCTCCTGGAGCCGCGCGCCCCGCGAGCCCGGGCCGGCCAGCCCCGCCAGCCGTTCCAGCGCGGCGTCCACCTCGGCGACCGTCAGCCCGGGGTCGGCGGCCGGCTCCGGGAGGGAGCGCAGCGCCGCCCAGCCCGTGCCCGTCTGGCGCTGGCGCGGCGCGCCGGAGAGGAACGCAACGCCGGCGACGGACTCGTCCGGGCCGAGGTCGGAGAGGCACGCGGCCAGGAGCGCGACCTTGGCCTTGCGCGACGAGGTCTCGCGCACGGCGGCCGAGACGTCGACGAGCCGGGCGAGCTGCGTGCCGGGGCCGGATGGCATGCGCCCTCAGCGTACCGGGGCGGTAACCGTTCTCGTTGTGCCCGCGGCTGCTCGGCCGTAGACTCGGGCCATGTCGGCTCAGGTGCCCGCTCCGGCTCCGAACGCGAGCGCCGTGCCCGCCATCGTCCGCACCCAGTGTCCCGGCGGAGGCGCCCACGACGTGTGCGGCTTCATCCTCGTCCCGCTCGACCGCCGGCTGCCGGACGGGCGCACGATCCGGATCTACTTCGAGCGCCGGTCGCGCACCGACCGCTCGCGGCCGCCGGTTGCGACCGTGCTCTCGATCGAGGGCGGTCCCGGGTTCTCGACGACCGCCGACCGATCGGCCCGCGTCCAGCTGTGGCAGCCGCTCTCCGCCCGGCGCGACCTGCTGCTCGTCGACCTGCGCGGCACGGGCCGCTCCGACCCGCTCGACTGCCCCGCCTTTCGCCGCCACCTCGTCGGCTATGTGGACCGTGCGGCCCGGTGCGCGGCCCAGCTCGGCGCTGCCCGCGACTTCTACGACACGTCCCAGTCGGTGCAGGACCTGGCTTCCGTGCTCGCTGCGCTGCACGTCGGCCGGGTGGACCTCTACGGCGACTCGTACGGGTCCTACGCCGCGCAGGCGTTCGCCCTGCGCTACCCGCACAAGCTGCGCTCGCTGGTGCTCGACAGCACCTACCAGCTCCCCGGCTCCGACCCCGCCTGGGCGGATCTCGCCGCGAGCACCCGAAGTGCGCTGCGGCTGGCGTGCGGCCGCCGCCCCGGCTGCCCGGCAGGGCGCACCGATCCCGTGCACGTCGTGGCCCGCCTCGCCGCGCGCGTCCGCCGTGATCCGATCGTCGGCACGGCGCCCGACGGTGACGGGACGCCGACGCTCGTGCACCTCGACGAGGACGCTCTCGTCCAGGTGCTCATGTCCGGCTACTACGACCAGGCGGTCTGGCGCGACGTCCTCGCGGCGGCCGGCTCGGCCCGGGCCGGCGACACGCGGCCGCTGCTCCGGCTCGCCGCCGAGACGGTCACCACGGACGGGCCGAACGGCGATCCCCGCTTCTGGTCGGAGTCGCTCTATCTGGCCGTCATCTGCCACGACTACCCGGAACTGTGGGATCCCGCGACGCCCGTCGCCGGGCGCCCGGCCGAGGTGCGCGCCCGGCTGCGGGCATATCCGGCCGGGTCGTTCGCGCCGTTCTCGGCCGCGGCCTGGACGGGCACCGACTACGAGGGCGCCCTGGCCTGCCTGCGCTGGCCCTCGCCGGCCCGGCCCGATCCGCCCGCGCCGCCGGGCGCTGCCTACCCGCGCGTTCCGACGCTCGTCCTGAACGGCGATCTCGACAACATCACGCCGCTCGCCGATGCGACGGTCGTCGCCCACCGGTTCCCGCGGAGCACGCTGGTCGACATCCAGAACTCGGGCCACGTGACGGCGCTCCTCGACCAGAACGACTGTGCGTCGGTGATCTACCGGCACTTCGTCTCGACACTCTCGGCCGGCGACACGTCGTGCGCCGCCAGGACGCCCGAGGTGCGCGTGGTCCCGGCCTTCTACCGGTCGGCCGGAGACGTCCCGCCGGCGCGGGCCGGGCGGCGTGACCGCTCGACGCCCCTCGACCGCCGGGTGGCGTCGGCGGCGGCCCAGACGGCGGCCGACGCGCTCCAGCGCTGGTGGGTCAACTACGACGGCACGAGCGTCGGTCTGCGCGGCGGCCGGTGGTCGTACTCCGGCGGCAACCTGACGACGTTCGTCCTCCGCCGCGACTCCTTCGTGCCCGGCGTGGCGGTGTCCGGAACCGTGCGCTGGGTCTACACGACCGGCCGCGTCCGGGCGAACCTCGTCGTGCGCGGCGGCGGCGTGCTCGAGCACCTGCGGATGCGCTGGTCGCTCCAGGTGCGGGCGGCGACCGCCGACATCGACGGCCGCGCGAACGGCCGGCCCCTCCACGCGCACATGCTCGCCCCGTAGCGGGACTTTCCGCGCATGCTTGCCCCCTGACGCAACATTGGGGTCTGACCCCGTTGTTGCGCGGATGGGCCGGGGCCAGACCCGTGAGGGCCTGGCCCCGGTTTCACGGCCTGCTAGTGAGCGGCGCGGATCATCCCGAAGAGGCCGTGGGCCTCGTCGTCGATCCCGGCGCTGAAGAGCAGCGTCCTTCGGTCGCCGGTCACGCCGTTTCCGAACCGAAGGCCCCACAGGCCGTCGATCTGGACGGCGTGCCCGTTCGGCCTGCGCAGCCGGCCGAGCCAGCGGCCGGTGCGGATGTCGTAGGCGTTGATCCTGCCGTCGCCGAAGTTGCCGACGAGCAGCGCACGGCCGAAGCGGCCGAACCCGGCCGGCGCCTGCACCAGGCCCCACGGGGCGTTCAGGCCGCCCCGGCTCGCGACGCGGTGCAGCAGGACGCCGCGCCGGGAGTACACGTCGACGAAGCCGAGCCCGGCGCCCGCGACCTCGTCCTCGGCCGTCGCGTCCTGCTTGGCGTACCCCACGTACAGCTTCCCGCCGATGTTCTGGATGTTGAACGGGGCGAAGCCGTGCGGGAGGCGCGGGTCATGGAATCGGCCCGCGAGGTGGACGCGATGGAAGCGCCCGTTCACCACGACGATCTGGTTGTGGTGGAAGTCCGCCGCGTAGAGCAGATGGCCGCGGCCGTGGACGAAGCCCAGCGCGAGGCCCTTGAAGATCGCCCCCGGCACCGTGAGCTCGGCCGTGGCGGACGTCATCGGCGGGTCCGTGAACGGCCACGCCGTGATCATCCCGGCCTCGGAGTCGAACAGGAACGTCGCAGGCAGCTCCTGGTTTCCGGCGTGGACCCTGAACGACGTCGACGGGTTGAAGACCGCGCCGGTGGGCGCGCCGCCGGGGATCGAGACGACGAGCGGCGCGATCGAGATCGGCATCCCGTGCGTCGCGCCCGGATAGATCGTCGAGACGTCCGTGCCGTTGTCGGCGATCCAGAGCGGGGTCGTCGGCCCCGCCGCGAGCCCCCATGGGTTCACGAGATTCGCATCGGTCAGCATCGCCAGGCCCGGCTTGTCGGACACCAGGTTCACCTGGCGGAAGCCGGCGGCCTGGGCGGCTGCCGGCGCCGCGAGCGCGGCGGTGGCGAGGATCGCCCCGGTGACCGCCGCCAACCGCAGCCGTCTCGGGGATTTGCGTACGC
This sequence comes from Thermoleophilia bacterium, assembly GCA_025927685.1. GTDB lineage: Bacteria > Actinomycetota > Thermoleophilia > Gaiellales > JAICJC01 > JAICJC01. Next base: position 4,966 of record JAICKX010000133.1, on the reverse strand, counting down.
CCATGTGGCCCCCTCTGTCTGGCGCACCCGGCCGGGCGCGCGGTGGACTGGGCGGGGGTACGTGCGCGCGGGCGGACCGGTTTGTGGGTCATCTCACACTCGCGTCGTTCTGCTTCACTTCGGCGATGCTTGCCTCGGAAGCGTCGGCGCAGGAGGCGCACGCCGAGCACCGGCGAGGGCAGGCCCTGGTCGCCCTGGCGGCGATCGCGTGGTCGACCGCCGGCCTCTTCCAGCGAGAGCTCTCGCTCGACGTCCCGACCCAGATGGCCGGCCGGGCGCTCTTCGCGTTCATCGCGCTCGCGGCGTACGCCGCGGTCGCCGAGCGCGGGCGGGTGCGGCAGGCCTTCGTGGCGATCGGCCGCCACGGCATCGTCGTGGCGGTCTGCATGGCGGTCGCGTCCGGCGGGTTCATCGTCGCCCTGAATCACACGTCGGTGGCCCGCGTCCTCTTCGTGCAGGCGGTGTCGCCCGTGGCCGCGGCGCTCCTGGCCTGGATCGCGCTCGGCGAGCGGGTCGCGCCGCGGGGCTGGGTGGCGATGGCCGGCGCGCTTGCGGGCGTGGGGGTAATGATGGGGTCGCCCGGCGGCAGCGACCTGACGGGCGACGTGGCGTCGCTCGTCATGATGATCGGCTTCGCCATCGCCATCGTCGTGACCCGCCACCGCCGCGACGTCTCGATGCTGCCCGCGACGTGCCTCGCCCAGCTCCTGCTCGTGCTGGCGATGTCGCCGGTCTCGACGCCCGCCGACGTCGGCGGCGACGACCTGGCGCTCCTGGTCGCGATCGGCGCGGTGCAGATGGCGCTCGGCATGGGACTCTTCGCCGCCGGCGCCCGGCTCGTGCCCGCCGCCGAGGCGGCGCTGATCACGCTGCTCGAGGTCATCCTCGGGCCGATCTGGGTCTGGCTCGTGCTCTCGGAGCGGCCCGACACCGCCACGCTGGCCGGCGGCGCGGTCATCATGCTGGCCGTCGTCATCCAGGTGAGCGGTGACCCGCGCGGCCAGGCGGAGGTGGAGGCCGAGATCGGCACGCCGTGACCCCCGATGTAAGCGGGCACCCAATCCGGTCCAGAGGCGCAATCCCGGAGTGCTCCCCGGGTCGTACTCGAGGAAACCACCCTAGGAGCACCACTCATGACTCGCACCGCACGCAAGGCCGTCGTTACGGCCCTCCTCGCCCTCCCGGCCCTCGCCGCCGCCTGCGGAGGCGGCGGATCCTCATCGGCGCCCGCGACCTCCACGCCGGCCGCGGCGGCCGCTGCCACCGGCGGCACCATCGCGACCGCATCGTCGCCGCTCGGGCAGATCCTCGTGGCCAAGGACGGGATGACGCTCTACATGTTCGCAAGCGACCACAACGGCAAGAGCTCGTGCAGCGGCCCCTGCGCGAAGTTCTGGCCGCCCGTCACGGGCGCACCGAAGGCCGGCCCGGGGCTGAAGGCGTCGCTCCTCGGCACGACGATGCGGTCGGACGGGACGACCCAGGTCACCTACGACGGGCGTCCGCTCTACACGTACTCCGGCGACGCCGCTCCCGGTGACACGAACGGCCAGGGCGTGAACACGTTCGGCGCCCTCTGGTGGGTCGTCGCCCCGAACGGCCAGGTCGTGAAGACCACGGCTCAGCAGCCGAGCAGCGGCGGCGGCTACGGGTACTGAGCCTCAGACCGCCGGCGAGAGGCCGGCGATCTCGCGCAGGAACGGGACGCCGTCGGCGTCGAGCGGCTCGCCGAGCTGCTCGGCGTACCGGCGGCCGTCCCACACCGCGGCGGCGATCGTCCCCGGGCAGAGCGCGTCGCCCACCGCCCGGACGGACGTGAGGCCGGCGGCCGCCCAGTCGCCGGCCCGCGCCCGCAGGTCGGCGGCCAGGCCGTCCTCGGGCAGCCGGGCGGTGACCAGCACGAGCGTGTCCGCCCGGTGCTCGCCGGGCTCCGACGTGTAGACGCACGCCGTCCGGACGACCCCGTCCGCCGCGCCTTCGAGCGCCCGTGACGGCACGACCTCGATCCCGGCCTCGAGCATCCGGCGCTGGATCCGCGCCTGCTCGAGCGTGTTCACCGTCCATTCCGAGGCCCGCGCGGCCGGGGTGACGAAGGTGACCGCGCAGCCCGCACGCGCCAGCGCCTCGGAGACGACGCCGCCCATGTAGTAGTGGTCGTCGTCGTAGACGACCACCCGGCCGCCGGCGGGCGCCGTCCCCTCCATGACGTCGTCCGGCGTCAGCACGCGCACGCCGGAGAGCTCGAGCGGCCGCAGGTGCCAGCGGCCGACGCCGTCGGCCCGCCAGCGGCATCCGGTCGCGACGGCGACGTGGTCGAACCCGTACTCGAGCACCTCATCGGCGGTGAGACGGCTGCCGTAGGCGACCTCGACGTCGGGCAGCCGCTCGAGCTGGCCGCGCCGGTAGTCGAGGACGCGGATCCACTCCGCCAACCCGGGCAGGCGCGCCTCGCGCGCGACCCGGCCGCCCAGGGCATCCGTCGCCTCGGCCAGGACGACGCGGTGGCCGCGGCGGCCGAGCGACATCGCGGCCTCGAGCCCGGCCGGGCCGGCGCCGACCACGAGCACCGTCGCATCCGCCGTCTTCGGCCGCATCCGCTCCGGATGCCAGCCGCGCCGCCACTCCTCGCCCATCGCCGGGTTCTGGGTGCAGCGGATCGGGGTGATCGTGCCGTCGCCCGAGACGCAGATGTTGCAGCCGATGCACTCACGGATGTCCTCGGGCCGGCCCTCCTCGATCTTCTTCGGGAGGAACGGGTCGGCGATCGACGGCCGGGCTGCGCCGATCATGTCGAGCACGCCGTCGCGGACCATGCGCACCATGGTGTCGGGCGAGGTGAACCTGCCGACGCCCACGACCGGCTTCGACGTCAGTGCCTTCAGCCCGCGCACGTGCTGCTCGTGCGGCGCCTCCGGGGCGAAGCGGGACGTGGACGAGTCGTTCTCCCACTCGCCGACCACGAAGTCCCACACGTCGGGGAGCTCGCCGACGAGGCCGAAGACGCCCTCGATGTCGACCCGGTCGATCCCGTCGGGGCCCAGCAGCTCGTCGACCGTGATCCGGCACGCCACCGCCGCCCCGCCGTCGACCTCCTCGAGCGTGTCCTCGAGCACCTCGCGCAGGAGCCGGGCCCGGTTCTCGAGGCTGCCGCCGTAGCCGTCGGTGCGGGTGTTGTAGCGGCGCGACAGGAACTGGCCGAACGAGTTCAGGCCGTGGGCTGCGTAGACGTAGACGACGTCGAACCCGGCCTGGAGCGCGCGCCGGACGGCCGCCCGGTGCCAGCGGCGGACGGCGGCGATGTCGTCGCGGTCCATGCGCCGCACCTGCACCGGGTCGTAGGTCGAGACCGGCAGGTGGCCGACCGCCATCCCGGTCTCGCGCGTGTACATGTTGGCGCCGTGGATGCCGTTGTGGACCGGCTCGAACCCGGCCAGTGCGCCGTGCTCGTGGATCTTCTCGGTCATCCTCGCGAGCGCGGGGATGTCCGCGTCGTCCCACAGGCGGCCCTCGATGTACGGGCTCACCTCCGACGTCGGGTGGATCTCGACCTCCTCGGTGCAGACCACGGCCCAGCCGCCCTCCGCCTTGACGCCGCGCATGTAGGCGTGCGCCGTCGGGTGATGGTGGCCCATCCCGTTGCAGTGCGGCACCTGGAAGAAGCGGTTCCGGGCCGTCACCGGGCCCAGCTGCACGGGCTCGAACAGCACGTCGTAGCGGGGCTCGCGCATGGACGGATCTTCGCGGATCCCGGGGTGGTGATGTGCACGGTCGGGCCCGTGGGAGAGTGTCGGCGTCGGCCACACGATGAGGTATGCCGCCGATCCCTCGGTCGAGTGATGGCCTGCTCCCGTTCTGGGGCGATGACACGGGCATGGGCGAAAATCAGCGCGCCTTTTTTCGCATCGACGTCGTCGTGCCGACGGTCGTTCGCCGGCTGGATGCCGGCGGCCAGGCGTGGGACGAGTTCGGCGGCGAGACGATCGATCTCTCCGCAGGCGGCGTGCTGCTCGCGGGGAGCGAGCCGGCGCCCGAGGATCACCTCGTCGAGGTCGTGTTGCGAAGCGGCGAGCCGCCCCTCGACGTCACCGCGCGCGGCCGCGTCGTCCGCAGCGACCGGGCGGCGGACGGCGCCTGGCTCTCGGCCGTGCGGTTCGAGCGGATCCCGTCGGCCACCGAGCGGGAGCTGGTCCGGTTCTGCTTCCAGAAGGAAGCGGAGACCGCGAAGCGTGTGAGCACCGTCCGCATCTCGGTGGCGATCCCGGTCGTCGTCGAGCGCGCCGCGGGCGAGCTCCACCCCGGCTCGACGGTCAATCTCTGCGCGGACGGGACGAAGATCGCCGCGCCCATCGAGGTCGCGGAGGGCGAGGAGTTGAACGTGCGGTTCGACGAGCGCTGGTTCGGCCGCGACCTGATCCTGCCGGCCCAGGCCGTGCGGGTCGACAAGACCGGCGCCGACCTGGCCTTCGCGGAGCTCACCCGTGCCGACCGGGCGGCGATCAACCGCCTCGTCATCGCCGAAGAGCGCAAGCAGCGCCGCGTCTGCGCCTGACGTTCCACCGACTTCTGGGATGCCGCTCGCGGAGTGGTCCCTGTCGGTCACCGGGGAGGCCGGCGGCCGCTACCGGCTGGGCGTGTCGGGCATGGCCTGGCTCGAGATCCCCGAGCCGGCGACGGCCTGACCCCGGAGCTCGTCGAGCGGGGAGCGCGCCGGCGGGTCCCAGCCCAGCAGCGTCCGCGCCCGCTCGCCCGCGATGCGGTGGTCGCGAGTGACCCCATCGACGTCGTCCGGATCGAGCTCGAGCGCGGCATCGGCGGCCGGCCACGGCTCCGGCGGCGCCGCGAACCCGGCGCCCGCCGCGGCGGCATCCGCGAGCTCGCGCACCCGAACGGGCGGCCCGGTCACGCCGTTCACGAGCGTCCCGGCCGGCGCCCGCTCGAGCGCGAGCGCGTAGAGCTCCGCGAGGTC
>JAICKX010000029.1 GCA_025927685.1 Thermoleophilia bacterium | reverse complement strand
TTCAGGCCGACCACGTCGAGCAGCTCCTGGACGCGCGCCTTCACCTCCCGCGGCGTGCCCTCCTTGTGGACCGAGAGCGCCTCTCCCACGATGTACCCGACGCGCTTGCGCGGGTTGAGCGAGGCGTACGGGTCCTGGAACACCATCATGAGCTCGCGGCGCACGCGCAGCAGGTCGTTGCCGCGGATCGTCGTGATGTCCTGGCCGTCGAAGACGACCTTGCCGCCGGTGGGGTCGAGCAGGCGCATGACGCACCGGGCCATCGTGGACTTCCCGCAGCCGGACTCGCCCACGATGCCGAGCGTCTCGCCGGCCTTGACCGTGAAGGAGACGCCGTCCACGGCCCGCACGGTCGCGATCTCCTTCTGGAACACGATCCCGCGGGTGATCGGAAAGTGCTTCTCCAGCTTGTCGACGACCAGAAGCTCGTCGCCTGCCGGCTCGGGAGCCCGTGCCTCCTGCTCCGCGACGGCCTCCACTAGGCCGTGTCCGCCATCATCTCGGACACGATCTGCTCCGCCTCCCGCTGCTTCACGGCCTCCTCGAGGTGGCAGGCGGCCAGGTGATGGCTGTCACCCGGTGCCGGCTCCAGCGGCGGCTCGACCGTTCGGCAGATCTCCATCGCGTACGGGCAGCGGACGTGGAACCGGCAGCCGGACGGCGGGTTGAGGAGCGACGGCGGCGTGCCCGGGATGGGGTTCAGCTCCGCTCCGACGGCCGTGAGGTGCGGCAGCGACCGCATGAGGCCCCACGTGTACGGATGGTGGGGCCGATAGAAGACGTCGTCGCACGCACCCTGCTCGGCCGGCTTGGCGGCGTACATCACGAGCACGTCGTCGGCGGTCTCCGCGACCACGCCGAGGTCGTGCGTGATCAGGATGATCGCGCTTCCGAAGTCGCGCTGGAGCTCGTTCATGAGCCGCAGGATCTGGGCCTGGGTCGTGACGTCGAGGGCCGTCGTCGGCTCGTCGGCGATCAGCAGGTCGGGGTTGTTGATGAGCGCCATCGCGATCATCACCCGCTGGCGCATCCCGCCCGAGAACTGGTGCGGGTAGTCGTCGAGCCGCGTCTCGGCGCGCGGGATCCTTACCGCACGGAGCATCTCCAGCGCACGGGAGTTCGCCTGGGCCTTGGTGGCGCCCTCGTGCAGCGTGACCGCCTCGCGCAGCTGCCGGCCGATCGAGTGGACCGGGTTCAGGGACGTCATCGGGTCCTGGAAGATCATCGAGATCCGCTTGCCGCGGTACTCCCTGAGCTCCCGCTTCGGCAGCAAGATCAGGTCGGTGCCGTCGAACAGGGCCTCGCCGCTCGTCTGCACCTTGCCCGTGTTCAGCCCCATGATCGTGAGGCACGTGACGCTCTTCCCCGAGCCGGACTCGCCCACGATCGCGAGCGTCTTGCCCTTCTCGACCTCGAACGAGACGCCGTCCACGGCGCGCACGACCCCGTCGTCCGTCGAGAAGTGGGTCGTGAGGTCGCGGACTTCGAGAAGGGCCACTTAGGCCAGCCGGATCCGCGGGTCGACCCACGCGTAGAGGATGTCGACCAGCAGGTTGAAGCTGATCACCATCACCGAGGCGAACACCACCGTCCCCACGATGATCGGGAGGTCGAATGTGGAGATCCCCGTGATCGCGAGCTTGCCCAGCCCCGGTAACCCGAACACGGTCTCGGTCAGGACCGCGCCTCCGAGCGCGATCGCGATGTCCATCCCCAGCATCGTCACCACCGGGAGCATCGCATTTCGGATCACGTGCTGCACCATGACGCGGATCTCGGACGCACCCTTGGCGCGCGCGGTGCGCACGTAGTCCTCGTTCAGCGTCTCCATCACGTTCGTGCGGATCATCCGCACGTAGAACGCGGCGTACAGGACCGCGAACGTCAGCCAGGGTAAGACCATGTGGTAGAGCCAGTCGATGGGCCCGCCGCAGGACTGACCGGCGATCGAGCCCTTCAGGTTGCAGTACCCCTGGATCGGGAAGAGCTCGAGGCGGAAGCCGAAGATGTAGGAGAGCATGAGCCCGATCCACACCGGATGGGCCGAGATCCCCACGAGGACGCTCGCCATCGCGACGCGGTCCAGCCGGGAGCGCGGGTGGAGCGCGGAGTAGATTCCCACCGGCAGGGCGATGAACATCCACAGGATGGCCCCGCCGAGCACGAGCGAGATCGTCACCGGGGCGGCGGCGAAGATCGCCGAGTTCACGCTCTGCCGGTTCGCGAACGAGTAGCCGAGGCTGTGGTCGATGACGAGCCGCTTCAGGAAGAGGCCGTACTGGTAGTAGACCGGCTTGTCCGTCCCCAGGTAGTGGGCGACGTTCTTGACCTCCTGCGGCGTCGGGTTGCGGCCGGCGGCCAGCCGGGCCGGGTCCACCGGGATCAGGTAGAAGATCACGTAGGTGACGATCGTGACCGCGAGGAACAGGACGATCGCCCACAGGAGCCGGCGGAAGATGTAGCGGATCACCTGGTGTCCGAGTGTAGAGGATCGGCCCGGGTGCCGGGGGTCCCGGCACCCGAGCCGATCGGGTCCTACTGGTCTACGACTTGACGCACATCGTGTTCAGTGCCATCCCGTAGACCGGGTTGTACACGGTGCACCCGATGCGCGGGCCGAAGAAGTCGATGTTGTTGTCGACGTCCCACGCTGCCCACGGCGCCTGCTGCTGCATGATCGCAGTCGCGAGGTTGCCGTAGGTGGTGAAGCGCTGCTGCCCGCTCAGCTTGGCAGCATCGTCCATCTGCTTGTTGAACTCAGCGTTGTTGAAGTACGAGTAGTTGCTCCCGTTCGTGTCCGGGATGTGCTCGCCGTTCAGGAGCACGTTCACCCAGTCGAACGGATCCGGGTAGTCCGCGATCCAGCCTTCGTCGGCGATGTCGAACGGCTCACCCTTCGTGCCTTCCTTGGTGAACTGCGTCGCACGCTCGAACTGCTTGATCTGGACGTCGATCCCGATCGCCTTCAGGTTCGCCTGCATCACCGACGTCCGGTCCGGACACGGCTGCTGGTTGCAGGTGTAGAGCACCGCGCTGATCGGGGTCGAGACCCCCGACTGCTGGATCAGCGACTTCGCCTTGGCGATGTCGTCCGAGGTCGGGGAGTCGAGCGGGTAGATGTTCTTCTCGACGTCCGCCCCGGGGACGCCCGGAGGCATGAGCTTGTCGTTCGGGATCCCGGCCTTGAACCCCATCGTCTGGAGGATGCCGGGCCGGTCGATCGCCCAGTTCACCGCCTGGCGTACCATCGGGTTCGAGAGCGCCGGGCGACTGGTGTTGAGGCCCATGTAGCGGACGCAGAGACACGGGTTGAAGAAGATCCGCTGCGAGCCGTTCGTCCCGGTCGGGCCGTACTTCTGGTAGAGCGTGCGGGTCTGGGCCGGAGCGACGCCGTCAGGCGAGTAGTCCAGCGACCCGTTGTCCACCGACAGCGTGGCCTGGTTGGGGTCGATCGAGAGCTGCGTGTAGTCGAACTCGTCGGGGATCGCCGGGCGATCGCCGGTGTAGTTCGGGTTCTTCTTCACGACGATCGACCGGTTCGGCGTGTACGAGGCCACGTAGTACGGCCCCGCCGACGGGATGCCGTTCACGCCGTGCGAGTCGATCTTGGTATCGGTCGGGATGGCGCAGAAGAACGGCATCGCGATCTTCGACAGGAATCCCGGGTCCGGCTGGGTCAGGGTGAACGAGATCTGACTGCCGGTGACCTTGATGCCGGAGACGGACTTCGCCTTGCCGGTGTTGTAGTCGGTCGCGCCCTCCAGGTCGCCCAGGAACGGGACTGCGAACGAGCTCTGCTTCGGGTTCAGGTCGCGCTCGACCGCGAACTGGAAGGTCTTCGGCGTCACGGTCTCGGTGGACGGCGGCGAGAACTTGAAGCCCGGCTTCACGTCGAACGTGTACGTCATCCCGTCCGAGCTCACGCTCGGCATCGCTGACGCTGCATCAGGCACGAGCTCCGAGCCTGCCGCACCCGTCTTGTCCGGGTAGTTCAAGAGCTTCAGGCAGGTGGAGTACTCGATCTGCCAGCTGATCTGGTAGTAGGCGAGAGCCGGGTCGAGATAGTCGATCCCGCCCGCCAGCGCCATCTTGATCGTGCCGCCCTGCTGGTGCGCCGGGGTGCTCGAGCCGTTGCTGCCACCGCCGCCACCACCGCTTTCTCCGCCGCCTCCGCAGCCGGCGGCGCCCAGCAGCACCACACCGCTCAAGAGCGCCGCGGCGCTCAAAAGGAGACCAGGTCTCTTCATCTCCTCACCCTCTCCGATCAGGTCGTGGATTGACATGCGGCCGCACGAGGCCATCCCGTAGGACGCCGTCGCGCGCGGGAAGTTAGCGGAGGGTGAACGCCGGGATCAGAGCGATCCGCGCGGGTCAAGCGCGTCGCGAAGGCCGTCACCGAGCAGGTTGAAGGCCAGCGTCGTGAAGAGGATCGCGAGGCCCGGGAAGAGCATCACCCACGGCTGGAGGGTGTAGAACTGCACCGCCTCCGAGAGCAGGTTCCCCCAGCTCGCGTCCGGAAGCGGCAGCCCCACGCCCAGGTACGAGAGCGCCGCTTCGAACAGGATGTTCGTGGCGACGGTGAGCGTCGAGTAGACGATGATCACGCCGACAAGGTGCGGCAGGAGGTGGGAGCGCATGATGCGCAGGTTGGAATTCCCGACCATGCGGGCGGCCTCGACGAACTCCTTCTCGCGCAGCGACAGCACCTGCGCCCGCACGATGCGGGCCGGGTAGAACCACGAGAAGAGGCCGATCACCAGGGTCAGCGACACGATGCCGTGCTGGAAGATCCCGAACATCGTGTACGAGTTCAGGCGGTCGCCCACGGTCGCGGCGAGCGCGATCGCGAAGAGGAGCAATGGGAACGCCATGACGATCTCGGTCAGGCGCGAGACGATGGTGTCCACGAAGCCACCGTAGAACCCGGCGATCGTCCCGAGCGCCACGCCCATCGATACGCCGAGGATCGTGGCGAGGATCGCGACCTCGAGCGAGACGCGCGCGCCGTAGAGCAGGCGCAGGAACTCGTCGCGGCCGAGGAGGTCGGACGACCCCAGCACGAGGAGCGTCCGGTGGCCCTGGCCCGCATCGACGTGCGACCACGGCCCGACGGGCACGAAGTTGTCGACGCCGCCCTTGATGAGGTCGTTCGGACCGTGGCCGAGCCAGTGCTGGGCGAGCGGCGCGCCGATGAACGCGGCGAGCCCCAGGAAGACCACGAACACGCCGCTCACGATCGCGAGCCGGTCACGCTTGAACCGGCGCCAGGCCTGCTCCCAGTAGCCGCGGGCGACGACACCTCCGCCCCCGCCCTCCGCAAAGTCGGCTGCACCCGCGGCGGCGCCGGGGACCAGCGGCGTGGAACGCTGCTGCGTGGCCATTCAGGCGAGAATACTCGCACGGCAGGTGCCGTGCAAGGACGCGGACCCGGGCTTCACGACTCGCCGGACGGCACCGGGCCGGCGTGCCCGCGCGTCTGGAAGTAGCTCACGAGCCAGCGGCCGTCGCGGGGGACGAGCTTGGCGTAGTAGTCCCACCCCGGCACCTTCGAGCCCTTCGCCGGGAAGATGTAGATCCAGAGCATGACCTGCTTCTGGCGGGAGCTCACGACCTTGTAGGAGGCCTTGGCAAAGGCGCTCGGGGGGTACTGGGCGACGGGGATCGTGCCGGTCATCCACTGGTCGCGGCTGAGCCCGCCGCGGAGCTCCGGCGCCGACTCGTCCCACGCGGCCGCCAGGTCCTTGCGCAGCACCGCGTCGTCGATGAACGACCGCACCGTGCGCAGGGCGGCCGGCGGCACCGGGATCTTGGGCCCGAAGCCGGCGTCGTCGGAGCTGACGACCGCGGCCGGCCCGCCGCCCGACGCATGCGAGTCGGAGTGGTCGCGAACGCTCAGGTAGATGACGACGCCCGCGACCAGGGTCAGCCACGACACGGCGACGAAGAGCCGTCGGAGCCCTTGCGAATGGTCCCTTGCGATCGCGACCGGCTTCACCGCAGAGGAGTGTAGCCCGTCACTCGAGTGCGTCCGCCCCGGCCACGACCTCGAGGATCTCCTGCGTGATCTCGGCCTGCCGGGCCCGGTTCATCTGGAGCGTGTACGACTCGATCAGCTCGCCCGCGTTCTCGGACGCGTTCCGCATGGCCGTCATCCGGGCGCCGTGCTCCGACGCCGTCGACTCCAGCAGGGCCCGGTAGATGGTCACCTCGAGGTAGGTGGGCAGGAGATGCGCGAGGATCGTGCTGGCGTCCGGCTCCTCCAGGTAGGAGCCCGAGATCGTCTCGGGCTCCTCGCCCGTGAGCAGGCTCTCCGGCACCGGCAGGAGCTCCAGCTCCTCGAGCCGCTGGGCGAGCGCCGAGATGAAGTGGTTGTAGACCATCACGACCCGGTCGATCCGCTCCTCGGTGTAGAGGTCGGCCACCCGCTGGGCGATGGCCTGGGCGTCCGCGTAGGCCGGCCGGTCGGTGATGCCCGTGTAGTCCGTCTCGATCTCCTGGCCGCGGAAGCGCAGGGTCGACGTGCCCCGCCGGCCGATCGCGAGCCAGATCACCTCATGGCCGTCGCCCCGCTCCCGCGCGGCCACCTCGAGGCTGCGGCGGACGACGTTGGCGTTGAACCCGCCCGCCAGCCCGCGGTCGGCCGTGAGCGCGACGACGGCGACCGTCGAGACGTCCCTGCGGGCGAGCAGCGGCTGGTCGTGGGCCCGCGAGGTCGCCGCCGCGACCTCCACCGTCAGCTGCTGCATGCGGTCTGCGTAGGGGCGCAGAGCCTCGATCCGGGCCTGGGCCCGGCGCAGCCGCGACGCGGCGACGAGCTCCATCGCCTTCGTGATCTTCTCGACGTTCTGCGCGAAGCGGATCCGCCGCCGGATGTCCTGCCGGGTGGCCACTGCTAGAGCGCTACGAGGCGGCCGCCGCCAGGCCGCGCTCTTCCTCGACGTGGAAGCTGTCCTTGAACCCGTCGACGGCCTTCTTCAGCGCCTCGACCGTCTCGTCGGAGAGATCCTTGGTCTCGGTGATCGCCTTCAGCACCGTGCCCTCCGCGTGGAGCGACTCGCGCAGCTCCTCGTGAAACCGCGGCACCTGGGCGACCGGGATGTCGTCGAGGTAGCCGTTGACCGCCGCCCAGATCGCCGTCACCTGCTCCTCGACCGGCCACGGCGCGTACTGCGGCTGGTTCAGGGTGGCGACGAGCCGCTGCCCGCGGGCGAGCTGGCGCTGCGTTGCGGCGTCGAGCTCGGAGGCGAACTGCGAGAAGGCCTCGAGCTCGCGGAACGCCGCCAGGTCCAGGCGCAGGCGCCCCGCGACCTTGTTCATCGCGCGGATGCGGGCGTTGCCGCCGACGCGCGAGACCGAGATGCCCGTGTCGATCGCCGGCCGGACGCCCGAGTAGAAGAGGTCCGACTTCAGGAAGATCTGGCCGTCGGTGATCGAGATGACGTTCGTCGGGATGTAGGCGGACACGTCGTCGGCCTGGGTCTCGATGACCGGGAGGGCCGTCAGCGACCCGCCGCCGAGCTCCTCCGACAGCTTGACCGAGCGCTCGAGCAGCCGCGAGTGCAGGTAGAAGACGTCGCCCGGGTAGGCCTCGCGGCCGGGCGGCCGCCGCACGAGCAGCGACATCTGCCGGTACGCGTCCGCGTGCTTGGAGAGGTCGTCGTACATGACGAGCGCGTGCCTGCCGTTGTAGAGGAAGTGCTCGCCCATGGCGCATCCGGCGTAGGGCGCCATGTACTTGATCGGGGCCGCCTCCGTGGCCGCCGCCGAGACGATGATCGTGTAGTCCATCGCGCCGTGCTGGCGCAGGATCGCCTCGACCGCGCGGACGTTCGAGGCCTTCTGCCCGATCGCCACGTAGATGCAGATGACGTCCTGGCCCTTCTGATTGATGATCGTGTCGATGCAGAGCGCGGTCTTGCCCGTGGTTCGGTCGCCGATGATGAGCTCGCGCTGGCCGCGGCCGATCGGGATCATCGAGTCGATCGCCTTGATGCCGGTCTGGAGCGGCTCCTTCACCGGCTGGCGGTCGACGACACCCGGCGCCTTGAACTCCATCGGCCGGGTCTCCTCGGACTCGATCGCGCGCCCGCCGTCGAGCGCGTTGCCGAGCGGGTCGACCACGCGGCCGACCAGGTCGTCGCCGACCGGGATCGCCATGACCTCGCCCGTGCGGCGGACGGTGTCGCCCTCCTTGATCTTGGCCCATTCGCCGAACAGCACGGCGGCGACGTTGTCCTCCTCGAGGTTCAGCGCGAGCCCGGTCACGCCGTGGTCGAGCTCGAGCTTCTCCAGCGCGACACAGCGGTCGAGGCCGTAGATGCGCGCGATGCCGTCGCCGATCTGGATGATCGTGCCGACCTCTTCGACGTCGGCCTGGGCGTCGTACTTCTCGATCTCGGCCTTGAGGATGTTCGCGATCTCGTCTGGTCGCAGCTTCACGCTTCACTCCCAACGGGCAACGGTGTACGGATGAGCGCCTGGCGGATGTCCTCCAGCCGGCGCTTGACGGAGGCGTCCAGGAGGACGCCGCGGGACCTCAGGACGAGGCCGCCGATGATGTCAGGATCGACGGTCGCGACGACGTTGGCGTCGTGCCCGACCGCCTCGGAAAGGCGCTTCTTCAGCGACTCGACCTGGCCCGCCTCGAGCTCCACCGCGGTCGTGACCTCGACGGTCAGGATCCGCTCCTCGGCTGCGACCAGCTCGGCGTGTGCGGCGGCCATGTCGGCGAGGAGGCTGATGCGGCCGTGATCGACGAGCACCAGGGTGGCGTTGCGCACGAGCGGCTCGGACGACTCGAGCACCCTCGCGATGACCCGCTTCTTGGCATCCCGCGGAATGGCCGGGTTGGCGAGCGCGGCGAGCAGGGAGCGGTTCTCGCCGAGCTCGTCGAGCAGCCCCCGCAGGTCGCGGTCGACCTCGCGGGACCGGCCGGCCTCGCGGGCCGCGCCGTAGAGCGCGTCGGCGTAGACGCGGGCGGCGGGGTCGATCCGCTCGGCCACTACTCCTCGCCCTCCGGGACGAGGGAGGCGAAGTCGACGTCGGCGAGCGCGTCGTCGATCAGGCGCTTCTGCTCGGCGGCGTCGAGCCTGGCGCGCACGACCTTCTCGGTCGCGACCACGGTCAGCTCGGCCACGTGCTGCTTCAGGTCGGCCAGCGCCTGGCGCGTCTCGGCCGCGATCTCGGCCTTGGCCTGCTCCTTCAGGCGCACGGTCTCCGACTCGATGGCGGCCACATCAGCCGCGCGCCGCTCCTCGCCCACCCGGCGCGCGTCCTCGACGATGCGCGACGCCTCCCGGCGGGCCTCGGCGAGCTGCTCGCGGTACTCGGCCAGGGCCGCCTGCGCCTCCTCACGCGCCTTCTCGGCCGCGTCCAGGTCGGCGGTGATCGCCGAGCGGCGCGTCTCGACCATCTGCTGGATCGGCCCGAACGCGTATCTCCGGAGGATCAGGAGCACGATCACGAACGTGATCAGGGTCCAGAACATCAACCCCGGGTTCGGCTTGATCAGGCTCGGCTTGGAGGCTTCGAGAAGCGTCAGCAGCATGGCGGACCCTCAGACGATCGAGTACGCCACGAACGCCATGGCGAGCGCGTAGAAGACGATCGCCTCGGTGAGCGCGAAGCCGAGCCACATCAGGCCCTGGAGCTCACCGCGCAGCTCAGGCTGGCGGCCCACGGCCTCGATCGTCTTGCCGAAGATGAAGCCGACGCCGACGCCGGGGCCGATCGCCCCGAAGCCGGTCGCGAGGCCAAGCTCGAGCGCCTTGGCGGCATTGGTGTTGTCGACGGCCATGCGATTCTCCTAGTGGTCGGGGTGGATCGCTCCACCGATGTAGATGGCGGACAGGGTCGCGAAGATGAACGCCTGAAGCGCGGCGATCAGCGTGATCTCGAGCGTGTAGATGGCGATTCCCATCGCCAGGCCGAACGGCTGGATCAGGTAGAAGATCGCGCTGCCGGTGACGAGGCCGGCGAGGCCGAGGAAGACGGCGATCACGAGGTGGCCCGCCAGGAGGTTGGCGAAGAGCCGGACGCTCAGCGAGATGACGCGCACGAACTGGGACAGCACCTCCACGGGCACGAGGATGACGAGCATCGGCTTGGGGGTGCCGGCCGGCACCCAGCTTCGGAAGTACGGGATGACGCCGTTGTAGCGGATCCCTTCGACGTGGCTCGCGATGATCGTGACCAGGGTGAGGGTCAGCGTCACCGACAGGTTCGCGGTGGCCGCGTAGATCTGGAACTGCGGGATGTCGAGGCCCCAGAGGTCGATGTGCTCGTCGCTCACGGGCAGCGGCAGGAAGCCGACGACATTCATCGCCCAGACGAACACGAACGCCGTTGCGACGTACGGGAACCAGATCCGCATGCCCTCCTCGGGCAGGCCCTGGCGGGCGATCTGCTGCTCGGCGACCTCGTAGACGGACTCCAGGGCGGTCTGCTTGCCGTCCGGGCGCAGGGCCAGGCCGCGGCGGACGACGAGCAGCGTCCCCCCGACCGCCAGGAGCGCCGAGAGCCACAGGTAGACGACCGCCTTGTTGATGTCCAGCCCGAGCGGCAGGTTCACGTACGGGTTGTTGACGAAGTTCGTGAACTCGTCGACCGGGTTGAACTCGGACACGAGCGCGATCACGCGGCGCCTCCCAGCGTGCCGCGGATGTTCTTGTGCGTCAGGACGCGGGTCGCGATGTCGATCGTGACGAGGAGCAGGAACAGCAGCACCGACGAGACTGCGAGGGCGGTGTCGTCCTTCGTGATCAGGAAGAGGGCGAGCATCCCGATCCAGGGGCGAAGGAGCATGCTCGCGCCGAGGACGCCGACGCCGCGGAGCGCGCCCATGCGGGCCGCCCGGCGCTCGATGACCGCCTGGAGATAGCGGTTCGCCGCCCAGAGCGCGGTCGCCCAGAACCAGCCCTCGAGCGGCCAGCCGGCGAGCAGGAAGACCGGCACCGCAAGGAGCGCCACGATGGCGTCGACGTTGTGGGCTGCGAGCGTCTGGGGCGAGGTCATATGTTGCGGAAGCGCCGGTACACCAGGTAGAGGCTGGACGGGACACCAAGCGCCAAGCCGATCGCACCGCCGACGGCCGGGGCCCCCGCCAGCCAGCCGACTCCGAGGCCGATCCCCACGTGGAGCGCAAGCGCGGCCAGCAGATAGATCCCGGCCGTTGCTCCCGATGCTGCCGGTTTCCCTGCCGTGTGGGTCGTGTCCTCGTCGAGGGTTGGCGGGCGCGGGCAGTATAGCCAAACGCCGCGAGTATGTGACAACTTTGTGACGTTCCTCGAAACTAGGCCGCCGGGCGGTCGACCGAGGCCTGGGCGGGGTCGGCGCGGCCCCCCCGCAGTGCTCGCAGGCGGCGCAGCTTGATGATCTCCAGCGTGTAGATCACGTAGACCGAGGACAGCAGGGCGACTGCGCCGAGCACGCCGAGGATCGCCACGGCGGAGAGCGTCCAGCCGTGCCGGTGGGCCGGGACGAAGCGGATCGCCAGCGCGAAGCCGGAGAGGACGATGCACCAGGCGTAGAGCGTGAGCGCCGTGCGCCGCTGCGAGAAGCCGATGTTCGCGAAGCGGTGGTGGAAGTGCCAGCGGTCGGCCTGGTAGATCGGCTGCCGGTACTTCAGCCGTTTCAGGATGACGAAGGAGGTGTCGAGGATCGGCAGCGCCAGGACGACGAGCGGGAAGACGAGCGAGACGGCCGCGGCGGTCTTCAGCACGCCCTCGATGGCGAGCGTGGCGAGCAGGTAGCCCAGCATCAGGGAGCCCGAGTCGCCCATGATGATCGTGGCGGGGTGGAAGTTGTACCGGAGGAACCCGATCGCCGCGCCCGCGACGACGGCGGCGACGGCGGCGGTGTCGGCGTGCCCGAGCGAGGCCGAGAGGACCGCGAAGGTCATGGCGGCGATGGCGCAGAACCCGGCGGCGAGCCCGTCCATCCCGTCGATGAAGTTCACGATGTTCGCGATCGCGACGATCCAGAGGATGGTCACCGGGTAGGCGCCGGGGCCGAAATCGAAGACGCCGATCAGCGGGATCGTCACGTGGTCGATCGAGATGTTGCCGCTCGAGAGCGCGACAGGCACCGCCGCGATCGCGATCTGGCCGGCGAACTTCGCCCCCGGCGGGAGCGAGATGACGTCGTCGATCGCGCCGAGCGCGCACATGAGCGCCGCCCCGAGCATCACGCCCCAGAAGCCGTGTTGGGAGCCGAACGCGGCGCAGGGGATGGCGATGCCGGCGAAGATCGCGAGCCCCCCGAGCCGCGGCAGCGGCCACGGGTGCATCCGCCGGTCACCGTCGGTGCGGTCGAGCACGCCGGCCCGCGAGGCTGCGAGCGACACGACCGGCGTGAGCAGCACGACGAGCAGGAATGCGACGGCAAACCCGACGGCGGCCGCCTGGTAGTCGAGCAGTGAGTTCATCGCATCGTCGACGTCGAGGCGAACAGGGTACCGGTTCGGCGCCGGCGGGCGGTTTCATGCAGTTACCAGGTAACCCACATGGCGCGTTGCAGTTTGGTGACGGACTCGGCGCAGTTGGCGGACCACATCGAGGTTGGGGCGCCCTACCTTTGGCAAATGGCCTCTCCTCGCCGGCTGCGCCCTCAAGAAGCTGGACTGTGGTACCACATCGGCACCCGGGGTGTTCGCAAGCTCCCCATCGTCCACGACGACGACGACCGGACCACGTTCTTGGCGCAGCTCGAAGACGTCGTCAAGCGATTCGGCTGGCGACTGGCTGCGTTCTGCCTGATGACGAACCACTACCACCTTGTCCTGCGGACGCCGGAGCCGAACATCGCCGCCGGGATGCACCGCCTGAACTTCGTGTACGCACGCGGGTTCAACCGCAAGTACGGCCTCGCTGGTCACCTCTTCGACGCGCGCTACTGGTCGGGAGTGCTCGAGACCGAGGACTACCTCCTCGAGGCGTGCCGGTACGTCGTCCTGAACCCCGTCCGGGCCAAGCTCCGCAGCAATCCGCACGAGTGGAAGTGGTCCAGCTACCGCCAGACGGTGGGGCTGACGCCGGCGCCCGCCTTTCTCAGCCTCGACTGGCTCGAGATGCTCGACGCTGACCGGCGTAAGGCCCAGGCCCTCTTCCGCAGCTTCGTCATCGAAGGCATCGAGCGTTCACCCGCAACGGAGGCGTAACGCCCGAGTCGTACGCGCTGGTGCGTTACCTGGTACCCCCTACCGCGTGCCGAACAGCCGGTCGCCCGCGTCGCCCAGGCCGGGGAGGATGAAACCGTCCTCGTTCAGGCCGCGGTCGACGGCGGCCGTGTAGACGGTGACGTCCGGGTGGTCGGCCGCGATGCGGTCCAACCCTGCCGGCGCGGCCACCACCGACAGGAGGCGGATGCTGCGCGAGCCCTGCTCCTTGATCAGCCGCAGCGCGGCCGAGGCCGAGCCGCCCGTCGCGAGCATCGGGTCGAGCACGAGGACGTCGCGCTCCTCGAGATCGCCCGGCAGCTTGCAGTAGTACTCGACCGGCGCGAGGGTCGCCTCGTCGCGGTAGACCCCGACGAACCCGACCCGTGCCACGGGGACGAGATCCAGCACCGCGTCGAGCATCCCGAGCCCCGCGCGCAGGACGGCCACCACTCCCAGCTTCTTGCCCGAGATCTGCGCCGCCCGCGCCGTCTCGAGCGGCGTCTCGACGTCGATCTGCTCCATCTCGAGATCCCGCGTCGCCTCGTAGCAGAGGAATGCCGCCAGCTCGCCCATGAGCCAGCGGAAGTCGCGCGTCGTCGTCGTCCGGTCGCGGATCAGCGCGAGCTTGTGCTGCGCCAGCGGGTGGTCGACGAGGACGAGCTGCTCAGACGACCGGATGGCCATGAAGGAACCCCGAGTAGAGCGGCCGGGCCGCCAGGAGCTCGCGGGTGCGGGCGCGCAGCGCCGGCAGGTCGGCCGCCGGGTCGAGCGTCTCGAGGATGATCGCGCCCACCTCGCGCATGTCCTCCTCGACGAAGCCGCGCATCGTCGCCGCCGGCGTGCCGATCCGCACGCCCGAGGCGATCGTCGGCGGGCGCTCGTCGAACGGGACGGTGTTGCGGTTGACCGTGATCGCGACCTCGTGCAGCCGCTCCTCGGCATCCTTGCCGGACCACGCCGTCCGGCGCAGGTCGAGCTGGATCAGATGGATGTCGGTACCGCCCGTCAAGAGGTCGAGCCCGCCGTCCATGAGCGTCTCGGCGAGCGCCTTCGCGTTCGCGACGATCTGGCGCTGGTACGCCCGGAACCCCTCGGTCGCCGCGAGCTTGAAGCAGACCGCCTTCGCCGCCACGACGTGGCACAGCGGCCCGCCCTGGAGCCCCGGGAAGACGGCCTTGTCGATCGCGGCGCCGTGCTCCTCACGGCTCAGGATCAGCCCCGACCGCGGCCCGGCCAGCGTCTTGTGCGTCGTCGACGTGACGACGTCGGCGTGCTCGACCGGGTTGGGATGGATGCCCGCCGCGACGAGGCCGGCGAAGTGGGCCATATCGACCATCAGCTTCGCTCCCACCTCGTCGGCGATCGCCCGGAACCGGTCGGCCTCGATGACCCGCGGATAGGCCGACGCGCCGGCCACGATCAGCCGCGGCCGGTACTCCTTCGCCAGCCGCTCGACCTCGTCGAAGTCGATCAGCGAGTCCTCCCGGCGCACGCCGTAGGCGTGGACGTCGTAGAGCCGGCCCGAGAAGTTGACCTTGAGCCCGTGCGTCAGGTGGCCGCCGTGGTCGAGCCTGAGCCCCAGGATCGGGTCGCCCGGTTCCAACAGCGCGTAGTACGCGGCCTGGTTGGCCGGCCCGCCGGCGTGCGGCTGGACGTTGGCGTGCTCCGCCCCGAAGAGCTCCTTCGCCCGGTCGATCGCGAGCTGCTCGATCTCGTCGACCCACTCGCAGCCGCCGTAGTAGCGCCGGCCGGGGTAGCCCTCGGCGTACTTGTTGGTCAGCACCGACCCGACCGCTTCGAGCACCGCCGGCCAGGTGAAGTTCTCCGACGCGATCAGCTCGAGCTGCTCGCGCTGCCGCTCCAGCTCGCGGTCGACGAGGCCGGCGACGTCCGCATCGGCCTCCGCCAGGCCGATCGCCCTGAGCTGCTCGAACGTCTGCTCGGCCGTCGCCACACCCCGATGCTAAACGATGCGGACGCGCCCGGAGGCGGTTTGCCGAGAGCCCGCTCGGGGAACGGATCAGTCGAGGAGGTGCAACGATGACCACGACCGTAGTCCGACGGCGCACCGGCGCGCGAGTTGCCATCCCGCTCGGCTTCGCGGTGTTCGCGCTCGGCGTCTGGGCAGCCGTCGTTCCGCTCGTCGGGCCCTACTTCGACTTCGGGTTCGACACCGACCAGACCTGGGTCTGGAGCGAACAGCACTGGACGCTCAGCATCATTCCGGGCGTCGTCGCAGCCGTCGCCGGCATCATGATCGCCTTCCCGACGCGCTTCCGCATGGGAGCGCTGCTCGGTGCCCTGGCCGGAGCGTGGCTGGCGGTCGGCCTGTTCCTCCACCCGCTCTGGTCCGACGCGATCGCGCCGATCGCCACGGGTGAGGGCAAGGTCGCCGCGTTGTGGATCTGCTACTTCACCGGCCCCGGCGTCCTGATCGCCTATCTGTGCGGCGTCGGCACCTGGATCCGCCGCGGCACGGAGGAGGTCGTCACCGACCGCGACGGCGAGGTCACCTCGCGCCGCTCGGCCCCGGCCGAAGAACGCGAGGTTGCGATCCGGTGAGGTCGATGACCGTCGAGGCGACGCCCGGCAGGGTGCCGCCGTCCACGACGACGGCCGCGACCGAGAGGAGCTCGGGAGCGACATCCGACAGCCGGCCCGGCGCCGCCTCCCCGCGGCGGTTGGCACTCGTCAGCGCAAGCCCGCCGACCGCATCGGCGAGCTTGGCCACGGCGGGCGCGAGCTCGGGGACGCGGACGCCGATCCGCGCGGGATCTCGACCACACAGGTAGGCGAACCTGCCGCCGGGGTTGGGCACGACCAGCGTGACCGGCCCCGGCAGCAGATCCGACCGCACGCCGTCGCCCAGCAGCTCGACCGCCTTCTCCACCGACCCGAACACCACCGCGGTCGGCTGCTCGGCGGGCCGGTCCTTGACGGCGTACAGGCGCGCGCACGCCTCCTCGAGCGCGGCCGCGCAGCCGATGCCGTAGACGGTGTCGGTCGGGAGGATCGCGAGCGCGCCCGCGCCGAGCAGCCGCTCATGCTCGGTCACGGCGCCCTCCCCCACACGATTCGCTCGATCCCGGCGTGGTCCGTGTCGCGCCCGATCCCGCCGAGCCCGACGCCCTCGAGCAGCGCCGCGACCGCTCCGGCCTGGCCGGCGCCGACCTCCAGGACGAGCGCGCCGCCCTCCTCGAGCGCCGCCGGCGCCTCCGCGCAGAGCCGTTCGATCGCCTCGAGCCCGCTCTCGCCGGCGACAGTCGCGCCCCGCGGCTCCCAGTCGCGCACCTCCGGCTCCAGCGCGCCGATCTCGTCCGCCGCCACGTACGGCGGGTTCGAGACGACGAGATCGAAGCGCCGGCCCGCGACCGCCGCGAGCAGATCCGACTCGATCCACTCCACGTCGACCCCGAGCCGCTCCCCGTTCCTCCGCGCGACCTCGAGCGCCTCCGGGGAGACATCGCACCCGATCACCCGCGCCTCCGGCAGCTCCGACGCGAGCGCGAGCGCGATCGCGCCCGAGCCGGTGCCGACGTCCAGCACGTCCGGGCCCACGACGCCGTTCAGGAGCGCGAGGCAGCGGTCGACGAGGAGCTCGGTCTCGGGCCGCGGCACGAGCACCCGCGGGTCGACGTCCAGGTCGAGGCCGCGGAAGCCCCACCGGCCGAGGATGTACGCCACGGGCTCGCGCTTGGCCCGCCGGGCGATCAGCGCCCGGCACTCGGCCAGCTCGGCCTCGTCGAGCGGGCGCTCGAAGCCCGTGTAGATCTCGACCCGCCCGAGCCCGAGCGCGTGCCCGAGCAGGAGCTCCGCATCGAGCCGCGCCGTGGGGCTGCCGTGGCGCTCGAGGTGCGCGGTCGAGAGCCGCAGGACCTCGCCGAGCGTCCTCACCCTCCGGCGGCGGCCGCCAGCTTCTGCCGCTTCTCCTCGGCCGCGAGCGCCTCCGAGAACTGGTCGAGGTCGCCCGCCAGCACCGCCTCGAGGTTGTGGACGGTCAGGCCCACCCGGTGGTCGGTGACCCGGTTCTGGGGGAAGTTGTAGGTGCGGATCTTCTCCGACCGCTCGCCGCCGCCGATCTGGGAGGAGCGCTGCTGGGCGGCCTCCGCCGCGGCCCGCTCGCGCTCGGCCTCGTAGAGCCGCGCGCGCAGGATCTTCATGGCCCGCTCCTTGTTCTGGAGCTGGGAGCGCTCGTCCTGGCAGGTGACGACGGTGCCGGTCGGGACGTGGGTGATCCGCACGGCCGAGTCGGTCGTGTTGACCGACTGGCCGCCGTGACCGCCGGCGCGGTAGACGTCGATCCGCAGGTCGTTCGCGTCGACGTCCACATCGACGTCCTCGGCCTCGGGCAGCACCGCGACCGTCGCCGTCGACGTGTGGATCCGCCCCTGGGACTCCGTCGCGGGGACGCGCTGCACGCGATGGACGCCGCTCTCGTGCTTGAAGAGCGAATAGGCGCCGTCGCCGCGGATCTCGAACACGAGCTCCTTGAACCCTCCCGCATCGCCGCCCGACGAGGTGAGCGTCTCGGTCTTGAACCCGTGCCCCTCGGCGAAGCGGGTGAGCATCTGGTAGAGGTCGCCGGCGAAGAGCGCCGCCTCGTCGCCCCCGGTCCCGGCCCGCAGCTCGACGATCACGTCCTTGTCGTCGGCCGGGTCGCGCTCGACCATCGCCAGCCGCAGCTCCTCCTCGAGCCCCGGCAGCGCGGAGCGGGCCTCGCTCAGCTGCTCCTGGGCGAAGGCGCGCATGTCGGCGTCGCCGTCGGAGGCGAGCTCCCCGGCCTCGGCCTCCTGCGCCACGAGCTCGCGCCAGCGGCGGGCGAGCTCGGCGGCGCCGGAGAGGCGCTTGTGCTCCCGGGCCACCTCGGCGTAGCGGCGCTGGTCCGCGAGCACGGCCGGATCGCCCAGCTCGGACTCGAGCTCGGCGTGGCGGCGCTCGATCTCCTGCACCAGCGGCTCCATCCGCTGAATTCTAGAGCCGGCCCAGCTGGCGCATCACGCTCACGGAGTCGGAGTAGACGTCCTTGCGCGCGAACTTCCCGTCGCGGGTGGGCAGGATGTCCATCCCGTCCCACTCGGCGGAGCGGCCGCTCTCGGCGTGCGTCCCCGTCGCCGTCCACTCCTGCACGACGAGCCCGTCGCGCACGTAGAGGGACCGGCTCGCGAACGTCATCCCCGGCCAGTTGGCGAAGATGCCGGCGATGTGGGCGCGGACGGCGTCGCCCTCGACGCACTCGCCGGCCGTGTGGTTGTGGAACACCATGTCCGCGGTGTGCATCGACACGACGGCGTCGACGTCCTGGCGGTTCCAGGCGTCGTTGTAGCGGTCGATCAGCTCGCGCAGCGCGTCGGCGGAGTCGGCTCCCGGCACCGCGGGAGACTCTACGCCATCACCTCGACGGGCGAGGGCCCGGACGCCGCCTCGGCGTCGAGCACGTCGCGCAGCGCCTGGATCGACACCTCGACCTGGTCGAGGGTCGGCTCGCGCGTCGTGAGCGATTGGAGCCAGAGGCCGGGCGCCAGGAGGGCCCGCACCACCGGGTTCCGCGGGTGCTTGCCGCCGAACCGGATCACCTCGTACGCCAGCCCCGCGATGACCGGCAGGAGCACGATCCGCGACCCGATCAGGATCGGCCAGTCGGGCCGGCCGACGAGGGCGAACACGAAGATCGCGATAACCATCACCCACAGCAGGAACGCCGTGCCGCAGCGGACGTGGATCTTGGAGTACGACTGGACGCGCTCGGGCGTGAGCTCGGCGCCGTCCTCGTAGGCGTTGATCGCCTTGTGCTCGGCCGCGTGGTACTGGAAGACCCTGCGCAGGTCGGGGATGAGCGAGATCAGCGCGAGATAGATCACGAGAAAGCTCACCCGGATCGCGCCCTCCACGACCACGAAGACGGCGGTGTTGTGGATCGGCAGGAAGCCGGTGATGACGGCCGGCGAGACCTTGAAGATGATGAGCGCGAAGCCGATCGCGATCACGAACGCGAACGCGATCTGGCCGCGGGTCAGCTCGGCGGCCTCCTCCGGGTCGGCCTCCTCGCCCGGCTGGATCGACGCGTAGGTGGCCGAGACGGAGAGCGCCCGGAACCCGATCACGAGCGACTCGCCCAGCGCGACGACGCCGCGGACGATCGGAAGCCGCATCCAGCGGTGGCGGGCGGCGGCGCTCGAGATCGGCCGGCAGACGCGCGCCAGCCCGCCGTCGGAGCGGCGCACGGTCACAGCCCAGGTGCCCGGGCTTCGCATCATCACGCCCTCCAGCACGGCCTGGCCGCCGACGTTGGCGCTCATCGGGCCTTCCTCATACCGGAGTAGTTCGGCACGCGAAGGCCCCTACGTGAGCGTCTACGACGTCGAGGCGGACTTCGCCTGGCGGCGGCGGAACCGCTCCACGCGGCCACCGGTGTCGACCAGCTTCTGCTTGCCGGTGTAGAACGGATGGCACTCCGAGCAGATCTCGACGTGGAGCTCGGGCTTCGTGGCGCGGGTGATGAACTCGTTCCCGCAGGAACACCGGACGTGCGCGACCACGTACTCGGGGTGGATATCGGCTTTCATGCACTCATCGTAGCAGCGGCGCCATGGCCTCCAGAGCTGCGTCCACGGCCGCCTCCTGGGAGTCGAGATGGGTCACGAACCGCACCGTGTGCGCATCCAGCCAGCCGGCCAGGACGCCCGCCTCGCCCAGCTCCCCGACCAGCGCCTCCGCCGAGCCGTCGGGCACGCGGGCGAGCACGATGTTGGTCTCGACGGCCGCCGGGTCGACCTCGATCCGGCCGGCGCCGGAGAGGCCCACGGCCAGACGGCGGGCGTTCCGGTGGTCGTCCGCCAGCCGCTCGACGTGGTGGCGCAGGGCATGCAGCGCCCCGGCGGCGATGATGCCGGCCTGGCGCATGCCGCCGCCGAAGAGCTTGCGGTTCCGGCGCACCTCGGCGATCACCTCGGCGCTCCCCGCGACCGCGGAGCCGACCGGCGCGCCGAGCCCTTTCGAGAAGCACACCGAGACCGAGTCGACCTCGCGGACGAGGTCGGCCGGCGGGCGCCCCAGCGCGACCGCGGCGTTCCAGATCCGGGCCCCGTCCATGTGGAGGCGCATGCCGTGGTCGCGGGCGAAGCCGGCGATGGCCCGGATCCGCTCGGGCGGGACGACGAGGCCGCCCGCCTCGCCGACCGTGTTCTCGACGCAGACCAGCGACTGGCGCGCGTAGTGCGGGTCGCTGGCGTCGTGCCACGCGGCCTCGAGCGTCTCGACGTCGAGCATGCCCCGCTCGCCGTCGAGCAGCTTCGGCTGGACGCCTGAGAGCGCCGACACTCCGCCCTGCTCGTGCATCACGACGTGCGCCAGGCGGTGGAGCAGGATCTCGTCGCCGCGGCGGGTGTGCGCCCGCACCGAGGCCTGGTTTCCCATCGTGCCCGACGGGACGTACACCGCCGCCTCCTTGCCGAGCACGCGGGCCGTCTCGGCCTCGAGCTCGATCACCGTCGGGTCGTCGCCCCAGACGTCGTCGCCGACCTCGGCCTCGGCCATGGCGCGGCGCATCTCCGGCGTCGGCCGGGTGACGGTGTCGGAGCGGAGGTCGACGGCTCGCATCGCGCGGCAGAGTATCCTCACCGCCGTGCCTCGCCGCGCCGCCGACTATCCACCCCCGGTCAGGGTGCGCGAGTTCGTGGCGGCGCCGCAGGCGGCCGAGGACGAGCGGATCGACGTCGGCGTGCTCTTCGTCGGCGGCGGGCCGGCGGGGATCGCGGGGGCGATCCGGCTCGGCCGGCTGCTCGCCGACGACGCGGCCACGGCCGAGGCGCTGGGCGAGACCCCGATCGCGGTCATCGACAAGGGCCGCGTCGCCGGCGCCCATCTCCTCTCCGGCGCGGTCGTGAACCCCTCGGCGCTGCGCGACCTCCTGCCCGGCACGCCCATGGAGGACCTGCCGAGCTTCGGCCCCGTGCGGAAGGAGGCCGTCTACCTGATGCGGCCCGGCTACTCGGTGCGGCTGCCGACGCCGCCGCCGTTCCACAACAAGGGCAACTGGATCTTCTCCCTCGCGCAGCTCGGCCGCCACCTGGCCGAGCGGGCGGAGGAGCTGGGGGCGATGGTGCTGCCCGAGACCGCCGGGCAGACGCTGCTCGTCGATGGGGGCGCCGTGCGCGGCGTCGTGACCGGCGACAAGGGGCTCGACCGCGACGGCGAGCCGACGGCGGCATACGAGCCCGGCGTCGAGATCCGGGCCCGCGTCACGGTCCTGTGCGAGGGCACCCAGGGCCACCTGGCCGGCGCGCTCGCAGAGGAGTTCAGCCTGCGCAGCCAGAACCCGCAGGTGTGGAGCCTGGGCGTGAAGGAGGTGTGGAAGGTCGCGCGCCCGCTCGACCGCGTCATCCACACGCTGGGCTGGCCGCTGCGCTGGGCGGGGAAGCACGGCGAGACCGGCGGCAGCTTCATCTACCCGATGGGCGAGGACCGGCTCGCGATCGGACTCGTGGTCGGGCTCGAGCACCACGACGCGTCGCTCTCGGTGCACGACCTGCTCCAGCAGTTCAAGACCCACCCGATGATCCGCGAGCTCCTGAAGGGCGGCGAGCGCGAGGCCTGGGGCGCGAAGACGATCCCCGAGGGTGGGCTCTACTCGGTGCCCGACCGCATCTCGGTTCCCGGCGCGATCCTGACGGGCGACTCGGCCGGGTTCGTGAACGTGCCGAAGCTGAAGGGCATCCACTACGCCATGCGCTCGGGGATGCTGGCGGCCGAGACGGTGCACGAGGTGCTGAAGGGGGGCGGCGACCCGGCCGCGCCCGGCGCCCTCGACGGATACGACCGGCGGGTGAAGGCGAGCCACATCTGGCGCGACCTGCATCGCGTCCGCAACATGCGCCAGGCCCTGACCAAGGGGCTCATGGTCGGCGGCGGTCTGGCGAGCGCGATGGACCTGACGCGCGGCGCGTTCCCCGGCGGCACGTTCCGCACCCGCCGCGACGCCGACGCCGAGCTTCGGGTCGAGCCGCGCGACTACCCGGACCCGGACGGGGCGCTGACGTTCGACAAGCTCTCGAGCGTCTTCCTCTCGGGCAACCGCAGCCGCGATGACCAGCCGAACCACATCCGCGTCCGCCGCCGCGTCCCGGCCGAGGTCGCACAGGCCTGGGTCGCCATGTGCCCCGCCGCGGTCTACGAGCTCGGCGAGCGCTCCGGCGACGGCATGGTCGAGGTGCTGCTCACGCCGTCGAACTGCGTCCAGTGCGGCGCCATCACCGCCAAGGGCGGACGGCTGACGCCGCCCGAGGGCGGCAGCGGGCCGGAGTACTCGATCGCCTAGGTGATCGGTCGACCGCTCCCGTGATGTGCTGGGCGGCGAGAACCGAGCAGCGCCAGGACGCGGGGAGGCTCAATATCGGGGCATATTGAGCCGACCGAGGACGCCGCGATGCGACGGTTCGCAGCCGCAGCCCCACGGCAGTCCGACCCAATCCGACACGTTGGGGCGCCCAGGCGCGCGGAGTGGTCGGTCGATCGCCTAGGTGACCAGGCTCGGGGTGAGCCGGCTCACCTCGACGATCGCGTCCGCCGGGATGTTGTTGCGCTTCGCGGCCGACAGGATCTCGTCGGGCGAGGGGGCCTCGTACAGGCAGTAGGACCGCTTGCGGTCGGCGCTCAGGAACGAGAAGAGCCAGGTCGTGCCCTCCTCGGCGTTGACCTCCTCGATGAGGCGCACGTCGGCGCCCGTCAGATCGAGCTGGTCGGCGAATTCGCGTTCGACGATGTAGAGCGGCACGGAGCGGATGTTAGCCCGCGCCGAGCAGGCCGTTGCTGTGGGCGTACGCGGCGGCCTCGGTGCGGTTGGCGGCGCCGGTCTTGCGCAGGATGCTGCGTATGTGGTTCGCCGCGGTGTGCTCGCTGATCGAGAGCGACCGGCCGACGTCGCGGTTGGAGAGGCCGCGGGCGACCAGCCGCAGGATCTCGACCTCGCGGGGCGAGAGCCCGGCCGGGATGGCGACATGGCCGGTCTGCTGTTGGAGCCGGTCGAGCAGCGCCCGCATCCCGATCCGCCGGGCCAGCTCGGTCGCCTCCGCCAGGAGCTCGGCCGCTCGCGCGGCGTCCTCCGCGCTCCCGCCGTGGCGCAGCAGGCGGCCGTACTCGAAGGCGGTGTGGGCCACCCACGTCGACGCGCCGGCCGACCGGTCGCGGCGAAGCGCCGCCTCGAAATGCAAGGCCGCCCGCTCGCGGTCGCCCGCCGCGGCGGCGAGCATGCCGAGGTAGCGGTCGGCGGCCCCGTAGCAGGCCACGGCATGCCCGATCATCACGCTGCTCCCGGCGTTCGGGAGGAGCTCGGCGTAGACGAGCTTCGCCAGCTCCGCGTCGCCCACGACCGTGCACACGTCGGCCAGGTACGTGAGCGATGCGAGCCAGAGGGACGGGCGCAGCCGGTCCAGCCCCTCCGCCCGGATGACGTCCAGCTCCGCGCGGGCCTCGCGCACCATCCCCAGCTCCGCCATGAGCGCCGCCAGGCCCGGCCTCCACGCGGCCGCCCGGTCGGACGACGCCAGCGAGCGCACCGCCGGCGCGAGCTCCGCGAGCCGGCCCTGCTCGCGCCGGATCCCGAACATCTGGATCCCGTACACGCTCGAGGGGTCGCGCCCGGCCAGGAGGCGGCTCCACTCCCGCGAACGCTCGGCCGCCGCCTCCGCCTCGCCCAGACGGCCGTCGCAGAGCGCGATCGCCGCGGCGTATTGCTCGGCGACGTGCAGCGCGAACGGCTGGCGCATGCGTCCGGCCACGTCGAAGAGCAGCGCCAGCTCGGCGCGCGCGCCCTGGAGGTCGCCCAGCGCGATGAAGGACGCGATCCGCCACTGGAGCGCCTCCGCGGCGATCTCGATGTCACCGAGCGCCTCCGCCAGCGCATGCCCCTCGGCCAGGAGCTCCAGGATGTCGCCGAAGGGCGTCGGGCCGCGCAGCCAGTACGAGCGGCTGAGGACGAGCGCCAGCCCCTGCCGGTCGCCGATCCGGCGCGCCATCGCGATCGCCCCGTCGCGCACCACCGCGCACTCCCGCGGCCGGCCGGCGAACGACAGCGCCCGGCCCAGCGCGGCGAGGACGCGCACGCGCAGCTCGGAGTCGCCCGCCTCGAGCGCCTCCCCCGCCTCCTCGAGCAGCTCGAGCGCGCCGCCGTAGTCGATGCCCATCCGCCAGCAGGCGTCCTCGTAGCCGACCGCGGCCCGCGCGAGGCGGCGGCCGTCGCCGAGGCCGCGCGCGATCTCCGCCGCCGCCAGGAACGCCTCCTGCGAGTCGATGGAGCGGCCGGCCCGGTAGGTCACCGCGCCCAGGTCGAGGAGCGCGTCGGCGCGGTCGGTGCCGCCGGGGATGCCCAGCTCGAGCGCCGTCCGCAGCGCGATCGCGGCCTCGTCGAACGCGAGCGCGGCCATCGAGGCGGCGGCGGCGAGCAGGCTGTACTCAACCGCCCGGTCGGTGCCGCCGATCGGCGCCGCGGCGGCGAAGTGGTGGGCGATGTCGCCGAGCGCCCGCGCGGAGCGCTCCCCGGGCCGCTCGTCGAGCGCCCAGGCGATCTGGAGGTGGAGCTGGGCCCGGCCGCCCGCGGCAAGCCGGTCGTATAGCGCGCGGCGCACCAGCTCGTGGGTGAAGCGGTGCGCGAGCGTCCGCCCGGGCACCTCCTCGATCATGCCGCTTCGGACGCCGTCGGCGAGCGCCGCGGCCAGCGCCCCCGGCTCCAGCGCACCCGCCCGGCGCACCACCTCGGTCTCGAACTCGGGCCCGGCCACCGCCGCCAGCTCCAGGACGGCCTGCGTCCCGGGATCGAGCCGGGCCAGCCGCTGGCTCACGACGTCACGCACCCCCTCCGGGGTGTCGAGCGCGGCCAGCGAGGCGGCGACGTCGGCGCCGCCCGCCTCCGCCGCCCCCGTCTCGACGAGCGCCCGCCACACCTCGGTGAGGAGGAACGCGTTGCCGTTCGTGAGCCCGAACAGCACCTCGGCCAGGCTCGGCAGGCCGTCCACCTCGACGCCGCCCGCACGGCGCAGGAACTCCTCGACGTCCTCGGCCGAGAGGCCGGCCAGGCGCAGCCGGGCCACCTGCTCGGAGCGGCGCAGGTCGACGAGCGCGTCGCCCAGCTCCTGCGGCACGTCGGCCTCGGTGTCCCGGAACGTGGCCACGACGAGGAGGCGCGCATCGGCGGCCGCCCGGCCGAGATGACGCAGGAGGAGCAGCGTCGGGTGGTCGGCCCAGTGGCCGTCCTCGAGGACGAGCAGGACCGGCGCCCGCCGGCTGGTGGCGACGAGCAGCTCGACCACGGCCATGTGCAGGCGGTGGCGCTCGGTGTCCTGGTCGGCGTGCACGGGCTCGGGGAGGTCACCGACCCGCGCCGGCAGGTCGGGCAGGAGCCGGCGCAGCTCGCCCCCGCCCGAACCGAGGTCGGCCCGCAGGTGCTCGGGCTCGGCCGCCCGGACGAGCAGGTCGAGCGCCTCGGCGAACGGCCCGTAGGGCGTGGGGACGACGGCGTCGCACGCGCCGTAGAGGACGAGCGCCCCTCCGGCCGCCGCCTCGGCCGCGAACTCGCGCACGAGCCGGCTCTTCCCCGACCCGGCCTCCCCGCCGACCAGCGCGATCCGGCGCCCCTCGCTGGCCGCCCACGGCATGAGCGAGCGCAGGGTCGCCAGCTCGCGCGGGCGCCCGACGAAGGGGAAGGAGGGCGCGAGGCGCAGGGGGCCCGGGAGCGTCGACTGAGGAGCTTCGGCGGCCACTAGTCAGATCTGATCATCGCATGGCCGCGATCGAGGCGCGAAAAGTGGGTCAGTTCGGGTCATGCGGCGCGCTCGGCGCGTGCGTAGGGTGACTCGGGGATCACCCCGAACACCGACCCTGAGGAGACTGCATGGCAACCACCGAGACACTGTCCAGCGCCGCGCGCTCCGAGCTTCGCGGCGTCGCCGGCGAGATCATCGGGCCGGAGGACTCCGGCTACGACGAGGCCCGGCGCGTCCACAACGGGATGATCGACCGCTCGCCCGGCGTCATCGTCCGCGCGGCGAGCTCCGACGACGTCGCGGCCGCGGTCGGCTTCGCCCGCTCCCACGACGTCCCGATCGCGATCCGCGGCGGCGGCCACAGCGCCCCCGGCCTCGGCACGATCGACGACGGCGTGGTGATCGACCTCGCGCCGCTGTCGGCGGTCAAGGTCGACGCGGCCGCGCGCACGGCCGCCGCCGGAGGAGGCGCGACCCTGCGGCAGCTCGACGCCGCAACGGCCGAGGCCGGCATGGCCACGCCGCTCGGCATCCTCGGCACCACCGGTGTCGGCGGGCTGACGCTCGGCGGCGGGATCGGGCATCTGGCCCGAAAGCACGGCCTCACGATCGACAACCTGCTGAGCGCGGAGGTCGTCCTCGCCGACGGCTCGAAGGTCACCGCGAGCCCCGACGAGAACGCCGATCTCTTCTGGGCGCTCCGCGGCGGCGGCGGGAACTTCGGCGTGGTCACCGAGTTCCGCTACCGCCTGCACCCGGTGAGCACGGTCATCGCCGGCCCGACCTTCTGGTCGCTCGACGACACCGAGGCGGTCATGCGCCGCTACCGGGAGTTCCTCCCGCAGGCGCCGCGCGAGCTGAACGGGTTCTTCGCGTTCGCGACCGTCCCGCCGGTCGAGCCGTTCCCGGCCGAGCTGCACGGGCGCAAGGTCAGCGCCGTCGTCTGGTGCTATGCGGGCGACGACAACGACGCCGCCCAGGCCGCGATGGCCCCGATGCTGGAGGCGGCCGAGCCGCTCCTGCACGGCGCGCATGCGCTGCCGTTCGCCGGCCTACAGGGCTTCTTCGACCCGTTCTACCCGAAGGGCATGCAGGGCTACTGGCGGGCGGACTTCCTGAACGAGCTGCCCGACGCGGCGATCGCGGCGCACCGCGAGCACGCCGAGCGGATGACGCCGGGCTCGACCACGATGCATCTCTACCCGATCGACGGTGCGGTTCACGACATCGGCGAGTCCGACACGGCGTGGGCCAACCGCGACGTGCAGTGGGCCGAGGTCATCTTCGGCTGCGAGCCCGAGCCCGAGCGCGCCGAGGCGGTGCGCGAGTGGACGCTCGACTACTTCGACGCCGTCCACCCGTACTCGGCCACCGGCGGCGCGTACGTCAACTTCATGATGGACGAGGGCCAGGAGCGCGTGAAGGCGGCGTACCGCGCCAACTACGGCCGCCTGTCGCGGATCAAGGCCCAGTACGACCCTGAGAACACCTTCCGGGTGAACCAGAACATCCAGCCCGCGGTGTGACCATACAATCGAGGGGTGTCAGACCCCGAGACGCTGGCGGAGGCGCTCCTCGCCGACCTTGACAGGTTCCTGGAGGCCGCCGATCGCCGCCACACGCCCATCCCGATCCAGGTGGGCGAGGACCGGCGGTGGTCGGCGGCCGACACGGAGCGGCTGTTCGAGCGCCTCGGCCGCCCCGTTCCCGCCGCCCCGGCCGAGCAGCGCCTGACGGACGTGCTCGCCGAGGCCGTGCGGTTCCGGAACGCGCTTCGGGCATGGCTCGGGGACCCGGCGGCGTGACCGCCGGGGCGGCGCTCCCCGGGTCGCCCTACCTGACCTGTGCGGGGCCGCGCTCGGCGGCGAGGTCCACCACGACGTGCATGATGGGCAGCTCGAACCGCTCCTTCGCGCCCTCCACGACCTTCTTCTCGAGCCAGTTCGAGCGCTCGATCGGGTGCGTGGAGATGACGATCTCGGTCGCCTCGAACTCCACCAGGGCGTCCTCGATCGCCTGCACGGGATCGGAGTCCCCCACCGCGCCCGACGCCGTGATGCCCGCCGCGCGGAGCGCCTCGATGGACTCGGCCAGCCGCTCCTCGGCCGCGGCGTAAGCGCCGTCGGTGTCGGCCAGGATGTGGCGCAGCCGCGAGTTGAGCGCGGGCGCGACCACGAGCACCTCCGACCCCGGCCGGACCCGGCCGCGCAGCTCCTCGAGCAGCGCCCGGCCGGCGCAGGTCTCGTTGGCGACCACCAGGATGCGATGGTCACTCATGTGGTGAATCGTACTACCGGCTGCGCAGGGCCTCGGTCAGCTTCGGCACGATCGTGAGCGCATCGCCGATCACGCTCACGTCGGCGAACTCGTGGATCGGGGCGTTCGGGTCCTTGTTGATCGCGACGATGGTGCCGGCATTGGCCATCCCGACCTTGTGCTGGATGGCGCCCGAGACGCCGCAGGCGATGTAGAGCTTGGGCGAGACGGTCTTCCCGGTCTGGCCGACCTGCATCGCGTACGGCACCCAGCCCGCATCGACGACCGCGCGCGTCGCGGCCACCTCGCCTCCGATCGCCTTCGCCAGCTCCTCGACGAGGGGCACGTTCTCGGGGCCGCCCATCCCGCGCCCGACGGCGACCAGGATCTCCGCCTCGGTGATGTCGACGCCGGCGGCCTCGGCGGCCTCGCGCCCTGCCGGCCTCGCGGCCTGTGACCACGGCTTCACCTCGACCGCGACCCGCTCGACGGGCGCCGTGCCGGACGGCGACTCGTTCACGGGGAACGCGTTGGCGCGGGCCAGCACGATGCCGGTGCCGCGGAAGCCCGACTCGACCATCACGGTGTCGCCGAGCGCCGGCCGGGTCGCGACGACACCGCCGTCGGCGAGGGCGATCTCGGTCGACTCACAGGCGATCCCGGCGCCGATCCGGGCGGCCAGCCCGGCCGCGACGTCGGCCGAGACGACACCGGCTCCGAAGAGGACGGCGTCCGCCTCGCGCGCGGAGGCTTCGATGGCGTCGACGATGGGCTGCGACAGGCCGCCCTCCAGCGCCGGGTCGTCGGCGAGGAGCACCTTGGCGGCGCCGTGCCCGCCCAGAGAACCGGCCCAGGAGTCGTCGACGCCGGAGCCGGCGACGAACGCGGTCACCTCGCCGCCCAGCGAGGCCGCCTTCGCGAGGACGCCCAGGCTCTGCGGCGAGAGCTCGCCCTCGTCGTGGTCGACGTAGACCAGGAGGCCGGGCATCAGAGAAGTCCTTTCCCGGCCAGGATCTCGACGACCTGCGGGGCGGAGTCGCCGCCGGAGTCCTCGATGGTGACACCCGCCGACTTGGCGGCCGGGGGCGCCACCGAGCGCACGATGCTCTGCGCACCGCTCTCGCCGACCCGGCCGGAGTCGACGCCCGCATCGGCCGCCGAGAGCGTCTCGAGCGGCTTCTTCTTGGCGCCCATGATCGCCTTGATGGACGGAAGCCGGGGCGTGTTGATGGCATCCGAGACCGAGACGACCGCCGGCAGCGGCGCCTCGATCACGTCGTAGCCGTGCTCGGTCTGGCGCTTCGCGCGGATGCCCGAGCCCTCCACGGTGAGATCGGCCACCTGAGTCACGACGGGCCGTTCGAGGTAATCGGCGACGGCGGCCGCCATCACGTAGCAGTCGGCGTCGGCGGCCTGCTGGCCGAGGATCACGAGGTCGGCGTCCTGCTTCGCCACGACCGCCGCCAGCACGTGCGCCGTGCCGGCGATGTCGGAGCCCGCCAGCGAGTCGTCGCTCACCAGCACGGCCCGGTCGGCGCCGAGCGCCAGCGCCTTCTGGAGGGCGCGCTGGGCGGAGGCGGGGCCCATGCAGACGGCCACGATCTCGCCGACGTCGGCGCCGCCCTCACGGATCTGCACCGCCTCCTCGAGGGCGTGCAGGTCGAAGGGGTTGAGCTCGGAGTCGCCCGACCGGTCGAGCCGGTTCGTGGCCGGGTCGAGTCGCTTGTGCGACGTCCCGCTCGGCACCTCCTTGACGCACACTGCGATGTTCACCGCGCCTGCACCTCCATCCCGTGACCGGCGGGCAGCCTAACGAACGCGGCCGGGTGCCGGTCGCAGGGCTATTTGCCGACGAAGCCCGGCCGGCGCTTCTCCACGAACGCGTTCAGGCCCTCGCGGGCGTCGTCGGTCGAGAACATGATCGAGTAGAGGTCGGCCTCGTGGACGAGGTTGCCGGCGATGTCGCCCTGGAGGGAGCGGTTGGACGCCTCCTTGGCGTAGTAGAGCGCCACCGGGCTCTTCGACGCCATCAGGCTCGCCATCTCGAGCGCGCGCGGCATGAGCTCCGTGGCCGGGTACACGTGCTGGACGAGGCCGCGCTCGAGCGCCTCGGCGGCGTCGATCATCCGGCCGGTCAGGATCAGCTCCTTGGCGTAGCCGATGTTCGTCGCCCGCGCGAGCCGCTGGGTGGCGCCCCAGCCCGGGATGATGCCGAGATTGATCTCCGGCTGGCCGAAGTGGGCGTTCTCGGATGCGAGCCGCACGTCGCAGGCGAGCGCCATCTCGCAGCCGCCGCCCAGCGCGTAGCCGTTCACGGCCGCGATCGTCGGCTTCCGCATCGTCTCGAGCGTATGGGCGATCTCCTGCCCGAGCTCGGAGTAGGCGCGCGCCTCGAGCGGCGTCTTCCCCGCCATCTCCTTGATGTCGGCGCCCGCGATGAACGAGCGCTCGCCCTCGCCGG
>JAICKX010000006.1 GCA_025927685.1 Thermoleophilia bacterium | reverse complement strand
GAACCGGCAGCTGCGCTTCGCGCACACGGGGGTGGCGGAGCTGGCACAGAGAGAGGTCGTCCAGCTCCTGATCGCAGACGTCGTCGGGGCACGAATGCCGGGCGGGCGCACGCGCACCGGCCGCCGGGCGGCGCTGATGGGGACCGTCTGGATGCTCGACCCGAAGCGCCGCGCCGCGACCCGCACCATCGGCCGCGTGGCGGTGGAGTGGACACGGCTTCGCTTCCTCGACGGCGCCTCCCGCCGCGAGCTGGCGAGCACTGCGCTGGGCGAGGTGGAACGCGCGGGCGCCCGCCTGCGGCGGCGCATCGACCCGCCTCGGTGATGCCCGGTTCTCAGGCGAGCGGGGCGTGCCAGGTATCGCACTGCCCCGGCTGCCCGGTCGTGTAGCCGACGGTGAACCAGTGCTGGCGTTCGGCGGAGGAGCCGTGCGTCCAGGTCTCCCGGTCGACCCGGCCCTGGAACTCGCGCTGGATGCGATCGTCGCCGACGGCCGCCGCGGCGTCGAGACCGTCGCGGATGTCGGCCGGGGTGACCTGGGCGAGGTAACCCGTCTGCGTCGCGTGATTCGCCCAGACGCCGGCGTAGCAGTCGGCCTGGAGCTCCGAGCGCACCGACGCGCTCGCCGCGCCCTGCCGGTCGTTGCCGATGCGATCGAGGATGCCCTGGAGATCCTGCACGTGGTGGCCGTACTCGTGCGCGATGACGTACGCCTGCGCGAAGGGGCCGCCGTGCGCGCCGAACCGCGTCCGCAGGTCGTCGAAGAAGCCGAGGTCGACGTACACCTGCTTGTCCGCGGGGCAGTAGAACGGCCCGACGTCCGACGTGGCGGTCCCACAGCCGGTACCAGTCTCGCCCGAGAAGAACGTCGTCTGGGCCGGGACGTAGTCGCCGGGCCGGAACTGCGACTCCCAGAACCGCTGGATGCTGTTCACGTACCCCACGATGCGGCAGTCCGTCGAGGCGTTGGCATCCGCCCCTGTGCGGCAGTCCTTGGAGAGCGACGACGCGCCGGCGCCGACGGTCTGGTCCTGGAGGCCGGCGTACGGACCGGTCGTGCCGGAGAACGGGTTCGCCCCCAGCAGCACGGCCACCAGCAGGACGACCAGTCCGAGGCCGCCTCCGCCGACCGCCAGCCCGCCACCGGGAAGCCCTGCGCTGCGCCTCCCGGACGCGCCGCGGAGGTCGCGCACCTGCGAGGGATCGAGCTTGGCGCCGCGACGGAATCGCATGCCAAGCGGAATGCCCGTTCTTCCCACCGGTGAATCGGAGCGTGGGCGGAACCCGGCTCCGGGTCCCGCCCACGATCTCGGTTACGCGGGCTGAATCGGTCGCCGCCGCCTTCCGGCAGCTGCGAAGCCCGCTGCGGCGATCACCATGCCGGCTGCGCCGGCCAGGGCCGCCTCCTCCGCCGCGCTGAGCGACGAGGAGCCCCCGGCCGACACGACCTCTCCGCCGGCGCGCACGGGTGTCGCCGGACCGGCCCCACCCATGGTCGTGGCGGGCGACTCGGACGGCGCCGGCGCCTGAGAAGTGGCGCCCCCCGTCGTCGTCGCGGGTGATCCGGGCGCTGCGGTGACAACGACGTCGGTGGGCTCGAGACCGGCTCCACCGATGGTGGTCGCCGGTGACGCCTGATCGACGGCGCCGGCAACGTCGGCACCCCCGATCGTGGTGGCCGGAGCCTGCGCCGCGGCCGGACCCGGCGCCGCGGGGGCCGACGCCAACGGCGCGGCGTTCCCGCTTGCGACGGCGGCCGGACGCGCCTGAGCGATCCCGGCAGTCGACGCCGCCGAGACCATCACGACGGTGAGGATGAGGGCCTTCTCGCGAAGACCGTGCGCCTCGACGTCGGACTCGGCGTCCATCGCCGAGGCCAGGTCGTCGCGGTCGAACGCGATCGTCACGTCCTCCGCCTCACTCTCGGCCAGCAGCCGCTCCAGATCGGCCGGGCTCCACTCGACGGCGATCGAGTGCGCCTCCACATCGGCGCCTTGACCGCGTCTCACGTCGAGGACAAGCTCGGCCGGGCCGGCCTCGGAGCGGGCCGCCTGCTCGATGTCCGCCCGCCGGAGGGTCGCCGTCACGCCTCGAGACGAGACGTCGAACGGCGCATCGTCCGCCAGTCGGACCGTGCGGGGTGAATCCTCCATTCGTCCCCCTTTCGGAGATCTGCGCCCTTCCGGAACGGGCGCACCAATCACAGGACGCGGGAAGCGGCTGCGATCTTCTCACTGGCAGGAGCAGGAAGCAACAAGGCGCCCGGCGACGGGTCAGGCGGTCCCGGCTATGCCCTCCCCCGCGCCAGGTCGATCAGCCGGCCCAGGATGCGGTCGCCGGCGACCCGCAGGCCGTCGTGCTCGTACTCGTTCGTGACCCAGGCGCGCAGGCCGCGCACCTGCCCGGCCGTCTCCTCCGAGAAGGCCCGGTGGACGTACATGTCCTGGGCGTAGATCGCCGCCGCCGCCGGCACCTCGTTCCGGCGCAGCACCTCGGGGTCGTAGAGCCGCGGCCACGCGTGGCCGGCCAGGATGCCGGCCGCCTCGCGCAGCGGCGCGAGCGCGGAGTAGTCCTCGAACATCCACGGATAGACGTGCTCGCCGGTGAAGAGCGCGGGGTCGTCCGCGTACGCATCCGGCAGGAGCCGCTCGGCCGACCAGTCCGTCGCCCCGCCGTCGGCGTAGCAGGCCTCGTGGATCGCGGCGTAGATCGGGTTCCGCGGGAACTGTCCGGCCGCCTCGACGTCGTGGAGGAAGGCGGGCGAGTCCGGCGGGAGCTCCAGGATGTAGTGCAGGTGCTCGGCGCCCGGCCCCATGCCGAGCATGTGGCCGATCTGGCGGAAGCGGCGGCCGGTGAGGCGGTCGCCGCCGGGGAGGAGGAGCTCCTCGGCATCCAGCCTGCGCCGCAGGTCGACGACACGCTCGCGGTCGGCCGGGTAGCGCTCGTAGTAGCGCCGGTTCCGCTCGAGCACGGTCCCGTAGGTGGCGCGGTAGACGTCGTCCACGGGCCGGCCGATCGGCGGCAGCCCGCCGGTGAAGAGGGCCTCGCGCAGGCCCTCCGGCGCGATCGACAGGTAGGCCAGGGCGCAGAAGCCGCCGAAGCTCTGGCCGAGGATGCTCCAGCGGTCGGCGCCCAGCTCGCGCCGGATCCACTCGGCGTCGCGCACGATCGAGTCGGCGCGGAAGAGCTTCAGGTAGTCGGCCTGCTCCTGCGGCGTCCTGCCGGACAGTCCGCCGACCGGGGTCGAGCGGCCCGTGCCGCGCTGGTCGAGCATGAGGACGCGGAACTCCTCGAGCGCCCGGTCCAGCCAGTGCGGCACCGTGGGGTGGCGGGTCGGGCGCGGGGCCTCGAAGCCGGGCCCGCCCTGGAGGAAGACCAGGAACGGCCGCTCGCGCCCGTCGGGGTCGGCGGCCTCGCGGGCGAAGACGGTGATGCGCTCGCCATCGGGGCGCGAGTGGTCGAGCGGGACGGAGAACTCGTGCTCGGTGAGGACGAGGCCGGGCGTGCGGACCGGGTCGGGCACGCGCAGAGTATGCCGCAGCACCGGGAGCTCCGTGTGGGGCGGCCGCCTTTACTGCTGGTAGTGCTCGACCGTGTCTTCGCCGCGCGGCTGGGCCTCGTCGGGATCCAGGCCGAACTCGCGCCGCGCGCGCCGCTGGCGCAGCAGGTCCCAGCAGCGGTCGAGGGCGATCCCGATCTCGTCGAGGCGCGCCCGGTCGTCGGCGTGGATGTCGCCGTGGCCCTCGCGCTCGTACAACTGCTGCTCCTCGGCCACCAGCTCGTCGATCCGCTCCAGAACGTCGCTGTCCTTCATCTCGACTCCTCCTTGGTCTGCGTCCCGGGGTGATGTCTACCCGGAACGGCCTCGCGCATCACGGCCGCTCGGGCCTGGCGGGGCGCCCGGACCGGCGAAGCGCGATCCCCGAGAGCGTCTCCAGCACCACCCGCTGGGCGGCGAGCGCGGTGATGCCGGCGGGGTCGTACGGCGGCGAGACCTCGACCACGTCCATCGCGCACAGGTCGAGCTCGGAGGCGACCGTGCGCACCGCCCACAAGAGCTCGCGCGTCGTGAGCCCGCCCGGCTCGGCGGTACCGGTGCCGGGGGCGAAGGCCGGATCGAGCACGTCGACGTCGACGGTCAGGTAGGTGCGCGGCGCCCGCGCGCGGGCGTGCTCGATCGCGTCGTGCACCACCGGGGCGATCCCACGCTCGACGACCTCGCCGGCGGTGTGCCACCGGAACCCGGCCTCGCGCATCCACTGGAAGTCCTCCGGGAACGGCCACGCCCCGCGCAGGCCCACCTGCACGATGTTGCCGCCCTCCAGCTGCCCCTCCACGACCGCCTTGTGGAACGGGATCCCGTGCGGCGCCTCGCGCTCATCGCTGCCCGTGTCGGCGTGCGTGTCGAAATGGACGACGGAGAACCCCTCCGCCCCGAAGTGGGAGGCGAGCGCCGCGAGCACCGGCGTCGCGAGCGAGTGGTCTCCGCCCAGGACGATCGGGACCGCGCCCGCCTCCAGGATCTCCGCGACGCCCCGGCGGAGCGCCTCGTGCGACCAGGCCAGGTCGGAGGGGCGCACGTCGACGTCGCCGTAGTCGACGACGTCCAGCTCGGCGTAGGGGTCGATCCCAAGCTCCATGTGCGGCCGGGCGATCGGGAAGGCGACGTCCTCGGCCGTCCTGATCGCCCGCGGGCCGAACCGGGCGCCCGGCCGGTACGTCACGCCCTCGTCGAACGGCGCGCCCACGATCGCGACGTCTGCCCCCTCCAGCGCGGCCGGGTCGAGCGCGAGCGGCACGCGCCCGAACGTCAGCCCGACGCCGGCGTAGCCGGGCTCGTCGGGCCGGTTGGGCTGCATGCGGCGCGCGTCGCTCATCGCGCGGGCGATCATATGCCGGGATGGGATCGGAATTCGTCCTCGACACGCCGGCCGTGCGCGACTTCGTGGCCGGCGTCCGCGCCACCATCGCGAAGGCCGGCTCCCCGGAGGAGGCATGCGAGCTCCTGCGGCCGCGCTTCGCCGGGCTTCTGGCCGACCCGGACTGGCTCCCGGCCGAGTACCAGGCCGACGCGCCCGACTCGGGCATGGGCGGCGGGATCGGGCAGTGGCTCCTCTACCACGCCGAGGACGGGTCGCTCTCGCTCTTCTCGCTCGTCGTGCCGTCCGGATCGCAGACCCCGATCCACGACCACCTGGCCTGGGGCCTGGTCGGTCTCTACCGCGGCACCCAGGACGAGGAGGTGTACGCCCGTCGCGACGGCGCGCTCGAGCTGGTGAGGCGGCAGGCGCTCTCGCCGGGCGACTTCTACGTCCTGATCCCGCCCCGCGACGACATCCACCGGGTGCGAACGACGTCGGCCGAGACGTCGGTTTCGATCCACCTGCTCACGAACGACACCGGCTGCGTGTGGCGGCACGCCTACGACGCCGAGTCGGGCCAGGCGCGGCCCTTCCGGTCTGGCTACGTGAACGCGCCCTGCGACGACGACGGGTGAGATGGCCGAGCCCCGGCTCCTCTGCCTGCACGGGCTGGGCCGGGGGCCGTCCGACTGGGATGCTGTGCGCGGCCGGCTCGCGGCCCACGGCGCGGTCGCCGCGCCGGCGCTCCCGCGGGACGCGGCCGCGGCGCTCGGCGTGGCGCAGGCGGCGGTCGTCCCGGGAGCGATCGTGATCGGCCACTCGATGGGCGGGATCGTCGCGCTCCGCATCGCGCGTTCCAAACGCGCGGCCGTCGCGGGCGTGGTCGTCACCGGCTGCCCGTTCCCGGTGGCCCGAAACGGCCGCACCCGGCGCCAGACGGCGCTCGACTACGCCGGCCATCGTGTCGCGTTCGTGCGCTCCCTGGCCGGCCGGCCCGCGGTGGACGGCCCGCGCCGCCGCTCGCCGGCTGGCCTCTCCGGTGTCGCGCGCGTCCTCGCGCGGCCCGGCCGGTTCGATGCGCTCTTCGGCGGGCTCGCCGTGCCCGTGCTCGTCGTCCACGCCCGTGACGACCACCACGTGCCGGTCGACTTCGCCCTCGCGGCGGCGGCGCGCCACGGCTGGGAGGCGCGGCTGCTCGAGGCCGGCGGGCACCACGCGCACCTCCGCGCGCCCGACGCGTGGACGGCGGCCGTCGAGCCGTGGCTCGCGGCCGTCTCGACGAGCATCACCCACTGTGGGAACTGACGGGACCGCCCGACATCGAGCCGGCACCCACCCCGCTGGTACGATCTGGCCCGGGCGACAGGGAGGGCAACCGTGCGACGTCTGGCCACTGCAATCGCGACGTTCCTCGTGATGTGGGCGGCCGCCGCCGCACCGGCCCCGGCCGCGGTCAAACCGGCGTGGGCTGTGCTCGAGATCGGACCGCTCTTCCCCCAGTGCACGGCGGAGAGCTGCGACGACGACGTCTCCTCGTGGGACATCAACGCGAGGGGCTGGGTCGTCGGCGACGCCTTCCCCGACTTCCACTGGGCGTGGATCTGGAAGGGCGGCACCATGGACGTGATCGGGCGCGGGCCGGACGGCTTCTCGGATTCCGGCGCGCTCGCCGTGAACAGCGCCGGCGACTCGGCCGGCTACATGAACAACTTCAACGAGAGCACCACCCGCCAGACGCATACGTTCCTGGCGCGGGACGGCGTCCTCTCCGATCTCGGCACCCTCGGCGGCGACTTCGGCGAGGGCCTCAGCCTGAACGACAGCGACGTCGTCGTCGGCGATTCCACGACGACGACGGGCGCCGATCATGCCTTTCGCTGGAACGCCGGCGCGATGCACGATCTGGGCACGCTCGGCGGCGCGACCTCCGTCGCCACCGGCATCAACGGCTCCGGCGAGATCGTCGGCTGGTCCACCAACCCGGCCGGCCGGATGCGCGCGTTTCGCATCCTGAGCGGCGGCTCGATGACAGGGCTCGGAACGCTCGGCGGCGCCGAGAGCGTCGCCGACGCCCTGAACGGCTCGGGCGAGATCGTCGGCTGGGCCGACACGGCATCCGGCGCCCGGCACGCGTTCCTCTTCTCCGGGGGGCGATTCACCGACATCGGCCGGCTCGTGCCCGGCGCGGTGGCAAGCGAGGCATCCGACATCACGAACGCCGGGGACGTCGTAGGGACGGCGACCCGCGGCAACGGCTCCACGGTCGGCTTCCTGTATCGCAACGGCGCCGTCACGCTCCTGCCGTCACGCACCATGACCTGCTGCCAGGTCGTCGGAGGCGGCCTGAACCAGCACCTCCAGATCATCGCGCACGGCCTGATCGGCGGCTTCATCGTGCCGGTGCTCGAGCCCGTCACGCCGGCCGACGACAATTCGGCGCGGATCCACTACCGCGGCGGCTGGTCGCGGCACACGTCGGCCGGCGCCTGGAACGGCACGGTGACGAGCTCCTCCACCGCGGGCGCCTCGGCCCGCTTCACGTTCACCGGCCGGCGGGTGTGGTGGATCGCGCCGATGGGCGTCGGCGGCGGCAAGGCGCGGGTGTTCGTGGACGGGCAGCTCAGGACGACGGTCGACCTGGGCCTCCTGCCCGGGTCGTTCACCCGCCGCCAGACGGCCTACCAGCAGTCGTTCGCGGCCGTCGGGACGCACACGCTGCGGATCGTCGTGGCCGGCACCGCCGGGCGACCCCGCGTGGACATCGACGCGTTCGCAGTCTCCCAGCTCTGACCATGGGGCGGCGGCACGGTCGCCCCGACTTTGGATCCATTCGCGAGGTAGACTTCAGCGTGCGCCAAGGAAGGCCGAGGGCGCGCACTACCGACGAGAGGGGAACAAAGGATATGAGTTTGCAGATCGGTGACACCGCACCGGACTTCCAGGCTGAGACGACCGAGGGTACGATCAACTTCCACGACTGGATCGGCGACTCGTGGGTGGTGCTGTTCTCGCACCCGAAGGACTTCACGCCGGTGTGTACGACGGAGCTCGGGTACATGGCCAAGATCAAGCCGGACTTCGACCGTCGTAACGTGAAGATCATCGGCCTGTCGGTCGACCCGATGGACAACCACAGCAAGTGGCTGGAGGACATCGAGGAGACCCAGGGCTACGCGCCCAACTTCCCGATCATCAGCGACGCCGACTTCACCATCTCGAAGCTGTACGGGATGCTGCCGGCGGACGTCTCGGGAGACGCGGCGAACCGCACGCCGGCCGACAACCAGACGGTGCGCAACGTGTTCGTGGTCGGCCCGGACAAGAAGGTCAAGCTGGTGCTCATCTATCCGATGACCACGGGCCGCAACTTCGACGAGGTCCTGCGGGTGATCGACTCGCTCCAGCTCACCGCCAGCCACAAGGTGTCGACGCCGGCGAACTGGCAGAACGGCGAGGACGTCATCATCTCGGGCTCGGTCTCGGACGACGAGGCGCGCGAGATCTACCCGGACGGGT
The DNA here is from genome assembly GCA_025927685.1 of Thermoleophilia bacterium. Classification (GTDB taxonomy): domain Bacteria; phylum Actinomycetota; class Thermoleophilia; order Gaiellales; family JAICJC01; genus JAICJC01. The sequence goes on along the minus strand of JAICKX010000006.1, from coordinate 51,071 downwards.
GGCAGTCGCCGCGGCCGTACATCCGCATCGTGCCGGCGCCCGACACGAACGTCGTCGCCGGCTCGAGCTCCTAGGCGCACCGTGCGAGGGCCCGGCCTCCTGGGGCCGGGCCCTCGCGGTGTTCCGGGGCGGCGGAACCTTCAGGTGGCCAGCGTGCGGCGCCGCAGGAGCCCGACGCCGCCGGCACCCATCGCGATGATGAGCGCGCCCCCCGCGGCGCCCGCGAAGACGGCGTTCCAGTCCGTCCCGCCGTTGTCGCGGCTCGCCTGGGCGGCCCCGGCCGGGGTCGTCTGGTTCGTCACCGGCGCGGCCACGCCGCCGGCGGTCGCCGGACGCGCCTGAGCGACCGGCGCGAGCAGCGCGACGGTTACGAGCGCCAGCCCCACGACCGACGCGATCCTGTGGAAACCCAGCATGTCTGCCTCCTCATCCGCGGTGGACCTGCTCTCGTAGACGTGACGGGCGCCGGGCCGGCGGTCTTCCCCTCCGGCACGACGTGGGCCGGATCGGGTGACCCGGCCCACGTCGTGTGCAGCGGCGTGCTGCGTCAGGTGGCGGGGTTCGCGCGCCGGTTCGTTCCCAGCCCGGTTGCGAAGACCGCGATGACGAGCGCGCCCGCGGCGGCCCCCGAGAGGACGTCGCCCCAGCTGGTGCCGCCGGACGAGTCGACCTGGATCGGACGCGTGCGGTCGACGAAGCCCGCGCCGTGGTTCAGGCCGTTCGCCGGCACCGCCACGGGGTTGGCGAGCGGCTGGTCGTGGACGGTGCGATGGACGACGACGGCGTCCGTACCGCCGCCGGATGCGGCCGGACGGGCCTGTGCGGTCGGCGCGATCACCGCGGCGGCGGCGAGTGCGGCGACGAAGGTGGGGACGAGACGGTGACGACGGGTCATGGTGCTCTCCTCCAAGCGCGACGACGAGATGCACACAGGACGCCCCCGATGGCGCGCGTCTTCCGCTACCCCCCGTTCGGGTTGAGCAGCTTCTTCTTGCCCTCGAATGCGAAGAGCAGGAGGTCGACCATCCTGAACGTCGAGGCGTTCGGCCCCAGCGTCGGCTTGAAGGTCGGGTCGCGGACGATCGACGTCGCGCTGCCCTCCATCGCCCGGTGGAACGTCTCGGCGACGATGCGGGCTCCGACGCCGCCCAGGCGACCGCCGTTCAGCTCCGCCTCGCGCAGGATGTAGAACCAGAGCGGCGTCCGCGCGACGACGGCATCCCGCTCGGCCGGCGAGAGGGGCGCCAGCGACACGCCGTCGCCGGCTCCCTGGCGGATCTCCTCGGCCGTGAGCGGCTTCACGTTCACGCCCTTGCTGTGCAGGAACGTCACCATCTGCTGCCCGGTGGCGAGGTTCACCATCTTGGCCCGCGTCAGGTTGCGGAAGGCGAGGTCGTGGCGAGGATCCTTCATCGGCACCTTCGGCGGGCCGATCGTCTGCTGCGGCAGCTTGGCGAGCGGGTTCGACAGGCTGGCGTCGATCCGCATCGTGCGATTGAACTTGGCCGCGGGCACGACGAGGTCCTTGCGCCCGGCCTGACCGAAGTTGTAGAGGCGGCGGAAGTCGGCCACCCAGATGAACGGCAGCGGAGCGTCGCCGCCCAGGTCGCCGCTCGTCCCCGAGAACGAGAAGAGCAAGGGGAGCGTCCCCTCGCCGTTGTCGAAGTTGACGTTCCAGTTGTACCCGGCCCGGACCATGCTGTGCCCGAGCCGGTAGGCGGCGACCGAGAACTCGATGGGCATCGTCGGCACCTGCGTCGGCGCGACGCCCACCTCGAAGGCCTTGCGGCCGTTCGTGAAGACATCCTTCACGACGTCGGGATCGCAGATGCGCGGCAGGAAGTCGGTCTTGATCATCCACTGGTAGTGGCGCGTCACGATCTTGCGGGCGCGCATGAACTTGACCGCCGCCGGCGTTCCGGACGGGAGCGTGTCGACGACACGGTTGTGGAAGCGGATGAACGCGAGATGCGTCTGGGCGACGGCGAGGTTCTCGTCGTTTCGCGGGTCGGGGATCACGGCCGAGGACGGCGCGGCCTCGGCGCGCGGCAGGTCGAAGCCGTCGTTGGGGTCGGCGTCGGTCCCGCCGGTCTTCAGATGCAGGAGGTCGGCCCGGTAGAAGACCTCGTCGTCCGGGTCGTGCGGGCCGTTGCCGTAGAGCGAGTCGAGATCGAGCGCCGGCGACCGGCCCTGGAGCATGTGCGCCGGCGACTCGTTCTTGCCCAACGGCGTGGTGGTCATGTCGCGCGTCAGGTCGTGGTCGAGGAACTGGCCCAGATACGTGTAGCCGGCCGGGATCCGCGATGCCTTCTTGTCGCCGGCCGTCATGAGCTCCGCCAGGTGCTCCCGGGTGGTGCCGCTGAGCTGCGCGCCCGCGGCGCCGGGAGGCCCCATCCGCGAGAACCGAAACGTCGCGTCGGGCGCGCCGCCGGCCGCGTCGGCGGCCTTCCTCGGCACCAGCTTCTTGCCGTCCACCGAGCCCGACCGGGCCTCGCCGTAGACGCCTTCGCCGACCACGTAGAACCGCCTCAGCCCGTGCCGTTTCACAGCCTCCTCCTCCCCGCCCGAAGGGAGCGGCCGGGAGCGACGGTGCACCCGGCCCATCGGGACAGCTCGTTCGCGTCGCAACGATCTCAGGCGCCGTGCTTGCTGTCAACGCGGTCACGCGCCTGCGCCGAAACGGTCACGCGGAACGTTCAGGGACTGTCCCCGTACGGCGGCCGCGACGGGTCAGTCGAGCGTCGCGCGCAGCTGGATCTCGACGTTGCCGCGCAGCGCGTTCGAGACCGGGCAGCCGCGCTCGCCCTCCTCCGCCAGCTGCTGGAAGGCCTCCGCGTCGACGCCGGGCACGCTCCCGTGCACGTCCAGCTCCATCCTGCTCACGCTGAACCCGCCGCCCTCGATCGGCGTGAAGTGGCAGGCAGCGGCCACCGAGATCCGCTCCGGCGTGTGGCCCGCCTCGGCAAGCGCGTGCGAGAACGCCATCGCGTAGCAGGCCGCGTGTGCCGCCGCGATCAGCTCCTCGGGGCTGGTCCCCGGATCGGGCCGGTTCGTGCGCGCCGCCCACGTCAGGTCGAGGTCGGTGAAGACACCGCTCGAGGCGCTCACCCGCCCGTGCCCCTCGACCAGGTTGCCCTCCCACACCGCGGTTGCACGCGACTCCGCCATCGCCAGCTCCCTCCGTGAGACGCTCCGGAGGATAGCCCCGGACCGCGACCGGCGGCTGCGCCCGGCCGCCGACTCTAGACTCGGAGCATCAGCACGATCTCCACCGAGACGGAGCCCCGCGGGATTCTCGGCTCGCCGAAGGCGCTCATCGCCGCGAAGGTCGCCGACCGCCTGAACAGCCTGACGCGGCAGCTCATCGAACGCTCGCCGTTCGCCTGCGTCGCCACATGCCGGCCCGACGGCGGCCTCGACGTCTCGCCGCGCGGCGACCCGGCGGGCTTCGTCCGCATCCTCGACGACCGCCGGCTCCTGATCCCGGAGCGCCCGGGCAACCGCCTCGCCGACACGCTCACGAACCTCCTCGCCGACCCCCGCATCGCGCTCCTCTTCCTCATCCCCGGCGTCGGCGACACGTTCCGCGTGAACGGCGAGCTCGGGTGCGATCTTCCGCGCGGTCGCCGATCCCGACCTCGACGTCGAGACGTACGATCGCGAGCGGAACGCACGCTCTGCCCGCGGCGAGGGCCTCTACTGAGCGGGCGGCCCCGATGACCGTCACCGTACGGCTGTCGGGAGTCCTGGCCCAGCGGCTGGGAAGCCGGCGGACGATCGAGCTCGCCGGTGCTCCCACGGTGGAGGACGTCGTCTCCGAGGTCGGGCGGATGGCGGCGCTCGACCCGGACGCGCTGGGCGGCCTGGCGGTCGTCGCCGACGGCAGCTTCCTGCGCCGCGATCGCCCAGTCGCCGACGGCGAGGAGCTCGACGTGCTCGTGCCGGTCGCCGGCGGCTAGGCCGTCCGCGACCGGCACGAGGCGCCGGCGCTCAGGCGACCATCCCGTAGTGCGTGCGGACGAGCTGCTCCAGCCCGCGGGCGGCCAGCTTCGCGGCCGGCGCCAGGAACGTGACCTGCACGACCCCGGGGGCGCGCCCGATCTCGATCGCGCCGGTGATCGTCGCCCGGTTCTTGATCTCCGGCACCGTCGCGGCGAGGAGCGCGGCCGCTCGCTCGAGGCCGTTCGTGACCGCGCTGTTCAGGTCGGGGCCGGTGCCCACCACCGAGATCGGCAGCGACTCCTCGAGCTGCTCGACCCCGTTCCTCCGCGCGATCTCCTCCGCGCGCGCCCGCTCGGCGCCCGTGAGCGGCCGGGCCAGGTACGGCAGGTCCTCGGCGACCGGCAGGATGATCGGCCCGTCGATCGTGAGCCCCTTCAGCACCTCCACCTGGAGCGTGACGGTGCCCGACACGTCGCAGGTGTGGCCGGCGATCTCGCCGTCGCCCTGCATGGCGTGCATGTCGCCGATGTAGATCCCGGCCCCCGCCACCTTGACGGGCGCGATGACGACGGCGCCGGCGCGGGCCGCGTCGATGTCGAGATGACCGTCGGTGCGCGACTCGAGCTGCTCGGCGTCGACGGCGTGCGAGTGCGGCGCTCCGAGCAGGAAGGCGCCGAAGTCGCCGGCGTTGTGCGAGTCCGGCAGGTCGACCGCCGGGGTCGTCCCGATCTGGCCCATGAACGGCCGAAGCCGGGTCGCGACGCCGACCAGGTCGTGCGGGGCGAAGAGCAGGATCGGGTGCTGGACCGAGTTCTCCGGCAGGGCGGCGTTCGTGTCCGCGTCGTGGGCGATCTCCTCGGCTCGGCCCTGACCGACGGTGACGCCGACCCGCCACTCGTCGTCGAACGCGATCGTGTAGCCGTTCGTGAACGCGAACGGCGCGGCCGGTGCGCCGCAGTTGGCGCAGCGGACGCTGTCCGGGCCGATGCCCTCGACGACGGTCGCCTCGTCCTCGGCGCCGCACGAGGCGCACACCTTGGCGCAGTAGGGGTCGCCGTTGAAGCGGCCTTCGATCATGCGGTCGTTCCCCGATGCCGTCGCGAGCGACGTCACCGAGATGTCGCGGATGTGGATCGCGACCGCGTCGCCCACCTCCGCCCCTTCGACCTCCACGGGGAGCGTCACCTCGTGGCCGCCCCGGATGGCCGGCGTGATCATCGGCCCCCAGCACCCCGGCGCCGTGTTCGCGACGATGTGACCGCCGTCGCGGACCGGGCCGAGCATCTCGCTGCTCGGGCCGATGATCCCGTCGCAGAACCGATCGACGAAGACCGTCTTCGAGCCCTGACGCGTCGTCGCTCGCGTCTCGACAGCCATCTCCAACCTCCTTGGAAGGGTCTACGCGCGCGCTCTCGCCAACGCTATCACCGTACTCGTGGCCCGGCGGTGGCGCGCCGGCGGGCGATGGCCGCCTCGGTCGGCCGGCGCACGTCCCAGGCCAGGCCCGCCCGCTCGAGAGCGCGGATGACGAGCCCGGTCGCGTCCGGCCGCCGGCCCATGCCGTGGTAGGCCGCCGACGGGAACGCGTGGTGGTTGTTGTGCCAGCCCTCGCCGAACGCCAGGACGGCGACGAGCCGGTTGTTGCGGCTCTCGTCGCCGGTCGCGAACTCCTGCGAGCCGAACGCGTGGCACACCGAGTTCACCGCGAACATCGTCTGGTTGTGGAGCGCGATCCGGACGATGCCGCCCCAGAGCAGGCCGCGCCAACCGTCGACCACCGCCGGCACGGCGAGCCCGAGCGCGAGCCACAGCAGCGCCGTTCGGTCGATCAGCATCACCACGGGGTCGGCCGTGAGGCGGGCGCAGTAGCGCTCGCGCTTGGCCGGGCTGACCGCCAGCATCCAGCCGACGTGGGCGTGCAGGAACCCGTCGGCCGGGCTGTGCGGATCGCCCTCCCGGTCGGCGTGCGCGTGGTGCTCGAGGTGGCGGGCGGCCCAGTCGACCGGCCGGCTGGGAACTGCCATCGCCCCCGCGGCGAGGAACGCGGCCTTGAGCCAGGGCGTCGTCGAGAAGCTGCGGTGCGTGAGGAGGCGGTGGTAGCCGAGCGACGTGCCCAGCCCCGTCACGACCGAGAGGATGGCGAGGAGCGCGAGGTCGACCGGCTCGAAGGACTGGCGCCAGAGCGTCGACATCGCGTACACGAGCCCGGCCAGCGGCCCGAGCACGAAGACCAGGATCCCGGCCCTGACGACGGCCCGCGGCAGCCGCGCCTCGAACGCCTTCACGCCCGCCAGGCCCGCCAGCACGGCGCCGACCGTCACCGCCGCCGTCATGCCAGCGCCCGCTCGCCGCGCAGCGCCACCAGGCCGACCGCGAGCGTGACCGGGCCGACGAGCAGGTGGAAGACGTTCTCGCCCCGGTCGAGCTTCAGCCCCAGCGGATGGTGGACGGCGAGCCCGAGCGCCGCGAGCCCGGTGTAGAAGACCCCGAATGCGAGCGCGAGCCGGACGCAGCCGCGATGGTCGAGGCCGCGCCCCAGGAGGACGAGGATCGCGGTGCCCCAGACGACGTGGATCAGCGCATGGCGTGGATCGGCGTTCGCGAACCGGTACGGCATCCGGTCGCTCGCGTTCCCGCTGGCGTCCAGCGCCCAGGACACGAGCCCCTGGGCGAGGAGCGCCGCACCCAGCACGGCGAGAAACGCGCGCAGCTGCGCGATCACGCCGGCTCCGGCCGCAGCGTCGAGAGGACCGCCGCCGCCAGCCCTGCCAGTCCGGCGACCAGCGCGGCGGCCCAGGCATACGTGGAGGGGCCGCCGTCGAACTTGGCATGGTGGACGAGCGAGACGACGGCGGTGGCTCCGACGAGGACGAGCGAGCTCAGCGCGAACGGCCGCACCGCCTGCGGCCGCCGCTCCCGGGAGGCGAGCGCCGCGCCCAGCGCGAACGCCAGGAAGATGGCGGCGTAGGTGCGGGCGAGGACCGGCGTGAGCGCCCACGGCCACATCCGGACGGCCGTGTCGGGCGACGCCGCCAGCACGACGCCGAGCGCGGCGAAGCCGGCGGCCTGCGCCTCGTAGACCGGGCTCATGCGGTGCCGCCCCGGCCGGGCCGGCCGCCAGAGGGCGAGCGTCGCGATCGCGGCCCCGCCGACCACCGGCTCGGCCACATACGAGCCGACCCACGGATACGGGATGCCGCCGTCCGTGTAGGTCGGCCAGTACCAGACCGTGGCGCACAGGAGGAGCGCGGTGACGGCCGTGAAGCCGGCCAGGTAGATGCGGGTGTCGACCGTCTCGCGGGCCGCCGCCGACGCCAGCAGCCCCGCGGCTCCGGCAAGGTAGAAGCAGGCCACGAAGCGGACGTTGAGCGGCGTCGTCGAGAGCGGGAAGCCGACGACGTCGGCGGGGCGGGCGAGCCCCGTGATCGCGATCGCAAGCCCCTGGAGGGCGCCTACGAGGAGGAACGCTCGGACCCACCAGGAGACGAGGCGTTGCGACGGTTGCAACATGGGTGACGGCCCGCGAGAATACCGCACCCTGATCGCCACGAACCGCCTTCCTCCCGGCCCCGGCGTCGCCGGCTCGCTCCGAGTCCTGGCCGGCCTCCACCGCGACCCGACGGCGGTCATGTCGGAGCTCCGGGGCCGCCACGGCGACCTCGTCCACTTCCGGATCGGCCCGCAGCACGTCTTCGTCGTGATGCGTGCCGACCTGGCGCGCGAGGTGCTGGTGACGCACCAGCGCTCGTTCAAGAAGGGGCCGGGGTTCGAGCGGGCCAGGATCGTGCTCGGGAACGGCCTCTTGACGAGCGAGGGCGACTTCCACCTGCGCCAGCGGCGGATGCTCCAGCCGGCCTTCCACCGCCGCGTGGTCGACACGTACGCCGGGATCATGCTCGAGGAGGCCCGCCGCGTCGGCGACGCGTGGAGCGACGGCGAGCCGCGCGACGTCGCCGCCGACATGACGCAGCTCGCCCTGCGCGTCGTCACCCGGGCCCTCTTCGGCGCCGAGCTCGACGCCGGCGCCGAGCGCATCGGGCACGCGGTGGCCGAGGTCGGCGAGTTCTTCGACTACCTGACGATCGCACTTCTGCCGGTGCTGCTGCGCACGCCGCTGCCGCGGGTCCAGCGCTTCAAGCAGGGGATCGCCGAGCTCGAGGAGGCGACCGCTCGCGTGATCGCCGAGCGCCGCTCGGCCGGCGCCGGGGCGGACGGCGACCTGCTCTCGATCCTCCTCGCCGCCCGCGACGTCGAGGGGGACGGCACGGGCATGACCGACGAGCAGGTGCGCGACGAGGCGCTCACGCTCATCACCGCGGGCCACGAGACGACGGCGAACGGGCTCAACTGGACCTGGTACCAGCTGGCGCTCCACCCCGAGGTGGAGGAGCGCTTCCACGCCGAGCTCGACGAGGCTCTCGACGGCGCGCCGGCCGGGCCCGAGGAGGCGGCCCGGCTGCCGTACACCGAGGCGGTCTTCCTGGAGTCGATGCGGCTCTTCCCGCCGGCCTGGGGCATCGAGCGGCGGGCGGTCACGGACCAGGCGATCGGCGGCCACGTCATCCCCGCCGGCGCGGCGGTCCTCATGCCCACATTCGTGATGCACCGCGACCCGCGCCTGTTCCCCGACCCGCTCCGGTTCGATCCGGGCCGGTTCCTGCCGGAGGGCAGCGCCGGGCGGCCGGACTGGGCCTACCCGCTGTTCGGCGGCGGGACGCGCAAGTGCATCGGCGTCGGGTTCGCGATGCTCGAGGCGAAGCTCGTCCTGGCAGAGCTGGGACGGCGCTTCAGGCTGCGGCTCGACCCGTCGCGGCCCGTCGTCCCGCAGGCCCGGGTATCGCTTCGGCCGCGGGACGGGCTCTGGATGATCCCCGAGCGGCGGGCCGCATGAGGGCCGACCCCGAGCCGTCCGGGCCCGGCCTGAACGAGGCGCTCGCCGCGTGGGCGGCGATCGGCGTCGTCGCCGCGCTCGTGTGGATCACGTACGCGCGGCTGCCCGCGATCGACTTCTACAACGTCACGGGCACTGGGTTCTGGTCGGGCGCCTCCCGCGTGCTCGTGCTGCTGGGGTGGCCGATGTCGATCGCCGCCGTGGCGCTCACCGCCGTGGCGGCCGACCGGCTGCTCGCGTCGGCTCCGCCGCCGCGGATGCGCCGGGTGACGATCGCGGCCGCCGTCGCCGCGACCGTGCTCTGCGCCACCATCGCCGGGCCGGGAGTGATCGACGAAGCGGACCTCGACGCGAAGCCGGTCAACGCGCTCGCCGCGGTCGGCGTCGTGATCGCCCTCCTCCTGACCCTCGCCGCCGCCCGCCGGTCCGGCGTGGGCCGGTTCGCGCGCGATCGGCCGGGCGACTCGGCGGCGATCGTCTTCATCGCCGTCCTGCTGGTCGCCGGCATCCCCTGGCTCCTCGCCAACGTCGGCGTCTACGCCGGCGACATCCCCGGCCTCGACACGATCTTCATGTCCAAGCAGATCCTGCCGGAGCCCGGCCACCCGACCCTGCACGCGGTCCATCTGGGAAACCACGAGGGCCTCGACGGGATCCTGCTCGCGGCGATCGCCCTCGGGCTGCGGCGGGTGCTCCCCGAGCTTCGGCCGACGCGACTGCGCGGCGTCCTCGGCGGCTACCTCGCGCTGATGCTCGCGTACGGGACGCTGGTGGCGCTGAACGACGGCTGGAACGAGCAGATCGTGAAGCGCGGGTGGACGGACGTCGGCACGCCGAAGGTCCTGAACCCGGCGCCGAACCCGAGCACCGCGCTCCTCGTCGCGATCACCGCCGTGCTCTACCTGGCCGCGTTCCGGGTGCGACCGTCACCTGTTGAGTAGGGTTTCGGGCGTGGCGCGCGCCGCGGTCTGCCATCGCTTCGGCGACCCGATGACGGTCGAGGAGGTCGTGCTCGCCCCGCCGGGCGAGGGGGAGGTGCGCGTGCAGCTCGAGGCGTGCGCGATCTGCCACAGCGACGTGGCCTATGCGGACGGCGCCTGGGGCGGCACCGTGCCGACGGTGCTCGGCCACGAGGCGTGCGGGCTCGTCGCGGAGGCCGGCCCGGAGGTGACCGCACTTCGGCCCGGGCAGCGCGTGGTGGTGAGCCTCGTCCGCCACTGCGGGGCCTGCGGGCGCTGCGCCGACGGCGAGCCGGCCCTGTGCGAGGCGACGTTCGCGCTCGACGAGCGCTCGCCGATCAGGTTCGCCGACGGCGAGCCGGTCGCGCAGGGGCTGCGCTGCGGGGCGTTCGCCGAGGAGGTCGTCGTCCACGCGTCGCAGGCGGTGCCGGTGCCGCGCCACCTGCCGGCGGCGAGCCTGTCCGTCCTCGGATGCGCGGTCCTGACGGGCATGGGCGCCGCCGAGCGGGCCGGGCAGGTCGGGCCCGGGCAGACCGTGGCGGTGATCGGCGCCGGCGGCGTCGGGCTGAACGCGATCCAGGGCGCCGCCATCGCCGGGGCGGATGCCGTGATCGCGATCGACGTGGCCGACGAGAAGCTGGCCGCCGCGGAGGCGTTCGGGGCCACGGCCGGCGTGAACGCCCGTTCCGCCGACCCGGCCGCCGCCGGCGCGCTCGCGGGCGGCGCCGACGTCGTGATCGCGACCGCGGGCTCGGCCCGGGCGGTGGAGCAGGGCCTCGCGCTCCTGCGCCGGGGCGGCACGCTCGTCGTCGTCGGGATGCCCGCGAGCGGCGAGGAGGCCCGCTTCGACCCGACCCGCCTCGCCCACGACGGCATGCGCATCGTGGGCACCAAGATGGGCTCCGCCCGGCCCGCCGACGACATCCCCCGTCTGGTCGCCCTCTACGAGGACGGCCGCCTGAAGCTCGACGAGCTGGTCACCGCCACGTACCCGCTCGAGGCGATCGGCGAGGCCGTCGCCGCCATGCGCCGCGGCGAGGCGGTGCGGAACGTGATCGCGTTCTGAGCGCCGAGCGGCCGTCCGGCCGCTTTGAGACGGTTGACACGAGCCGTCCGACGCCTGTAGGTTCGCCCGTCTCAGGGCAGAAGCGGCACCCCCACTGGGCAACTCGAGGTCCGCGAGGAGCGCGCGATGGAGATCTGGAACTGGTTTCGATCGGGTCTACCAGTCGCGCTCCTGATCACGTCGGTCGTGCTCGGGGAACGGTTCGAGGCCACGCGCCGGACCCTCGCGTCGATTCGATCGGCCGCCGGCGGCCACGAGGCGGACATCTCGGCCCCCGGGCACCTGGCGCTTGTCTGGCTTGTCCTTGCCATCTACGGCACCTGGGTCGCCCTCTGCATCGCGCGTGACGCGGCGAACGGAATTCGGAGCCGTGTCGCAGGCCGGCAGGCGACGCGCGCGATCGCCCTGGTGTGGGCCGTGGTCGCGGCCTGGTCGATCTGGTATCTCCTCGGGGCAGCCGCTGTGTGGCGGGACGTGGCCGTGGTCAACACCGCGCGCTCGATCCTGCACACGGTGGCCGTCGCCCTCTTCCTCCTTGCGCTCACCGTGAGCGGGGTGGTGGCGGGCGACCCGCGCCGGGCGTGGCACCGGGCGTCCAGCCTGCGGCTTCAGGTGATCGTTCTCACGGCCCTGCTGGCAGCTGTCCTGGCGCTGCCGGTGACCGCCGAGCAGGCGACCGACGTGTTCCGGTCGTGGCCGGACCATCTCCCTCAGGCCTGCCTCGGCGTCGCCGCCGCGCTCCTGCTGGGAGCTGCGGTTCGCGATAGCGCAGCGCGGTTTCTCGAGCCTCCGGGAGGCGCGAGCGAGGCCGAGGCGGCGAACCCGTGGCTGAGATGGGGCGCCGGCGCGGCGCTGATCGCGGGCGGGGTCGTTGTTGCCGTCATCGCCAACGCCCCGCTCGGCATCGTCGTCATCGCCGCGATCGCGGGGCTGCGGGTCGTGACGCGGCGCGCTCCGCCTCCCGAGCCGCCGCCGGAGTGTCGTCCCCCGGGCCCGGAGCCTCAGCTGCCGAGCGACGCTGCACGCGCCGAAGAGCTGCTGGATGCCGCCCTGCGCAGCCGCTGGGTGCTCGCGATCCCAGCGGCCACGACAGCCATCGGGATCTGGCCACTGGGTTCGGTGCCGGTGGCCCTGCTGGGGCTCGTGGGTTTCCTCGTCTGGCGCCCGCCTCCAACCCTTCCTCAGCCCACCGGGAACGACAACGTCCGCCAGCTCGCCCGGATGCTGGCCTGCCTGCCACTCGTGACGATCTACGTCGGTCTCGCCGATGCCGGAATCGATGCGTTCCTCCTGGCCGGATCGTCCAACGCCGGCGACCAGGAGCTTGCCTACATGACGTTCGCGGTGGGGCTGCTCCTGGCGGTGCTCGTGGGCTACGCCACCCGGGTGCCGCAGGCGTTGCCGTGGATCGACTCCATCCCGTCGGCGTGGCTCGCGCCGATCGGCGTCGTCGGACTCGTGGCCGTAGGGGTGCTCCCGGAGACGTGGGCGGCACTCGCTGCCGTGGCGCTGCTCGTCGTCGCACCGGTCCTCGCATTCGGTCCGGAGCCAGCCACCGACGCATCCCGCTCTCTGGTCGCCGTCGCCGGTGCGTGGATCGGCGCGACGCTCGCCCTGTACTGGCAACCGGTCGAGGTCGCGCATGCGTTCGGGATGATCGCAATCACGATGCTCGGTGTCGGAGGCGCGATGGCGGCGCTCCACTACGTCGGTGATGCCGCTCAGCGCCGCACCCCACGGGCGCCGCTCAACACGTTTCTTCCGGCACGCATCCCCGTCGTGTCGCTGCTGGCGCTCTGGTTCGCGCTCGCCTTCTTCACCGTGCCGTCATCGCTGCATCAGGCACGGACCCTTCATGGTGCCGCGCCGAGCATGTCGCTGGACACCGCCGTCGGCGCCTGGCTTGCGGAGCAGCCTTCGGGGAAACGCGCAACGATGCTCCTCGTCGGAGCGAGCGGGGGCGGGGCGAAGGCCGGCTTCTGGACGGACCTCGTGCTCGACTGCGCGTTCGGCGCTCGCACGCCGCTCGATTCGAGCCACCCTTCCGCTCCGGACGAGTGCAAACGCGACCGAGACGAGACGCAACGCGAGGCCCGGCTACGAACGCTGTTCCTCACGAGCAGCGTGAGCGGCGGATCTGTCGGCGTGTACCACTTCCTCTCGAAGCTCCGAGACGTCGAGCGCGGGACGCCCTGGGTGAACGACTCGGCCGGGGCCGACGCGCTGTCGCCGGTCGTGGGGTGGGGCCTGTTTCATGACGCACCAGCATTCATGCTGGGAGTCCCCTGGATGGATCCCTCGCGCTGCACCGACGACGCCGTGACGTGCCGCTGGAACGCTGATCGAGCCGTGATCCAGGAGGCGGCGGTCGCAGGGATCTGGGATGAGCTCACGCCACCAGCCGACGAGCTCAGCGCGACGGCTCCGGGGAGTCCTGATGGCGCCGCCAAGCCGGACGCTCCCATCGCGGTGTTCAACGGCGCTCTGGACGGCAGTCGCGGGCGGCTCCTGATGTCGCCGCTCGACCTCTCGCCTCCATACGACCAGAGCGGGGGATGCCTCGACTCGGGCCACACGGATGTCCCCGGAGCGCTGGACGCGCACGACGTCCTCGTGTCCGGGACACAGCTACCGCTCGTCACGGCGGCGCTGCTGAGCGCGCGCTTCCCGGGCGTCGAGCCGCCCGGCCGGGTCGGGACGAGCACCGAGGAAGAACTCACCAAGAGCGGCTGCCCCGCCCACATGCCGGTCCCGGCCGTACGGGTGCGCGACGGCGGCTACGTCGAGAACAGCGGGCTCCTCACGATCGTCGACCTCCTGCCGGCAATCGAGCGGGCGATCGAGGCGGCGCACGCAGAGGTCCACGTCGTCGTGCTCTCGATCGACGACGATTCGGCCGTGCTCTGCCCCAGACCCACGCTCCGTGAAGCCCACGGGGGGCTCGGGATCACCGCCCAAGCGGGCCCCGACTACCTCACTCGGCTGGCACGCGACAAGCTCAACAGCGGCCGGTTCGCGAACGTCACGTACCTCCGGATAAGCCCGCCCCCGACGGTCGGCACCCACGCCGCGACGGGGTGGGAGGTGTCGCAAGCGGCCCGCGACCGCCAGCTCGTGCATTCGCTCCAGCTCCGCGGCGGGGCGCCGTACAGGAACCTCGCTCGCCTCCGGGGGCTCCTGGACGGCAACGATGCGCCGCCGATCTGCCTCGGGATGAACTGAGGGCTCACCGGCGGCGCCCAGTCCGACTCGGCCCGCTCACCACGCGAAGCCGGGCGGGGTGGGCTGGCAGAGCCGCTGCGTCACCGATCGCAGCCGGTCGAGGCGTGCCGCGTACGCGGGGTCGGCGGCCAGGTTCTGCGTCTCCCACGGGTCGGCGGTCAGGTCGTAGAGCTCCTCCTCTCCGGTCGCGTAGTGCGTGAACATCCATCCGCTCACACGGACGCCGCAGTAGACGGGAACCGGTGTGTTCCCCGCGTGCTCGATGAGGACGTTCTCCGTGGCGATCGGCCCGGACCCGGTGATGACCGGGAGCAGGCTCTGGCCGTCGGTCGTGTAGCCGGCCGGGAACGGCACCCCGGCTGCGTCCATGATCGTCTCGGCGAAGTCGACGTTGGACACGAAGACTGAGCTCTTCGTCCCTGCGGTCCCGGCCGCGTCCCACCTCGCGATCAGAGGGATGCGGAGGGACTCGTCGTAGGGCACGATCTTGTCCGTCCAGCGGTGCTCGCCGAAGAGCATGCCGTTGTCCGACGCGAACAGGATGAGCGTGTTCTCGAGCCGCCCGGCGCTGGAAAGGGCGGCGACGAGCCGCCCCACCTGGTCGTCGACCGAGCGCAGGGTGCGGCAGGCGTCGCGCCAGTGCCCGTCCCAGGTGGCCTGCTTCGTCGGCCCCATCGACGCCAGCGCCCGGATGTAGGCCGGCTTGTCGCTCACGTCCGCCTCGTTGTAGTTCGCCCGGTGCGGCGTCGGGAACGTGGCGCAGGCCGTGGCGTATCGCGACTCGGGGATCGTGGGGAGGTGCGGCGCCCGCGGGGCGAAGTACATGAAGAGCGGCTGCGACGCCGGCGTGTCCTGGATGAACTGCACCGCCCGGTTCCCGAGCACGGTCGTCGAGTAGTCGGTCTGGGCCGTCCCGAACACCTCCAGGGCGCCGTTGTCCGACATGCACTCGGAGAAGTAGCCGTCGGCCGAGCAGCCGCTGCCGTTCAGCACCAGCGCCTGCCAGTCGTCCCAGCCGGGCGGGACGTGCGCGGCGTTCGCCCGCGCGTAGCCGTTCATGTACTTGCCGAAGAGGCCCGTGCGGTACCCGGCCGCCGAGAGCCACGTCGCGAGCGTCTGCGACTCGTGCGGCTCGAAGGCCGCGAAGCCGCCGTCCGGGCCGTTCACGTTCCACCAGACGCCGGTGTGCCCCGACGTCTGGCCCGTCAGGAACGTCGCCCGGGACGGGCAGCACAGCGGGTTGTTGTCGAAGGCGTGCGTGAACTGGACGCCGTGCGGCAGCAGCAGCTGCTTGACGTTCGGCATCGACACCAGCCCGTCGTAGCGCTGGTCGTCCGTCAGGATCACGACGATGTTCGGCGGCCCCGCCGCCGCACGTGCCGCGGGCGGTGACCCGCTCGAGACGGTCAGGAGCGCCGTCGCGACGAGCGCGAGCGCCCCGGGTGCCCATCGTGCCTTCATCCCCCACCTCCTGAGCTCGTGCCAGATATTACCAGCCGGCATCCCGGTTGTCGCGGCGCGTTGCCAGGTCCGGCGACTTGACATCGCCGTGACCAGGGTGTTTCATCGCGGGCCGAGGACGGCGGAGCGCGGGCATCCAACACCCGCGCGCGACGAGGAAAGGGCACCGCGGGTGACGGGGAAGCTGACGAAGCTTGTCTCCGACTTCGCCGAGAAGGTCGACCGGTCGTTCGGCTGGTCGCGGCTGCCGACGGTCGCCGCCATCCCGGTGCTGATCGGCCTGCGCGACCGGCTGCGCGCGAAGAACCTGTACGACGTCGGCCGGGGCCCGCTCGACAGGCCGCCGTTCGAGGACCCGGACACGTCGCGCCACCTCGGCGCGCGGATGATCAACGGCACCTACAACGACCTCGACGACCCGCTCATGGGCTCGCTCGGGAGCCGGTTCGGGCGCAACGTCCCGCTCGAGCACGCATACCCCGAGGACGAGAAGCGCCTGCTCGAGCCGAGCCCGCGGCTCGTGAGCCGGCGCCTGCTGACACGGGAGCAGTTCCAGCCCGCCACCACGCTCAACCTGCTCGCCGGCGCCTGGATCCAGTTCGAGGTGCACGACTGGCTGAGCCACGACCCCGAGCAGGAGCACGCCTGGGAGATCCCGCTCGAGGAGTCCGACCCCTGGCCGGAGCGCCCGATGCGGATCCTGCGCACCAAGCCCGACCCCAGCCCCTCGGAGACCGGGCCGCCCACCTTCGTCACGGACGACACGCACTGGTGGGACGGCTCCCAGGTCTACGGCGGGACGCCGGGGTTCGTCGACGCCCTGCGCTCGCACGAGCGGGGCAGGCTGCGGATCGACGACCTGGGCCTGCCGCCGGAGGACATGCAGCGGTTCGTCGACCTCTCGGGCGTCGCCGGGAACTTCTGGGTCGGGCTCGCGCTGCTGCACTCGCTCTTCATGCGCGAGCACAACGCGATCTGCGAGCGGCTCGCGGCGGAGTACCCGCACCTGTCCGACCAGCAGCTCTTCGACAAGGCCCGGCTCGTGAACGCCGCGGTCATGGCCAAGGTGCACACCGTCGACTGGACGCCCGCGATCATCGCTCACCCCACGACCGTCCTCGCGCTGCGGACGAACTGGTACGGGCTCCTCGGCCAGCGCCTGCACGAGCTGGTGGGGAAGGTCACGAGCGACGAGGTGCTGCACGGCATCCCCGGGTCGCAGACCAACCACCACGGCGTCCCCTACTCGCTCACCGAGGAGTTCGTGGCGGTCTACCGGATGCACCCGCTCATCCCCGACGAGTTCGTGTTCCGCTCGCTCCACGACGACCGCGTCCTGGCCGAGCATCCCCTGCCCGCGGTCGGCGTCCTGCACGTGCGCGATCGGCTCTCCGAGGTGTCGATGGCCGACCTCTTCTACTCGTTCGGCCGCTCGCACCCGGGCGCGATCACGCTCCACAACTACCCGAAGTACCTCCAGCACTTCGACCGGGCCGACGGCGAGCTGATCGACCTGGCCTCGATCGACGTCCTGCGCGTGCGCGAGCGCGGCGTCCCCCGCTACAACGAGTTCCGCCGGCTCTTCCACCTGAACCCGGTGCGAAGCTTCGAGGAGCTGACGCCGAACCCGGTCTGGGCCGAGGAGCTGCGCCGCGTCTACGGCGACGTCGAGCGAGTCGACCTCATGGTCGGCATGTACGCCGAGCCCAAGCCGAAGGGGTTCGGGTTCAGCGACACCGCCTTCCGGGTGTTCATCCTGATGGCGTCGCGGCGGCTCGAGAGCGACCGCTTCTTCACCCGCGACTTCCGGCCGGAGGTCTACACGCAGGCCGGCTTCGACTGGGTGAACGACACCACGATGCGGACCGTGCTCTTGCGCCACTTCCCCGAGCTGGAGCCGGCTCTCGAGGGAGTCGACAACCCGTTCGCCCCGTGGACGGCGGTCGCCGGGGGCGGCGGTGGCTAGCGCCCGCACGTCGAGCGACTACGCCCGGATCGCGCTCGCGGGGATCCGGATCGCCAACGGAGCGGCCGCGCTTCTGGCGCCCAGGCTCCTGACGCGGCGGCTCCGGGCCGACGACGCGGCGGTCTACCCGTTCCGCCTCTTCGGCATCCGCACGATCGTGATCGGCGCCGACCTGCTCCTGCGCGACGAGGAGGTGCGCGACCACGCCCTTCGGCTCGCGCTCCTGATCCACGCCTCCGACGCGGTCTCGGCGGTCGTCGCAGGCGCCCGCCGCCAGGTGCCGGTGCGGTCGGCGGCGACCGCGGCGGCGATCTCGTCCGTCAACACGGCGCTCGCACTGGTCGCGCGGACGCCGCAGACCTGACCGGGGCGGGGAGCGTGCCCCAGGAACCTGACTTCGACTACGTGGTGGTGGGCTCCGGCGCCGGGGGCGGGCCGATCGCCGTGAACCTCGCCCGGGCCGGCATGCGCGTCCTGCTCCTCGAGGCCGGCGGGGCCGAGGAGAACTACCACTACTCGGTGCCGGCCTTCCACGGCGACGCCACCGAGGACGAGGTGCTGCGCTGGGACTACTTCGTCCGCCACTACTCCGAGCAGGAGCGCTCCCGGCTCGACCCCAAGTTCCGGGCGGAGCACGACGGCGTCTGGTACCCGCGCGCCGGCACGCTCGGGGGCTGCACCGCCCACAACGCGATGATCACGATCGCCGGGCCGCGGTCGGATTGGGACGCGATCGCCGCCGAGCTGGACGATCCGTCCTGGAGCGGCGAGGCGATGCGCGGCCACTTCGAGCGGCTCGAGCGCTGCACGTACGTGCACTGGTGGCAGCGGCTCCTCGGCAACCGCCGCCGCCACGGCTACGACGGCTGGCTCGAGACGAGCCTGCCCGACGCCACCGTCGCGCTGCACGACCCGGCGCTCCTGGGCGAGATCCTCTCGGCCGCCCGGGCCGAGCTGCGGAGCGCCGTCGGCGGCCTCACCCGCATCGAGGACTACCACCGCTACCTGCGCACCTGGCTCGACCCGAACGACTGGCGCGTCGCCGGCGGCAGCCTGCGCGGCCTGTGGCTCGTCCCGCTGGCGACGGCCGACGGGCGCCGAAACGGCACCCGCGAGCACATCCTGCGGACGGCCGCCGAGCCGCACGGAAACCTCGTCGTGCGGACGCACGCGCTGGCCACGAAGGTGGTGCTCGACGACGAGACGACGGCCACCGGGGTCGAGTACCTGACCGTGCCGCACGCCTACGCGGCCGACCCGCGGGCCGCGGATGCCTCGCAGCCAATCTCCGCCTGGCGCCGGGCCCTCGTCCGCCGCGAGGTGATCCTGGCCGGTGGCGCCTTCTCGACCCCGCAGCTCCTCAAGCTGTCCGGGATCGGCCCGCGCGCGGAGCTCGAGGAGCACGGCATCCCGGTGCGGGTCGACCTGCCGGGCGTGGGCGAGAACCTCCAGGACCGCTACGAGGTGGGCGTCGTGAGCCGGCTCCGCGACGACCGGTTCACGCTGCTCGACGGCTGCAGCTTCGCGCCGCCCGCCGAGGGGGGAGCCGACGACCGCTGCTTCACCGAATGGCGGCACGGGAAGGGCGCCTACACGAGCAACGGGGCCGTGGTCGCCGTGGTGCCGCGGGCCGACCTCTTCATCTTCGGCCTGCCGGCCCGGTTCGAGGGCTACTACCCCGGCTACTCCCGCGACCTGGCCCGGCAGCGCGACGTCTTCACCTGGGCGATCCTGAAGGCGCACACGCGCAACACCGCCGGATCGGTGACCCTGCGCTCGCGCGACCCGCTGGAGAGGCCGCACGTCGACTTCCGCTACTTCGACGAGGGCAGCCCCGGCGGGGAGGACGACCTCGATGACGTCGTCTGGGGCGTCGAGTTCGTGCGCCGGATGGCACACCGGTCGGGCATGGACGCGGTCGAGCTGGTGCCGGGCGACTCCATCGGAACGCACGACGGGCTGCGCGAGTTCGTGCGCACCCACGCCTGGGGCCACCACGCCTCGTGCACGTGCAAGATCGGCCGCGACGACGACCCGATGGCCGTCCTCGACGGCCGCTTTCGCGTCCGCGGGGCGCGCAACCTGCGGGTGGTCGACGCCTCGGTCTTCCCGCGCATCCCGGGCTTCTTCATCGTCACCCCCACCTACATGATCAGCGAGAAGGCGAGCGACGCCGTCCTGGCCGACGCCGGCGTCCCCGTCTCCCGACCCGGACGCGGTTGAGGAGGGCACCAGGCATGGCCGACCACAACGATCCCAACGCCGTCAACTCGATCTTCTCGGACATCGACGTGAGCGCGGCGGACGTCTACGACCTCTTCGGCTACCCGAGCCCCGACACGAGCGACGGCGAGCGGGTGGTCATCGCGCTCACATTCGCGTCGGTGCCGACCGCCGGCGTCTTCGACACCGACATGCTCTACCGGCTCCTCGTGACGACGGGCGCGCGGGTGGCGTGGCCCGACGACGACTGGAGCCTCGAGGCACTGCTCGGCTACGTCGGCGCGGTGAAGGACAAGTACCTCGGCGAGCTGCGGCCGGCCGAGGTGCGGGTGCGGGCCGGCGCCGACCGGCGGGCGAAGGTCGACTTCGTGGGCTTCGCCGGCGGGAGCTTCTCGGTCACGGTCGAGCTCGACCAGGCCACGACGGAGAAGGCGCCGGACGGGAGCGCGATCCGGCTCTTCCTCGGCGGCCGTGACGACGCCTTCTTCAACGACCTGCCGGGCTTCTTCCGGTCGATCAACTACGCGCCCCAGTTCTACCACGTGCCCCACACCCGCCCCGACCTGCGCGAGCTCCCGATCCCGAAAACGCTGCTCGAGCTGGAGGGCAACGACCTCTTCAACTTCGACCCCGAGAACCCGCGCCTCGGCCGCGGCGTGAAGATCGACCTGCCTCCCGGGCCGCTGACCTGGGAGGGCGACCGCTTCGCCAGGGACGCCGACGGCAACTTCCGCTTCGTCTACAGCGGCGAGGACGCCCAGGCCGGCCGCAACGTGAACGCGATCGTGCTCGAGCTGCCGCTGCGGTTCCTGACGGGCGAGCCCGAGCGCCACCGGATCGTGAACGTCTGGGGCGAGAGCTGGGTGCTGAAGGCGGCCCACAAGGTCGAGACGATCCCGGACCACCCGCTCTGGATCGAGCATCCGTGGGCGCTGATCGAGTCGCTCAGGCTGGACGACGAGCTGAAGCGCTACAAGCTCGTCGACACGGTCGGCCAGCCGTTCGCCGACGCCGGGCTCTCCGAGCGCGAGGACAACCGGCAGCTGGGCGCGAACAACTTCTGGCTCGCCCCGCACTTCGTGAAGC
This sequence comes from Thermoleophilia bacterium, assembly GCA_025927685.1. Taxonomy (GTDB): domain Bacteria; phylum Actinomycetota; class Thermoleophilia; order Gaiellales; family JAICJC01; genus JAICJC01. The sequence goes on along the minus strand of JAICKX010000006.1, from coordinate 30,255 downwards.
GGCTCGCGCACCTGGGCTGGGGGTTCGGGCCGTCGATCAGCGCGCTCGGCCTCCGGACCTCGTTCGACCACGACGACTCGCCGGTCTCGGTGCACCGCACGTACTCGCTGGCGGCGACCGCGTTCCCGCGCGTCCGCCGGCTGGTGTTCCAGCGCCTCAACATGCCCGACGACTCCTGGAACCCGAGCGGCGCCGACATCCCGCTGCGGCGCTCCGTCGAGATCTTCGTCCCGAACGCGTGCGCGATCGACATGGACACCACCGGCACCTGGCCGTTCGGCCGCCGGCTCGAGGACCAGGTGGCGACCCGGTTCCTGTCGCTCTTCCTCGACATGGAGGCCGAGCTGAACGGCCGCCCGTACCACCTCGAGATGCTGAACGACCAGGCCCTCTGGGACGCGGCGCCGATCGTGCCCAGGACGCCGCCCAACCCGCTTCGGAACGACGTCGACTTCCTGCCCGAGTTCCCCTACCTGGCGGCGCCGCATGCCTAGCGCCGTCGCAGCCGCCACTGACGCCGACCGGGATCTGGACCGGCTCGCGGCCGAGATCTCCGACCGGGAGGAGGGCTCGGGCCCCGCGAACGCCGAGGAGGCGACCCGGCTCGCGTCCTGCCGCCTGAACCGGGCGTCGCTCTCGGGTGGCGTCGGCGAGTTGCGCGCCGCGGCGGCCGTCCTCGACGCCCAGCTCGACCGCTTCGGGCCGTGGCCCGACCTCTGCTACCTGCGGGCGACGGCGCACCTGAAGCAGCACGAGCTGCCCGAGGCGCTGGCGAGCATCGCCGCGGGCGACGGGCTCGCCGGTTCGCCCGACGGGCGGGCGGTCCGGGCCGATGTCGACCTCCAGCTCGGCCGCTACGAGGACGCCAGGAGCGCCTACGAGCGGCTCGCGGCCGAGACGGGCTCCTGGGACGCGCTGGCCCGGCTCGCCCACTTCGAGGCCGTGCTGGGCGACCCGGCCCGGGCCGAACAGCTCTACGCCGACGCCGCCGCCGCGATCACGGCCAAGGAGCTTCCGTCGTACGCCTGGGTCGAGGGTGAGCGGAGCCGCCTGCACCTGCGCCACGGCCGCATTGCCGAGGCCGCGGCCTGCTGCGACCGCGCGGTCCGCGCCTATTCGGGCCACTGGATGGTCGAGCGCCGGCTGGCCGAGGTCCGCGCCGCGCAGGGCCGGCTGGAGGAGGCGGTCGCGCTCGCCGAGAAGTGCGCCGCACGGACCGGCCGCCCCGAGCTCGCCCACCTGGCCGGCGACCTGCTCGGCCGGGCCGGGGCCGACGCCGGCGCCCGGGCCTGGCACGAGCGGGCGCTTGCGGGCTACCTGGAGTCCGTCGCACTCGGCGAGGTCCAGTACCTGCACCATCTGGCGGAGTACTTCGCGGAGGTCGAGGCCGACGGCGAGGCCGCGCTCCGCTGGGCCGCGCGCGACCACGCACTGCGCCCGCACTTCGCCACCGAGGCGGCCCTGGCGCGGGCCGGCGAGCTCGCCGGTCGCGGAGGTCGCGACCACGTCCACAACTGAGGAGCGAACGCCGATGGCGACGGACACACGAGACACGCTCGAGATGCGGCTGGCGCTCGTCTGCTACGGAGGCGTCTCGCTGGCCATCTACATGAGCGGGATCACCCGCGAGATCCAGGAGGTCGTGACGGGATCTGCGATCCGTCCGCCGGCCGGAGCCGGCGAGCCGCCGGGCACGGCCGCAGTCTACGGCCGCCTCCTCGCCGCTCTGGAGAAGGCGGCGGACGATCGGGGGGACCCGCACCGGATCCAGGTCGGCGTCGACGTCGTGGCGGGCACCTCTGCAGGCGGCATCAACGGGATCTGCCTGGCCCGGGCGCTCGACGGCGACTACTCGCAGGAGGCGATCCGCGACTTCTGGATCACCGAGGGCGACTTCAAGAAGCTGCTCGACCCGAAGGTGAAGCAGCTCCTCACCGCCGTTTCGGCCCAGTCGCGCGGCCTGGCGGGGATCGCGGAGCCGCTCGACAAGGCCCTCGGCACGCCGCCTCCGAGCACGTCGTTTCTCGGGCGCAGCCGGCTGATCCGGTGGGCGCGGCGGATCGGGGCGGCCGTCCACCTGCGAAAGCCGGTCACGGAGTTCGTGACGCACAGGCCGCCGAGCGTGCTCTCCGGCGACCTCATGTGCCGGCTCACCTGGAAGGCGCTCACGCAGATGCGGCGCCCCGACCGGCCCCGGCCGGACGGGCTCGTCTTCGCCGACACCGGGATCGATCTGGCGGTCACGGCGACCGAATTCGCGGGCCACTACGACGCCGTCCCACTGTCGCGCCAGGTGGTGTTCGACGAGGCGCACCGGCACGTGTTCCGCCTGCGTGGCGACGGACAGGGCGTCCTCGACCCGGACGTCGGCATGCTCGCGTTCGCGGCCCGGGCGACGGCGTCCTTCCCGGGCGCGTTCGCGCCGGTCAGCCTCGAGCACTTCCGAACGCAGCTGCACGGCGACGGGGAGGGCGAGGCCTGGGACGCCGTCGCGGCCCGGTACTTCGAGCGGTACCCCGGCGACGATCAGGCCGGCGCGCGCCGGTTCGTCGACGGCGGCGTCCTCGACAACATGCCGTTCGACGCCGCCATCGCGGCGGTCCGGAGCCGGACGGCGGCATCCGAGGTGCGGCGCGCGCTGGTCTACGTGGAGCCGTCGCCCACCGTCGTGAACCATCCCGACGCGCTGAGGCTGCGCGACCTCGACGTCCCCCCGCCCGGCAACCTGGCCGCCGAGACGTTCCGCAGCATCTCGACGATCCCGCTCTCGCAGACGATGGGCGACCAGGTCGCGAAGGTGCGCCGTCGCAACACCGACGCCGACGAGCTGCGGTCGGTCATCGAGCAGCGGTTCGACGACGTGCGCGAGCGGGTCGCGAAGATCGCCGCCGGCACCGGTCGCCCGGATGCCCTCGAGCACCCGGCCGGCGCTGTGGACGCCGGGTGGTGGCAGGCGGTCGGCTCGGAGGTGCATGCGAGCGATGACCTCACGCCCACCTACACCCGGGTGAAGGTGAGCCAGGTCGTGAACGGGCTCGCCGAGCTTGCCGCCGATGCCTGCGGCTATCCGGCGGACTCCGCTCAGCGGGAGCTGGTGCGGGCGGCGATGCGCCGGTCGGCCGTCCGGGCAGGGCTCCTGCCGCGGGTCGGCGACCAGGCGGGGCCGAGCCAGGTGCAGGACCCGGCCCCGTTCCTGCGGGCGTTCGACGTCGACTATGAGCGCCGCCGCATCGCGTTCGTCCGCGACGGCCTGGCGTGGGCCTACGGCCTGAGCGACGGACCGAGCCGCACGGACGTGAGCGCGGTGAAGGCGGTCGTGGCGGAGCGGGCCGCCGCCGTCGAGCGGGCCGCCCGTGCGGCGGCCGCAGATCGGGGCTTCGCAGAGGCCGCGGCGCATGCCTTCTCGACGGACGCGCTTCGACGGCTCGTGCCGCCCCCCGACGCGCGGCCCGAGTGGGACGCCGACACGGAGCTCGAGGAGTTCGCCAGGCGTCACGAGGCCGATGTGGCCGGCGCCCACGCCGCGGCGAAGGCGGCGCTCGCGCCGCTCATGTCCGGGTTCGGGCGGGACACGTTCGAGCAGCTCCATACCGCCCTGGCGGGATGGGTCGGCGACCGGGCGGCGCTGCGGCGCGATCTCCTGATCCGCTACGCCGGGTTCCCGATCTGGGATGCGATCACCTTCCCGATCACGCTCCAGCGCGGCGTCACCGAGCGCGACGGGAACATCGAGGTTCGCAGGATCAGCCCGCTCGAGACGCACGGGATCGAGCCCCCCTCCGGCACGCGCAAGCTCTACGGCGTGGGCGTGCATCACTTCGGCGCCTTCTTCGAGGAGGGCTACCGGCAGAACGACTACCTGTGGGGCCGGCTCGACGGCTGCTGCCAGCTCGTCGACCTGCTCGTCAACCGGATCCTGCCGGTGGACGAGGCGAAGGCCTTCAACGCCGCGCCGTTCGTCCACGACGCCTGCCGCGAGGCGCTCCGCCAGGAGTGGCAGCGGCTCGACAAGGTGCGCGACCTGGCCGAGGCCGTCTGGGGCCAGGTCACCGACGAGCCGCCGCCGGGAACCGCACCCGCCGCAGCGAACGGAGGTCGCTGATGCGCCGCATCGCCCTGATCGCCGCTCTCGCAGCCGCCATGTGCGCCGGCAGCCCGACGGCGCCGGCCGGCGCCGAGCCGGCCTGCACCGCTGCCGTCGACCCGGCCTGGGTCGTGAAGGACGGCGTGGTCGGCTGGATGGTGGGGACGAACGCCGTCGCCGGAGCCTGCCTGCCGGAGTGGCGGGTCGCGCTCTCGCCGCAGTACCAGACCGGCGACGGGCTGTGGCACGGCGGCCGCCGGGTCTTCAACCACATCTACTACCCGTCGGCGACCTCGTACTTCCCGGCGGGGAGCGACCGGGCGATCAGCCTCGTCTGCTGCGTGCTCTACTGGGACGACGGCGACGGGACGGAGCGGTTTGCGCCGCTCTGCCAGTACCCGTGGCGGATCCACGCCGGCTTCTGGACGGAGACGGCGATCGGCCCGGTCAAGTTCGCCGACGCCTACTCCGACCCGGCCCCGGCCACGTGCCCGGCGCCGCCCGCGCCGTAGCAGCGTCGCCTACGGCATTCCGGGGAGGGTCCGCGCCGCCGGGCGGTGAGTCAAATTGGCCGCTCCGGCGATGGTCACGCCCGGCTCGATGGTCGACCGTTGGGGCATGCTCATTCGACTCACGGTCATCGCCGCCGCCATCGTGGCGGCCGTGGCTGCCCAGCCGGGGGTCGCCTCTGCATCGCAGACGCCGCCCCGCAAGCTCCTCGTCAAGCGCATCAACCACGTCCGGGCCCGCCACGGCCTGGATCCGGTGGACGCCAGCCGGGCGCTTCACAGCGCCGCCATCCGCCACTCCGACGACATGGTGTACCGCGACTACTTCTCCCACACGAGCCCGAGCGGCTCGACGATGGTCGACCGCATCCTGAAGACGGGCTACGTGAACGGCTACTCCTGGGTCGCCGGCGAGACGCTGGCCTGGGGATGGGGCACGAAGTCGGGAGCGCGCGCGACCGTGCGCGCGTGGATGCACAGCCCGGAGCACCGGGCGATCCTGCTGTCCCCGAAGTACCGCGTCATCGGTGCTGCCCGGGCCTGCGGCCGCTTCCTCGGCTATTCCGGCGCCTGCGTCTGGACGGCCGACTGGGTCGCGCGCTGGTAGCTCACGCCGGACCGAGGACGCCGCCGACGAACCGAAGCGCCGACAGGGTCACGCTGTTCCAGTAGACGCGCGTGTGCGCGCCCGGCGCGTACGCAGCGACGCGGGGGCGCTGGGGCAGGGCCGAGACCAGCCGGCGGACGTCCGCATACAACGGGTCGTCCCGGCCGCACCAGATGCCGAGCGGCGTGCCGGAAAGCTCGCCGATCGAGCTGAAGACGTCGTCGCCGGGCGTGACCGCGGGGCTGAACGCCGCCGCCCCGCGCAGGAAGCCGGGCCGGGTCTCGGCGATGTGCAGCACGCCGAAGCCACCCATCGACCATCCCCACCCTGCCAGCCGGCCGGCGTCGAAGCCGCGCTCGCCGGCCCAGCGCGGGAGCTCCTCCAGCACCATCCGCTGCGGATCGTCGCCGCCGTCGGGGTCGGGCTCCCACCAGAGCAGCCCGCCGTCGGCGCCCATGAGGACGAACGGCGGTGCGCCGCGCCTGACGGCGGCCGTCAGGAAACGCGGCAGCCCGAACGGCGCGTAGTCGTGCGGCCGCGCGGTGGCGCCGTGCAGGACAAGGCAGACCGGGAGCCCGGCTCCGGCGCCGTAGCCGTGCGGGACGGCCGTGAAGAGGTCGACGTCGCGGCCGCGGGCGGCGGAGTGCACGGACTCGAGCGTCCAGCGCCCCTCCGGGGCGTCCGGGATGAACGGGTCGGGCCGGCGCAGGACCCAGTCGCGGAACCGGCGTGCGTTGTCGTGCAGGTTCCCGGCTGCGGCAGCTCCGAGGAGCCCCGCCCCGGCGATGCCGCCGGCGCCGGCCGCGAGGAGCCGCCGCCTGGTGAGGGTGCCCATCAGTCGCGGCGTCCGACGAGCGCCAGGCGGACGCCGAGGCCGATCATCACGAGGCCTCCCAGCCCGCCGAGCGCCTCGAGCCGCTGCGGCGAGCGACCCAGCCAGGCGCGCGCGTACCCCGCGGCGAGGCCCCAGACGCTGTCCGAGACGAGCGCGATCGCGACGAACACCAGCCCGAGCGCGAGCAGCTGGAGCGGCACGTGGCCGCGGGCCGGGTCGGTGAACTGGGGCAGGACGGCCGCCATGAACACCGCCGCCTTCGGGTTGGTGATGCCCACCACGTACCCCTCCCGCAGGATCCGGCGGGTGCCGCGCGGGGCCGTGGCGGCGTCGAGCACCGTCGACAGCCGGCGCCGGTGGCGGATGGCCTGCACGCCGAGGAAGACGACGTAGGCGGCGCCGATCAGCTTGACGGCGGTGAAGACCTCGGCGGAGCTCTCGATGATCGCGCCGAGGCCGAGGGCGACGACCACCACCTGCGAGTAGGCGCCCGCGGCGTTCCCGATCACCGTGGCAACGGCCGCTCGCTTGCCGAGCGCGACGCCGCGGCTGATGACGAAGAGCACGCTCGGGCCGGGGACGACGATCAGCGCGAACGCGGTCACCGCGAATGCGAGCAGGGACCCGGTCGAGACCACGGCGACAGGATACCGGGGGCATGTAGCCTCACGACCATGCGGCCGGACGCGCCATACGGGGTGCTGGGCCTCGACGAGATGGAGGCGGTCGCGGTCGCGGGCGTGCGCTGGAAGGCCGTGCGCAGGACGCTCGGGATCGAGGCGTTCGGCATCAACGCCTACACCGCCGGTTCACCGTTGCCGGCGAGGAGATCGACGCCGGCCCGGGCACGCTGGTCTTCGTCCGCGACCCGGGCGCGCGGCGGGGTGCCGTCGCGGTGGCGGACGGGACGACGGTGCTGGTGGTGGGGGGCGCGCCGGGCGAGGCCTTCCGGCCCTCGCCGTGGGAGTGGTCCTTCTCGGCGGCGCCGGTCGCCCGCGCGGGTGACCACGCCGGCGCGATCGCGATCATGCGCGACGCGCTCGAGCGGTATCCCGACAACGCGGCGACCCTGTACACCTGGGCTGCTACGAGGCGCTGGCCGGGCGGGCGGACGACGCGATCGCGCACCTGACGCGGGCGAAGGAGGTCGATCCGGCCACGGCCACGTGGGCGGACGGGGACGCGACCTCGACTCGCTGCGAGGACGGCCGGACTTCCCGCTCGACTGAGCGTCAGGGCTTCGTGGCGACGAAGACGACGTTGCGCCTGGTCGCGCGGAATGGGTACGGCTCGGTCGGAGCCGTGAGAGGGCCGTACATCTCGCGATAGGCGTCGAGGTATGCCTGGACGCGCTCCCTGCTCTCCCACAGCACCTCGGTCTCAGCTCTTCGAGCCTCGACCACGGCGAATGCTCTGCCGAGCTCCTCGGATCCGGTTGCGGCGCCGAAGCCACCGGTGTCCGCGGGCACGCCGACGCTCGCCCACAGCTCACGGAGGTGATCCGGCGCGTTGTAGCACCCGACGAACCTGCCGCCGGGCCTGAGAACTCTCGCCAGCTCGGCGATCGCCCGTGCGCGATCGGGCACGTGGTAGAGCATCCAGTTTGCGACGACGACGTCGAACGAGGCGTCCGGAAACGGCAGCCCCTGTGCATCGCCGACGTGGGCGGTCAGACCCTTGCTCCGGGCGGCGTCGACGGCCGCCGGTGAGGCGTCCACGCAGACGACCTCCGGTGCTGTCAGGAGCGCGGCAAACTCGCCGGTGCCGCAGCCAACCTCGAGGATGCGGTTCGGACGCTGCTCTGCGGCCGCGCGGAGCGCGATCAGCCACGGCTCATCGTCGCCGCGCAGCCACCCTGTTCGATCGAGCCGGCGCATGGCGAGCCGGTCGAGCGTCGCGTACTCCCGCGCCACGAGGTCAGCATCGTCGAGCTTCGTCATCCGTCCCCGTCCGCAGCACGGTACTCCTGCCGTCACGGCGCGCGGGCCAGCCAGCGCCGCTCCGAGTGCCAGCGCCGCATCGTGCGGATGCTGGGCGGCACGGCGGCTCCATCGGCGTGCAGGCTGCGGAGCGCGGCGATCACGGCTTTGACGGGGCGCCCGGCCGCGAACTCCGCCTCGGCCTCCCTCCGCAGCGACGGCCACGTGTACGAGCCCGGCCGCGGCCGTGCCTCGACCCCGGTGCACGCGGCCAGATGCCGCCTCAGCGCCCGGCTCCGCGCGACCGTCAGGCAGTCATGCGCCCGCCACAGCCGCTGCAACGTCAACACGAAGTCCCTGCCTCCGCGCTGCGTCATGAACTCCTGCGACGCATGCCCCCGGCACAGATGCACGCGCACCCCGTATCCGAGCTCCACGGCCTCCGTCCTCCCCCGCGTCCGCTCCACGCAGATCGCGCACACGACCTGCTTGGTGGGCACCTTGCGCGCCTTGTACAGCGTCGGGAGGTAGAACGACATGGCTGGGTAGGAGTGTGGCGGGCGAGATGTCGCGCGTGGGTCACGGGGTGTATCGAAAGTGTCGAGAAAGGCAATTGACACTCACCAGGTGGCTAAGTGGTCGTCACGCTCTCTTGGGGGACACGCCCTCCTCCTGACGACCGTTCCACCAGGGGCGGCCGACCAGGAGCAGCCCGTATGCCGGCGCCATGGCGCCGAACGTACGGCTCGATCTCGAACTCGCGCCGGCAAGGCACGTCGGCGACGAGATGCGCACCCGCATCGTCGACGCACTTGCCCTCACCGACCTCCCCGAACCGACATCGTGCCGATGGCGGGCGACCCCGGGAGCGACGATTCGGAGACGAACGTCGCACAGCCGAGCCTTCATGTTGTCATCAACGCCGACGCGGACACGCATCCGGCGGATGCGGTTGCCCACGTGGCCGTGCCGCTGACGCTCGCGGTCAGCGCGATCCGACGCGGTCTGCCCTCGCTTCCGCTCGGTATTCCTCGAACCGGAATGAAGCGGCCCCGTGGCCGCGAAGCCGTGGGTCGTGTCGGACGAGTTGTGGGAGCGGATCGAGCCGCTGTTGCCGAAGGTGGAGCGGCGTTTCCGTTACCGGGTCGGAAGCGGCTCCCGGACCGGCGGGCGCTGCAGGGGATCTTGTTCGTGTTGCACACGGGGATCGCCTGGGGGCATCTGCCGCTCGAGCTCGGCTTCGGCGGCGGCTCGACCCGCTGCCGGCGGATGTCGCCTGGCAGCAGGCAGGGGTCAGGCAGCGGCTGCACGCGCTGCTGCTGGCCGAGCCCTTCGCCTGGCTGCATCCCTTCACGCGGCTGCTCGTGCGCGACGACCGCCGCGCCGAGATCCACGAAGCCTTCCTCGCGCTCGGGCCGCAGGCAGGGCAGACGGCCACCAGCGGAGTCTAGGCTGGCACCATGAAGATCTTCAATCTCAACGACGACCCCGAGTGGGATCGCACGGAGGAGCGCGAGGGGTGGCGGATCAAGGACGCCTGGGTCGGCGCGCACATCGACGCCGAGCTGATCGGCGCGAGCATGTACGAGGTCGAGCCTGGCGACAAACAGGGGCCGTTCCACACGCACCACGCAAACGAGGAGTGGGTCATCGTTCTCCGCGGCGAGCCCACGCTGCGCACGCACGAGGGCGAGCAGCAGCTGCGCGAAGGTGACGTCGTCGCCTTCCCGCGCGGCAAGGAGGGCGCGCATCAGGTCACGAACACCACCGACACGCCGATCCGCGTGCTCATGCTCTCGACGCTCGTCGCCCCCGACATCGTCGAGTACCTCGACAGCGGCAAGATCGGCGCGCGGAGCGTGGCCGGCGAGCGGATCATGTTCGGCAAGCCCGGGCCGGAGCTCGACTACTGGGAGGGCGAGGAGTAGACGGGCGACGGCCATCGTGCGTCGCCGGACCGCGCGGTTCAACCGCGTGATCGCGACGTCCAAGTACTTCTGCTACGGCACCGACGACGCCGTCGCGTCGTTTGGCGCGGCGCGGGCAGAAGACTGTCGCAGGGATGGCTGGTGCGGGCGCTCGGCGAGAAAGCACGGACTCGCAACCGCGAACGACCTCGATGCAATGAGCCACGCCTGGCTCGAGTGGTCGAACCCCCGAACGCCCTACACGGGATCGATGAGAAACAGCGTCGTCGCCCCCGCCGCCACGTTGTGCCCCTGGTGCCCGGGCCCGCCGCCGACGAGCCACAACGCCTCGCCCGCGCCAACACGCAGCGGCGCAGACCGGTCCTCGAAGCGGTACTCGATCTCGCCCTCGAGCACGTAGCCGTAGTGTCCGTCGAGGCACCAGTCCCCACGCGCCGCGCCGGGGCCGTACTCGACGATCGCGAAGCGGCGCCCGTCCACGCCCTGAACGGCTCGCGCCCGGATCCCCGGCGCGTCGTCCTCCCACGTGGCGCCGGAGAGCGGCACGAGGCGGCCGCCGGCACTCATCGGCCGCTCCCCGAAGCGGCCGCCTCGCGTTCCTGCTGGACGAGCACGCGACGCAGGATCTTCCCGGACGCGCTGCGCGGGATCGACTCGACGGTCTCGATCCGGCGAACGCGCTTGTGGCGCGCGACCCGGTCGGCGACGTACGCGCGCAGGTCGTCGAGGTCGGCCTCGCCGCGCAGGACGACGAACGCCTTCGGCACCTCGCCGCCGTGGCGGTCGGGCGACGGCACGACGGCCGCGTCGGCGACCGCCGGATGCGACTGGAGCACGGCCTCGAGCTCGGCCGGTGCGACCTGCAGGCCACGCACCTTGATCAGCTCCTTCAGCCGGTCGACGATGAAGAGCCATCCGTCGGCGTCGACGTGCCCGATGTCGCCGGTGTGGAACCAGCCGTCGGCATCGATCGCGGCGGCCGTCGCCGCCTCGTCGCGCAGGTAGCCGCGCATCACCTGCGGCCCCCGGATCACGATCTCGCCGTCCTCGCCCGCGGCGAGCCGCCCACCCGACTCGATGTCGACCGCCCTGCACTCCGTCCCCGGGATCGGCGGCCCCACCGACCCGGCCTTCGCCACCATGACCGGCCCCTCCGGCGGCAGGTGCGTGACCGGGCTGGTCTCGGTCAGGCCGTAGCCCTGGACCACCCGGCACCCGAGCCGCTCCGCCACGACGGCGGCGATCCCCGGATCGAGCGGCGCCGCGCCCGACACGATCACGTCGAGCGAGGAGAGGTCGTGCCGGTCGACCAGCGGGTGCTTGGCGAGCGCGAGCAGGATCGGGGGCACGAGGAACGCCCGCGTCACGCGATGGGCCTCGATCGCCTCCAGGAACGCCTGGAGCTCGAACCGCGCCATCGTGACGACCGTCGCGCCGCGGGCCAGCGCGAAGTTCATGTTCACCGTGAGGCCGTAGATGTGGAAGTAGGGCAGGACGGCCAGCAGCACGTCGTCCTCGTCGCAGCGGAAGACGCCCTCCACCTGGACGATGTTCGCCGCCAGGTTCCGATGCGTGAGCATGACGCCCTTCGGGAAGCCGGTCGTCCCGCTCGAGTACGGAAGTGCGGCCAGGTCGTCCGGACCGGAGGGCTCCGGGGCCAATTCCGCGCCCCGCAGGTCGGGCGATCCGAGGAGGAGCACCGGCGCGTCACCCGCCGCCTCCGACACCGTCGCCGCCCGGTCGGCCGAGGTGATGACGTACCGGGCGCGCGCATCCTCCAGCTGCCGGGCCATCTCGGCGGGCGTGAGCGCCGGGTTCACGGGGGTGACGACCCCGCCCCGCTCGAGCACGGCGTGGAAGACCACCGCGAACTCGGGCAGGTTCGGCAGGACGACGCCCACAACCTCGCCCGGGGCGTGCCCGGCGCGAGCCAGGCCACCGGCCGCCGCCGCGATCTCGGCCGGCAGGTCGCCGTAGGTGATCGCACGGCCCGACCCGGCGTCCACCAGCGCGGCCTTCCGGCCGAGCCGCTCGACATGGCGGAGCACGAACGGCGTGAGCGGGGTATCCGGCAGCTCGATCATCCGGGCCCCCGACAGTACACTTCTGCGGCGATGGGAACCAGCCACGTCACCCTCGAAGAGGCGGAGGCCATGACCGTCGCCGAGGTCATGATCTCCAAGCCGAAGACGCTCCCGGCGACGGCAACCGTCGCGGACGCCCGCAGGCTCTTCGAGAACGCGAGCGTGCGCACGGCGCTTGTCGCCGACGACGGCCGTTACGCCGGCGAGCTGACGCGGTCCGACATCGAGGGCGTGGACGACGCGGCGCCGATCTCGGCCGTCGCCTCGACAGCCGGCGGGACGGCCGCGCAGGACGACACCGTCGCAGCCGCGCTCGAGCGCATGGAGGCGGCCGGCACCGACCGGCTCGCAGTGGTCGATCGAGACGGCTCGCTGCGCGGTCTCGTGTGCCTCAGCCGCTCGCACGGCGAGCTCTGCACCGACCCGCGATGAGGCTCATCGCCCTGCGCGACGCCGTCAAGTCGTACGGCAGCCGGACCGTGCTCCGAGGGCTCGACCTGGAGGTGGGCGAGCGGGCCCGGATCGGCGTGATCGGCCAGAACGGCTCGGGCAAGAGCACGCTCCTTCGCATCCTCGCGGGGCTCGACGAGCCGGATTCGTCCCCGGCCGTCCGGCGGCGAGGGCTCGTTGCCGCGTACCTGCCCCAGCTTGTGGGCCCCGATCCGCGCACGCCGATCGAGATCTGCCACGCAGCCCGGCCGGACATCGCGCGGGTGGAGCGCGAGCTCGAGGAGTCCGCGGCCCGGATCGGAAGCCCCGAGGCCATCGCCGACATGGCGGTCATGCAGCGGGCGATCAACCGTCAGGAGCGTCTGATCCTGGAGTACGACCAGCTCGGCGGCCACGCCTTCGACGGCACCGTCCGCGGGCACCTCGAGATGCTCGGCCTGGCCGACGGCGAGGTCGAGCGGCCCCATGCCGAGCTCTCGGGGGGCAAGCGCAAGCTCGTGGCGCTGGCGGCCTGCCTCGCCCAGGGGCCGGATCTCCTCCTGCTCGACGAGCCCGAGACCCACCTCGACGCCGTCCGCCGAAACGGGCTCGAGCAGCTGGTCGGGGAGTTCGCCGGCGCGGTCGTCATGGTCTCGCACGACCGCTACCTGCTCGACGAGACGGTGACCGCGATCGCCGAGCTCGACCGCGGGGCGATCCGGATGTGGCCCGGGAACTACTCCGCCTATCACGCCGCCCGAGAGCTCGAGCTCCAGCAGCAGGCGGCGGCGTTCGCCGCCCAGCAGAAGGAGATCGCCCGCCTCGAGGAGGCGATCCGGCGCTACAAGCAGTGGGCGAGCATGATCGACGACCGCCGCCACACGATCCGCGCGCGCAACACCCAGCGGCGGATCGACCGGATGGACAAGGTGGAGCGACCCGTGCTCGAGCGGCGCAAGATCGGGCTGGCGCTGCGAAGCGGCGAGCGGGGCGGGAACCGGGTGGCCGAGCTGCGGGGCGTGAGCGTCGCCTTCGACGACGATCCCGTCCTCCTCGACGTCGACCTCACGGTCTTCCGTGGAGAGCGGATCGGCGTCATCGGGCGCAACGGCAGCGGCAAGAGCGTCCTCGTGAAGGCGCTGTCCGGCCTCCTGCCGCCGACCGAGGGGGACGTGTGGCGCGGCCCCTCGATCCGGCTCGGCTACCTGGCCCAGGAGCACGCCCCGGCGCCGCCGGGCCGCACGCCCGTCGACATCCTGCGGGCCCAGAAGCCGTGCACGGAGGAGGAGGCAGTGCAGGCGCTCCTGCGGTTCCTCTTCACCTACGAGCAGTGCCGGCAGCCGGTGGCGTCGTTCTCGGGCGGCGAGCGCACCCGGCTCGAGCTGCTCCTGCTCATGCGCGGCGGCGCCAACTTCCTCGTCCTCGACGAGCCGACCAACCACCTCGACATCGACTCGGTCGAGACGCTCGAGGCCGCGGTCGAGGCCTACGACGGCACGGTCATCGCCGTCTCGCACGACCGCTACTTCCTCGACCGGATCGCCGACCGGATCGTCGAGGTGAAGGGCGGCGAGGCGCGCGCATACGAGGGCGGCTACTCGACCTGGTACGCCCGCCACCGCGCGCCGGCGGCATAGGGGTCTGACCCCACGGTTCTGACGCCCGGCTGCGTCATCTGAAAAATTGGGGTCTGACCCCGTTTTTTCACGTGCCTGGCACCGTTATTGCAGGCAGACCACGGCGGGGTCGCACGAGACCCGGCCGGCGAGGTCGCGGCCGCCCAGCGCGACCACGCAGCCGCCGAACCCGGCGCCGGTCAGGCGGGCGCCGTATGCGCCAAGGCCGAGCATGCGCTCCACCAGCGCGTCCAGCTCCGGGGTCGAGACGGCGAAGTCGTCGCGCAGGCTGCGGTGGCCGTCGGTGAGGACGGCACCCGCCGCCTCGAGGTCGCCCGAACGGAGCGCCGCGACCATCCGCACCACCCGCTCGTTCTCGGAGACCACATGGCGGGCGATCGGGTCGTCCGCGGCGTCCGCGGCCGTCGCCTCCCTGAGCGACACAACGCCGAGACGCGCCGCCGCGGCCTCGCACGCCGCCCGCCGCTCGGCGTAGCGGCCGTCGGCGAGGGAGCGGCGGAGACCCGAGTCGGCCACGACGACCACCGCGCCGGGCGGGAGCGCGACCCGCTCGACCGACACGTCGCGGCAGTCGATGAGAAGCGGCTCACGCGGCCGGCCGAGCGCCGCGACCAGCTGGTCCATCGGGCCGCAGGGCACCCCGGTGGCCCGCTCCTCGGCGCGCCGGCAAGCCTCCGCCAGCGCCGTCGGCGGGAGCTCGAGGCCGGCGACGCGGCAGAGCGCCATCCCGAGCGCCACCGCGAGCGCGGCGCTCGAGGCCAGCCCCGATCCGATCGGGACGGTCGAGGCGACGACGGCGTCGATCCCGGCCGGTGCCCGCCCCTCCACGGCCAGCTCGGCGACGAGCGCCTCGACCCATCGCCCGACCTCGCCCGGCGCGTCCAGGGAGGCGACGCGGACCGCGCCGTCGGGCCGCGGTCGGAACCCGACGAGGCAGTCCAGGTCGAGCGCCATCGGCAGCACCCGGCCGCCGTTGTAGTCGGTGTGCTCGCCGATCAGGTTGACGCGGCCGGGCGCGCGCACGAACGCCACCTCGCCCCCCTGACCGAGGGCGGCGGCGATGGCGTCGGCGCGGCGGTCCACCGCGCGAGCGTATCCGGGCGCGCTAGCGCTTCGCGAGGTGCGCGCCGACCCGCACGCGCAGCTCCTGCGGCGAGAACGGCTTCGTCAGGTAGTCGTCGGCGCCGAGCGAGAACCCGGCATCGACGTCGCGGTCCTGCGCACGGGCCGTCAGCATGATCACCTTCATGCCGCGGTGTGACTCGTCCTCGCGCAGGGCCTTCAGCACCTCGAAGCCCGAGCGCTTTGGCATCATCACGTCCAGGACGCACAGGTCCGGGCGCTCGCTGCGGGCGAGCTCCAGGGCGGCCTCGCCGTCCGTCGCGGTGATGACGTTGTAGCCCTCGCGCTCCAGCCGGAACTTCACGAGGCGGAGCAGGTGCGGCTCGTCGTCGGCGACGAGCACCGTGGCGGCGTCGGTCATGATCGACTCTCCTCTCGGGGGGTTCGCCTCATCGCGCGCCTTATCGGCCAAAGTCGCTCCGAATAAAGTCCCCATCGATTCCCGGCCCGACGGACGACGGAGCAGGCGTGCAGAACGACCGGAGGAAGTTCCTTCGTGTCTCGGCTGATTTCGCAGTCGAGGTGCAGCCGAGGCGCGGCGGCACGCCGTTCAAGGCCCGCACCGTGGACCTCTCGGCGGGCGGCGCGAAGATGCTCGGCGAGGAGCCGGTCGAGCTCGGCGAGCGGCTCAGCCTCGAGATCCGCTTCGAGGGGCCGACGTTCCTGGTCTTCGTCGACGCCACCGTCGTCAGGCTCGAGGAGTCCCCGACGCGCCCGACCTACGCCGTCCGGTTCGACGGGCTCGACCGCTACATCGAGCAGCGAATCGTCCGCTGGGTCTTCGCGGAAGATCGGCGAGCCGCCGAGCGCCGGGCCGCGGTGCGGGTGCCGATCGAGGTGCTCGCGTGGTGCCGCGCCGAGTCCGGGGGGCCGCGCTTCCGGGCCGCCACGATCGACATCGCGGCCGACGGCGCGCGCATCCTCACGCCCACCGCGTGCGAGATCGGCGACCGGATCACGATCCAGTTCGACGTCGACGAGCCGGCGTATCGCGTCGACGCCCTGGCCGAGATCATGTGGAAGCAGCGGGCCCGGGACGGGCGCTCGATCTACGGCATGCGGTTCGAGACGCTCGACCGGGCGACGCAGCGCCAGATCGTCGAGCACGCCCTCCACGCGGCGGGCAGCCGCACTCCCCGTCCGGGGAGCCCCTGATACGCCGAACTGATGACCGCGGCCGCGCGGATCGGACCCCCTCCTCGCATCGTTCGCGCTGATCGCGATCGGATTCCTCGTGATGCTGCTCCCGTGCGCGCGCCGCATGCAGGCCCAGAGCCGGCTCCGCCAGGAGTTGGCCGCCCGCGACCGCGCCGAGCCGGTCCTGCTCGCGCTCCTCGACGGCGACGAGGTGGAGCACCGCGAGAGCTCGGACGACGCCGCGCTGGCGGCGATGCTGTCGGAGCTCTCCCCGTCGCTCGCCGGCGAGACGCGCCAAGCGATCGCAGACCACTTCGAGTCGAGCGGCGCGATCGGGCGCGCCGTCCGCGGCCTGAGCCATCCGCTCGCCCACCGCCGCGCCGAGAGCGCCGCCGCGCTGGGCGACATGTGCAGCGACCAGGCCGAGCCGGCCCTGCTCATGGCGCTGAACGACCGCGATCCCGACTAGCGCCTGGCCGCCACCCGGAGCCTCGGCCGCCTGCGCGCCCGCGCAGCGGTCATCCCGATCCTCCACTCCCTCGCCTGCCGCCACGTGCCGCCCGCCGTGGCCGCGAACGCAGTCCTCACGATCGGCGCCGCCGCCCTCCCCGGTCTCCGCGCCCTGATCGGCACCCGGCATCCCACGACCCGCGCCGCCGCCGTCGTGGTGCTGGGCCGGCTCGGGAACCCGCGCGACGGCGAGTCGCTGCGGGATCGGCTCACCGACGACGCGCCGCTCGTCCGCGAGCGGGCCTGCGAGGCGCTGGCCCACATCGGCGCCGATGACGTCGGGACGGAGCTCGAGGAGCTCCTGGCCGACGAGGTCCGGAACGTGCGCGCTGCGGCGGCCGCCGCCCTGCCCGCCGTCGGCAGCCAGAGGAACGCGTCGCGCCTGCTCGAGATCGTGCACGACGACTGCGCGGAGGTCGCCGAGATCGCGGCCGCCTCGCTCGCGGCCATCGCTCCCGGCCTGGTCGGCACATGGGCTCGCACGAGGACGCCCATCCGCGCCTGCGCCACGCGGCCAGCATGCTGCAGGCCGGCCTGGCATGAGAACCGCGGTCGAGGTCATCGGCATCATGTCGGTGGCGTACGCACTGGGCATCAACCTCTGCTACCTGCTGCTGTGGCCGCTCGCCCGGCGCGGGATGAAGAAGACCATCCGCCGGCGTGGCTGGGCCTGGCACCAGGAGGCGCTGTCCTCGCCGCTCACTCCCGGCATCTCGATCGTGGTGCCGGCATTCAACGAGGAGTCGGTGATCCTGGAGTCGGTCGCGTCGCTCCTCGGACAGCGGTATCCCGTGTTCGAGATCGTGATCGTCGACGACGGCTCGACGGACGAGACGGCGGCCAGGATGATCGAGGCGCACGGCCTGCGCCAGGTCAGCCCCGCGCCGCGGAACCTGCTCCAGTACGAGCCGGTGCACGAGCTCTACCGCGGCGGCGAGCCCATCGACATCACGCTGGTCCGCAAGGACAACGGCGGCCGGCCGATGCGCTGAACGCCGGCGTCGACCTGGCCCGGCATCCGTTCGTCTGCATCACCGACGCCGACTCGATCCTCGACCCCGACGCGCTCACGGTCATGATGCGCCCGGTCCAGGAGGATCCGGACCGGGTGATCGCGGTCGGCGGAACCGTGCGGGTCGCGAACTCCTCGCGCGTCGAGGCCGGCCGCATCGTGGAGCCGCGGATGCCCGCCGGCCATCTGGCCCGCTTCCAGGTCGTCGAGTACCTGCGCGCCTTTCCTGTACGGCCGCGTGCCCTGGGACGCGATCGGGGCGCTCTTCATCGTCTCGGGCGCGTTCGGCCTCTTCCGCCGGGACGTCGTCGAGGAGGTCGGCGGCTACTGGGTCGACACCGTCGGCGAGAATCTCGAGATGACGGTGCGGATGGACAAGCACATGCGCGACCAGGGCCGCCCGTACCGCATCACGTTCACGGCCGACCCGGTGTGCTGGACCGAGGCGCCGTCCGACATGGCCACCCTCGGGAGCCAGCGGCGCCGCTGGCACCGCGGCCTGTGGGAGAGCCTGTGGCGGCACCGATCGATGATGCTCCGGCCCGGTACGGAACGGTCGGGATGCTCGCGCTGCGGGCTCGAGGAGGGCGGCTACCGCAACTACCGCCGAAGCCGCGACCTCGGCCGCATGTTCACGGCGGCCCTGTTCGAGAACATGTGGTTTCGCCAGCTCGTCGACCTCTACCGCCTCCAGGGCGTGTGGGACCTGATCCGCCGCCGGAACGGCTGGGGCGCGATGAAGCGCCGCGGCATCGATACGGCGTAGAGCCCGCGAACCCATGGGGCCAGGCCCCAAAACGGGGTCAGACCCCGGTGGTCAGCCGCCTACGGAGCGCCGGCCGTGTCCGTCAGGATCGTCGTGCGGCCGGCCGGGAGCAGGCTCGCCGGATAGTGCGGGTCCGGCCCGCGCAGCACCGCCGCGATCGCATCGGCCTTCGACTCCCCGGGCGCCAGCACCAGCACCGCCGACGCCCGCTCGAACACGGGGAACGTGAGCGTGATCCGGCGGGGCGGCGGCTTGGAGGCAACCACCGGCACCGCCAGCCGGTCGCGGACGTCGAGCGCCGGGCTGTCGGGGAAGAGCGACGCCGTGTGGCCGTCCGGGCCCAGTCCGAGCAGCGCCAGGTCGAGTGAGACGCCCGCGATCTCGTCCGCGTAGGCAGCGGCGGCCGCATCCGGGTCGTCCTCGCCGCGGATGCGGTGGACGTTCGCGGCAGGGATGTCGATCCGCGAGATGAGCGTCTCCTCGGCCATCCGGTAGTTCGAGTCGGAGTCATCCGGCGGCACGCAGCGCTCGTCGCCGAACCAGATGTGCACCTGCGACCAGTCGATGCCCGGCTCGGCGGCCAGGAGCTCGTAGGACCGCCGGGGCGTGTTGCTGCCGGCGAGCGAGATCGAACCGCCCGCCCGCGCCGCCGCCGCGAGCGCCGCCGCCGCACGCACGGACGCCTCCTCCGGATCCGAGACGACGGCGAGTTGGACGGCGTCAGCCATGGCTAGACGGACCGCGTGGCGCGGCGGCTGCGCGGGCGCGCCCGCAGACGGGCCCGTCGCATGAGGACGGCGTGGCTCCCCCGCTTCGTGCCGCGCCGCTCGGGCCGAAGCCGCGTCCACGCGCCGTCCGGGTCGAGCACCCAGGCCTGCGTGCGGTCGCCGAGCAGCGTCTCGAAGATGGTCGCGATCTCGTGCTGGAGGCGGGCGTCCTCGACCGGCGTCAGCACCTCGATGCGGTGGTCGAGATTGCGCGGCATGATGTCGGCGCTGCCGAGGAAGTAGGTCGAGTCGTCGCCGGCCTCGAACGCGAAGAGGCGGCTGTGCTCGAGGAAGCGCCCGGCGATCGAGCGCACGTTGATGCGCTCGGACATGCCGGGGACGCCGGGGCGAAGCGCACAGATAGACCGCGCGATGATGTCGATGCGGGCTCCCGCCTGCGAGGCGCGGTAGAGCTCCTCGATGATGGCGGCGTCGGTGAGCGCGTTCACCTTCATCCTGATCGTCGCCGTCTTGCCCGCGGCCGCCGCGTCGGCGACCGAGCGGATGTGGTCGATGAGCCGCGTGCGGAGGTTGAACGGCGCCACCAGCAGCTTGCGGAACTGCTGTGGACGGCCGAAGCCGGTCATGTGGTTGAAGAGATCGGCGACGTCCGCCGTGATCGTCTCGTCATCCGTGAAGAGCCCCAGGTCCTCGTAGAGGCGGGCCGTGACGCCGTTGTAGTTGCCGGTGCCGATGTGGGCGTAGCGGCGCAGGACACCGCCCTCCCGGCGGATCACGAGCGTCGTCTTGGCGTGGATCTTGAGATCCGGGAAGCCGTGGACGACGTGCACGCCCGCCTGCTCCATCGCGCGCGACCACTCGATGTTGCGGCGCTCGTCGAAGCGGGCCTTGAGCTCCACGAGGCACACCGCCTGCTTGTGCTGCTCGGCCGCCTCGATCAGGGCGGGCAGGAGAGCCGTGTCGTCGGAGGTGCGGTAGACCGTCGTCTTCACGCCGACGACGCCGGGATCCTTGGCCGCGGCCCGGACGAACGCCTCGACCGACGTCACGAACGACTCGTACGGCAGGTGGACGAGGAGGTCGTCGGAGCGGATGCGCGCGAAGACGTCGGCCGAGGCCTCCGGGTCGGCCAGCCGGGCGCGCGTGACGGGGATCCACGGGTCGTGCTTCAGCTCGGGCCGGTCGAGGTCGGCGATCTCGCGCACCTCGGCCATGTCCATCAGGCCCGGCGTGTCGTACACCTGGGCCTCGGTCACGCCGAGCCCGCTGCAGAGCCGCTCGCGCATGGCGGCCGACATGCCGCCGGACACCTCGAGCCGCACCACGTCGCCGAACCGGCGCCGGCGCAGCTCCAGCTCGACGGCCTCGAGCAGGTCGTCGGCCTCGTCGGAGAGCTCGAAGTCGGCGTCCCGGGTGACGCGGAAGAGGCTCTGCTCCACGATCTCGATCCCGGGGAAGAGCCGGTCCGAGAAGTGGGCGATCACCTCCTCGAGCGGCGCCAGGCGCGTCCCGTCGCCGTCACCGACGCTGACGAACCGGGCCAGGCCCTCCGGCACCTTCACCCGGGCGAAGCGCTCCTCCCCGGTGACGGGGTCGCGGGCGAAGAAGCCGAGGCTGAGCGAGAGGCCGGAGATGTACGGGAACGGCTGCCCGGGCCCGACGGCCAGCGGCGTCAGCACCGGGTAGACGTTGCGCTCGAACCACTCCCCGACGGCCGCCTTCTCGGACTCCGAGCAGGCCTCGAGCGAGCAGATCTCGATCCCCTCGCCGCGGAGCGCCGGCATGAGCACGTCCTCCCACAGCGCGACCTGGCGGGCGCGCAGCGCGATGACGCGCTCGCGGATCTCGGCCAGGGCCACGGCCGGAGTGCGCCCGTCGACTGAGCGGACGGCGAGCCCGGCGGCGATCTGGCCCTCGAGCCCCGCCACGCGGATCATGAAGAACTCGTCGAGCGTCGCGGCCACGATCGAGCACATGCGGACGCGCTCGAGCAGCGGCCAGGACTCGTCCTCGGCCAGCTCCAGGCAGCGCAGGTCCCAATCCAGCCAGGACAGCTCGCGGTTCAGGTAGCGGTCGCCGGGAGCCTCGGGCGGGCGGATGACGGCGGCCAGCTCGTCCATGCGTTCGGTGTGTGTCCCTCGTGCCCCGGGCGCCGCGTCAGGCCGACGCTAATCCCAGGAGAATTCCGTTGCCTGGGTGGTCTCCATCCACCCGCGCGGCTCACCGTGAGCCTGCACGGCGGGCATGGACTCCGTGTCCTCTGTCAGGTCGGCGACAACGGGGTGCTCGCCGGTCTCCTCCTCCTCACGCCGGGCGTCCGCCTCGGTCTTGAAGAGGGGATGGTTCTCGAACGGGTCGTCGTCCCGGAACTCCTCCAGCGAAAGGTTGTCATCAAGATGCCGATTTCGGCGCTTCAGCTCGAGGTGATGCTCGATCGCGGAAGCAAACAAAGAACCGCTCGTAGTCATCCACCGTCCTCCCGATCAGTGGTCACTGGCACGAAAACGCGCGGCCAAGTCTACCAAGTGCCCGGGCGATGCGTCCGCTTCGGGACGCGGGAAGGGCCGTCTCCCCCGCTCCGTTACCAGGCTTCGGCGACGGTCACGTGGTTCTTGCCGTCGCGCTTGGCCTGGTAGAGCGCGGCGTCCGCCGAGGCGATCAAGTCGATCTGTGTCATCGAGTCCTCCGGTCCGGCGGCGACGCCGAAGCTGGCGGTGATGCCCTCGATCTCGTCGGGGCCGAACCGGATCGGGCGCGTGGCGATCTCGCGCCGGAGGCGCTCCGCGAGCTGGGCCGCGCCGTCCTGGGCCGTCTGCGGGAGCAGGATCGCGAACTCCTCGCCGCCGTACCGGGCCGCCATGTCGATCTCGCGGATCAGCTCGGCGAGGGTCGTCGCGACCCCGTGCAGCACGGCGTCGCCGGCGAGGTGGCCGCGGGTGTCGTTGATCTGCTTGAAGTCGTCGATGTCGAGCAGGATGAGCGAGAGCGGCGTTCCGAACCGCTGGGCCCGCTCGTACTCGCGGCCCAGCACCTCGTAGAACTGGCGCCGGTTCGAGAGCCCGGTGAGAGCGTCGGTGACGGCCTGGCGCTCGACCACCCGGTGCAGGCGGGCGTTCTCGATCGCCACGCCGGCCTGGACGGCCAGGGCCGAGAGCGACTCGATGTCCTCGTCGCCGAAGCCGCCGTCCTCGGGGTCCACGGTGGTGACGAGCCCGAGCAGCTGGTGCTCGCGCAGGATCGGGACGGCCAGCATCGCGCGAGGGGCCTGGACGACCCGCGGCTCGTGGGCCGAGAGCGCCTCGCCCTCGAGCCCGATGCCGGCGGCCACGACCATCGGGAGGTCCGTGCGCGACCCGCGGGCGGTGCCGATGCGGGCCTGCTCGATCGCCTCTCCGCGCTCGGGGTCGTAGAGCAGCAGGCGGCCGCCGCGGGCCCTGGTGGCCTGGACGGCCGTATCGAGGACCGCGCCGACGAGGGCGTTCAGGTCGTGCGTCGCCGCCAGCGTTTCGCCGTAGCGCTGAAGCGTCTCCTTGAACCGGCCGCGCTCCGCCTCGAGCTCGCCGACCCGGGATGACAGCTCGCTCGAGATCTGGTCGATCGCGGCCCCGAGCTGGTCGAGCTCGTCGCCGCGCGCGCCGCCGCGCGCGAGCACCATCGCCCGCTCGGCGAGGTCGTTGAGCGCCCTCGACATCCAGTCGGCCGCGGCGAAGGCCAGCGCGCCGATGATGAGGGCGAGCAGGATCAGCGGGACGAGGATCTTCAGGCGCTGGGAGTCGATCGCGTCGTCGAGCGCCGAGCGCGGATACAGGGCGACGAGCGAGCAGGCGTGCGCCTGGCTGCAGCGGACGGGCACCGACAGCGCCCGCATGGACACGCCTTCGACCTGGGCGTTGGCGGGCTCGCCGACGCCGATGCCCTCGACGCCGCCCGAGAACTGTCGTGTGGACGCGACGATCCTGTTGTTCACCACGACCCCCAGCCCCTGGAGCGCGTCCGCCGGCGAGCCGACGCTCAGGCTGTCGAGCAGCGTCGCGTCGAACGGGACGGCGACGACGACCCGGCAGTTGCTGCACTTGTCGATCGAGACGGAGCCCTCGAGGTACGGGGTCTGCGGCAGGTCGCCCGCCGTGATCCGCCCGTTGCGCTGGATCGCGACGCCGGCGACGTGGAGGTCGTTCTGCGAGCCGGGGGGCACGAAGCCGGCCAGCGTCTTCTCGCTGAGGTGCACCTTGCCACGGGCCGCGGACTGGACCTGCACGTTCGCGGCGACCGTGGCCGCGAGCGTGTTCGCCGCGGCGACGTGGGCATCCCAGGCCTGGCTGCCGGCGGTGACGGCGGTCGCGAGGCCGTTGTCGACGTTCGCGACCTTGTCGTGCTGGAGCAGGCGCAGCACGAGGAAGCCGGCGGACACCAGCGGCACCAGCGCCAGCCCGATCAGGACGATGGAAAGCTTGTGACGAAACCGCACCTATGTGCTCCCGGGACGGCCCTTCCGTGGGCGCCTCGATTGTATCGGCGGCCCTCGGAACCGCCCTCCCCCGTCTGGGGGATGCCAAAGACGGGAGTTCGACTCCCTGAGCCGGATGTCCTGGGAGCCGTCAGGAAAGTTCTAGTAGGCGGCGAGCTCTCGGGCCGCCCGCAGGATGTCCTCCTCGGTCGGCAGGTACTCGCGCTCGAGCACGGGCGTGAACGGGATCGGCGTGTCGATCGCGGCGACGCGCGTGACGGGCGCGTCCAGGTACTCGAACGCCTCCTGCGCCACGATCGCCGCCACCTCGGCGCCGAAGCCGCCGGTGAGGTTGTCCTCGTGGACGATCATCGCCTTGCCGGTCTTCTTGACCGACGCCAGCACGGCCTCGCGGTCGAGCGGGACGAGCGTGCGCAGGTCGACCACCTCGACGGACGTGCCCTCGGCCTCCAGCGTGTCGGCGACCGCCATCGAGAGGCGGACGGTCGAGGCGTACGTGATGATCGAGAGGTCGCTGCCGGTGCGGGCCACGCGCGCCTTCCCGAGGGGCACGATCCGGCCGTCGGCGCCGGTCGGAACGTCGGCCTTCTCGCGCCGGTAGAGGAACTTGTGCTCGCAGAAGACCACCGGGTTGGGGTCCTGGATCGAGGCGCGCAGGAGCCCGTAGGCGTCGTCGGCGGTGGCGGGGCAGACGATCTTCAGGCCGGCGTGGTGATGGAACCAGGCCTCGACGTTCTCCGAGTGGTACGGGCCGCCGCCGACCCCGCCGCCGTTGGGGCAGCGGACGACCATCGGCACGGCCCAGCCGATCCGGTAGTGCATCTTGGCCGCGCAGGTGACGATCTGGTCGAACGCGATCGAGACGAAGTCGCCGAACTGCATCTCGGCCACCGGCCGCTGCCCGGCCATGGCGGCCCCGATCGCGACGCCGGCGATCCCGGCCTCGGCGACGGGCGTGTCGATCGAGCGCAGCTCGCCGTACTTCTGCTGAATGCCCTTCGTGGCGCCGAACGCCCCGCCCTGGCGGCCGACGTCCTCACCCAGGCAGAAGACGCGCGGGTCGGCGTCCATCTCGTCGTGCAGGGCGGCGTTGATCGCCTCGAGGTAGGTCAGCTCGGGCACGGCCGTCCTCAGTCCGCCGTCTCCGCGAAGACGCCCTGGTGGGCCTCGGCGGCGTCCGGGTAGCCGTCGTCCTCGGCCTGCTCGACGGCCTGGCGCACCTCGTCGCGGGCGCGCTCGCGGATGCTCTCGAGCCGCGCCTCGGTGATCTCGCGCTCCTCGAGGAGGATCGCCTCGGCCCGCTTGATCGGATCCTTGTCCGACCACTCGGCGAGCACCTCCATCGGCATGTAGCTCTCGTACTTGTCGTGGGCCGCGTGGCCGCCCATGCGGTAGGTCTTGCACTCCACGAACTGCGGGCCGCCGCCCTCGCGCGCGGCGTCGACGGACGCCTTCAGCGCGGCATAGACCGCGAACACGTCGTTGCCGTCGACCGAGACGGCCGGGATGCCGTACGCCGCGGCCTTGCGGTGGAGGTCGGTGACCTTCGTCTGCTTCGAGATCGGCGTCGAGTAGCCCCAGCCGTTGTTCTCGGCGACGAAGACGGCCGGCACCTCGAGCACCGCCGCGATGTTCAGGCCCTCGTGGAAGTCCCCCCGCGAGGTGGCGGCGTCGCCGAAGCTCGTGACCGCCACCCGCTTCTCGCCGCGCTGCTTGTAGGCCAGCGCAGCGCCGACGGTGAGCGGGATCATGTCGGCCATGTGCGAGACCTGGCACGGGATGTTCCACTCGCGGCCGCCGATGTGCAGGTTGCCGTCCTTGCCGCGCGTTGTCGAGCCGGCCTTGCCCATGAACTGCGCGAAGATGCGCCACACGGGCACGCCGTGCACGAGGTAGGAGCCGAGGTCGCGGATCCAGGGCGACAGCCAGTCGCCGTCCTCGCCGCGCACGAGCGGAAGCGCGATGCCGACGGCGATGGCCTCCTGGCCGCGGCCCGTGTAGTAGCTCCCCGGGAGCTTCCCCTGCCGGTAGAGGTTGAGCGCCCGCTCCTCGACCGCGCGCGTGAGCGTCATCCAGTAGTACAGGTCGAGCGCGAGATCGTCTGACACCTCGACCGAGGGCAGGTCGGGGACGACGGAGATCTTGCGGGCGGGGGACGTCACGGGTCGCGTTATCGGCAGATCGGCCGGTGAGACAAGGGGCAGTGTAGTGGCCGTGCCCGCGGGCACCCGCGGTCCCGGCACAAACCGGTCTACGGCTAAAGGCTTGGAACGGATGGCCGAATACGCGGCCGATGGCGCTTCGCACGTCCTCCCTCCCGTCGTCCACCGCCGCATCCGCCCCCGCCGTCGACTGGCGCGCCCGGGTGCAGCAGACCGTGGCGGGCGCGACCACGGCCCTCGCCGCCGGAGACCTCGACCGGCTGGCGACCGCCTTCGCCGAGCTCGCCGGGTGGGACGACCGCCAGCGCGCCTACCAGGCCCGGTGCGGGATCGTCGAGGCCGTCCTCTCCTATCGGCCCGCGTCCTCGGACGCCTGGGTCGCCCCGTTCGTCGTCACCGCCGCCGCGCTCCTCGACACGCTCGAGGACGAGCCGCGCGAGCCGGTGCTCCTGAACCACGCCGGCGTCTTCCTGTACGAGCTGCTCGAGGCCGCCGCGGCCGAGGACCTCTTCAAGGCGGCGCTTCGGCTCGACCCGAACCTGCCGTTCGCGGCCGCCAACCTCGAGCAGGCGAAGATCCGCAAGCGCTCGAACGGCCGCCTGAAGGGCGCCTTCGGCGCGCGCATGCGCGGCCTGGCCGCCCGCGGCCGCAGGGTCGCCGCCCAGGCCCGGCCGGTGCAGGGCCTCAGGCTGTCGCTGTGCATGATCGTGAAGGACGAGGAGGAGATGCTGCCCGGGTGCCTCGAGCCGCTCCGCGGGGTCGTCGACGAGATGATCGTCGTCGACACCGGGTCGAGCGACCGCACCGTCGAGATCGCCGAGTCGTTCGGGGCCAAGGTCGTCCACTTCCCGTGGAACGGCTCGTTCTCCGACGCCCGCAACGTCTCGATAGACAACGCGACCGGCGACTGGATCATGTACCTCGACGCCGACGAGCACCTCGAGGCCGAGGATGCCCCCAGGCTGCGCGAGCTCGTGAGCCGCACCTGGCGCGAGGGCTTCAACCTTGTCGAGACGAACTACACCGGCGGCGAGGACACCGGCTCCGCCACGACCCACCTGGCGCTGCGGCTGTGGCGGCGGCGGCCGGAGTACCGGTTCGAGGGCCGCATCCACGAGCAGAAGACGCACACGATGCCGATGTACCTGCCGGAGCGGTTCGAGACGACCACGATCCGCGTCCGCCACTACGGCTACCTGAACCAGCGGATCGCGTCCAAGGAGAAGTCGCAGCGCAACATCCAGCTCCTCGAGCAGGAGGCGCGCGAGAACCCGAGCCCGTTCAACGACTACAACCTCGGCTCCGAGTACCTGGCGCTCGGCGACGCGGACAAGGCGCGCATGCACTTCGACCGCGCGTGGGAGTCGCTGCGGTCGGTGCCGGGCATGGCGTCGGCCGGCTACGTGCCGCTCCTCGTCTCACGGGCGGCCCGCGCCCGGCGCGAGGCCGGCGATCACGCCGCGGCGGTGCAGGCGGTCGACGAGGGCCTCGCGGCCTATCCCGACCACACCGACCTCGTGATGGAGGCCGCGCTCTCCGCCCGCGAGCAGGGCGACCTCGACCGGGCCCGCGAGCTCGCCGAGCGCTGCCTCGAGATGGGCGACGCCCCCCACCAGTACGCCGCCACGGTCGGCAGCGGCACGTTCCTGGCGCTGACCGCCCTGGCCGAGATCCACGCCGCGCAGGGAGACGCCGCCGGCGCCGAGGCGCTCTACCGGCGCTCGCTCGACGAGCACCCCGCGTACGCCGGGCCCGTCCTGCCGCTGGCCGGGATCCTGGCCGGCCGCGGCGCTCCGCTGGCCGACATCGCCGAGATCGTTCCCGACCGCCCCTCTGCCCGCCTGCTCGCCGCGACCGCGCTCTACGAGACCGGTCGCGCGGAGGATGCCGAGGCCTGGTTCCGGGGAGTGCTCGCCGCGCAGCCCGCCAACTCGGCCGCGCGGATCGGCCTCGCCGAGGCGCTCCTCTCCCAGCGGCGCTACGCCGAGGCCGCCGCCGAGGCCGCCGCCGAGCCGGCCGACTCGCCCCTGCGCGCGGCCGCGGTCGAGGTGGAGGTGTTCGCGGCCGCCGTCGCCGGCGATCATGCCGGGCTCGAGCGGATCGTCTCTGACAGCTCGGCCGCGCTGCCGGGGCACGAGGTGCAGCTCTTCGGCGCCTGGGCCGCCGCGGTCCGCGGCGACGCGCCCCCCAGCTGGCTTCCGGCCGCCGCCGGCCCGGTCGCGGGCACGTTCCTCGAGGCGCTCCTGCGCGTCCAGGAGATCGACGCGTTCGCCGTCCTCCTCGGCGTCTTCGGAACGGTCGCCGTCGATCCGCGCGAGCGGCACGAGTACCTCGCCACCATGTACCTGCGGCGCGGGTTCCTCGGCGCCGCCGCCGACGAGTGGATCGCCGTCGCCGAGAGCGCACCGGACGTCCGGGCCATGATCGGCCTCGCCAAGGTGGCGGTGGCCAAGGGCCTGCCCGAGGACGCGCGCGGCTTCGCCGCCGAGGCGGTCTCGCTCGAGCCGGGGAACGCCGCCGCGGCCTCGCTCCACGAGTCTATTAAAAGAGCATTCCCGCAAGCTGCCTAAACTCCGTTGATCTCGCGCCGATAATTTCGGTGAACTCGTGGTCCATGGAAGGACCGGGGAGGATCGACGTAATGGAATACGGCCCTGCACCTATCTCGGGCGTTTCGAAGCCCACACAGCGAACTGCGCCGCCGGCGCGACCGGTGCTGCGCGCCGTCGAGGACGACCACGGGACGCCTCCGGCGGCCGTGCAGCAGGAGTTCGACGTCGCGGCGCGCGTCATCGAGGAGCTCTCCTCGCGCCAGGTGAACCTGCACTTCGACGTCGATCACGAGGCCGGCACGGTCCGGGTCCAGGTGGTGAACGGCGAGGGCTCGGTGATCCGCGAGATCCCCGTCCGCGGCCTGCTCGACACCCTCTCGGGCGGCGGCCTCATCGTCGACCAGCTCGGATAGCCCATGGCCGACCTCCCCTCCACCGTCACCGCATCGACCTCCGCGGCGCCGCTCTTCAACATCGGCGGCATCGCGTCGGGGCTCGACACGAACACGATCATCGGGCAGCTGCTCGCGATCGAGCGCCAGCCCGAGGTGCGCGCGCTCCAGCAGCAGCACGTCGAGGAGGCGCGCCAGAACGCGCTACGGGACGTGAACACCCGCCTCACCAACCTGCAGACGGCGATCGCCGGCCTGCGGGACGTCTCCACGTGGGGCGACGTCCAGTCGGTGACCTCCTCGGACGCCGCGAACGTCGGGGTCGTCCGCACGGGCGGCGCCGCGCCCGGCGGCTACCAGGTGCAGGTGACCCAGCTCGCGCGCGCGCACCAGGTGACGCAGTCCACCGCGCTGGCCTCCGCCGCCTCCGACGACACGCTGCACATCAAGGTCGGCTCGGGGACGGCCGTCGACGTGGCCGTCAAGTCGGGCGACAGCCTCGACACGATCGCGGGCAAGATCAACGGCACCTCCGGCATCCAGGTCTACGCGTCGGTCGTGAGCGGCAAGCTCGTGCTCTCGGGCAAGGTGACCGGCGAGGCGAACACGATCTCCGTCACCGCCAACTCGGGCCTCGACACCGACCTCGGCTTCACGGAGTCGCTCGCCGCCCGCGACGCGAAGTACACCGTCGACGGCGGCGCCGTCCAATCCTCCTCGTCGAACATCGTCACGACGGCCATCCCGGGCGTGACGCTCACCTTCAAGGGCGTCATGGCGAGCGCAGCGTCGGTCGTGGTCGGAAGCCCCGGCCCGAACACCGACGTCGTCCAGTCCAAGATCCAGGCCTTCGTCGACCAGTACAACTCGACCGTCGACTTCATCAGCGCGAAGCTGAAGGAGCAGAAGGTCGTGAACCCGACGACCGACGACGACCGCGCGAAGGGCGTGCTGAACGCCGACCCGGGCCTGAGCGGCATCCTCTCGCAGCTGCGCGAGGCGATCGGCGACACGTTCACGGGCGCGCAGCCCGACCTGAACCAGCTCAGCCTGGCCGGCCTCTCGACCGGCAAGACGGTCGGCTCGGGCACGATCAACCAGGACTCGATCGAGGGCCTGCTCACGCTCGATTCGGACAAGCTCTCCGACATGCTGACGAACCGGTTCAGCGACGTGAAGAAGCTCTTCACGAACGTCACCGGCACGTACGCCAGCGAGGGCCTGGCACAGCGGCTCGCCGACCTGATCACACCGCAGGTGCAGACGGGCGGCATCCTGGCCACCCGGATCGCCGGCGAGCAGACGACGATCGACGACCTGAAGCAGCGCCAGTCGGACATCGAGACGCGCGTGGCGCTCCGCGAGACGCAGCTG
>JAICKX010000113.1 GCA_025927685.1 Thermoleophilia bacterium | reverse complement strand
TCCAGTTCGCGCTGGATCGCCTTCTGGCGCGCCTTTTCCTGGCTTTCCTCCTGCTTCAGGCGCTCGTCCTTCTGCTCCAGCCACGAGGAGTAGTTGCCCTTCCACGGAATGCCGCGGCCGCGATCGAGTTCGAGGATCCAGCCGGCGACGTTGTCGAGGAAGTAGCGGTCGTGGGTGACCGCCAGGACGGTGCCGGCGTACTCGGCCAGGAACCGCTCGAGCCAGGCGACCGACTCGGCGTCGAGGTGGTTGGTCGGCTCGTCGAGGAGCAGCAGGTCCGGGGACGAGAGGAGCAGGCGGCACAGCGCCACCCGGCGCCGCTCGCCGCCGGAGAGCGTCCCCACGTCGGCGTCACCGGGCGGGCAGCGCAGGGCGTCCATGGCGGTGTCGAGCAGGCGGTCGAGGTTCCAGGCGTCGGTGCGGTCGATCCGGTCCTGAACCTCGCCCTGCTCCTCCAGGAGCGCCGCCATCGCCTCGTCGGACATCGGCTCGGCGAACCGGGACGAGAGCTCCTCGAACTTCTGGAGCAGGTCGCGCTTCTCGGCGACGCCGTCCTCGACGTTCCCGCGCACGTCCTTCGCCGGGTCGAGCTCCGGCTCCTGCGGCAGGAGGCCGACGGTGGCTCCGGGCGCGAGCCGGGCGTCGCCCGACGAGGGCTCGTCGAGGCCCGCCATGATGCGAAGCAGCGTCGACTTGCCCGCCCCGTTCGGGCCGAGGACGCCGATCTTCGCGCCGGGCAGGAACGAGAGCGAGATGTCGCGCAGCACCTGGCGATCCGGGCCGTGGAACTTCTGGACGCGATACATGGAGTAGATGTACGCCTGGCTCACGGGCGGCAGGATAGGCGAAGGCCTGGGTACGGCCGTCAGCGGCGGCGGGCGGCGTACGCCCCGCCGAGGAGCACCGCGGCCCCGAAGCCGGCGGCGCCCGAGAGCATCGCCACCACCGGCCCGGCACCGAGATCGTGCAGGCCGACGATGGCCGGGGCGGCGACGAGGAAGACGGGGGCGATCACGATCAGCCGGTCGCGCCACAGCACACGCGGCCCCGACCCGAACTGGAAGCAGCAGGCCGCGCCGACCACCGCGCCGACGGCCACTGCCACGGTCGCCGCCGCCGTCTCGGACAGGACTCCCAACCGCCCGATCGCAAGCACGGCGACCGCCGCCACGGCCGCTGCCGCCGAGATCCCGGCGACGAGCACGTCGACGCGGACCAGGCGCCGCAGCTCCTCCGCCCCGAGCGCCGGGGAGGGCCGGCGACCCGGCCCTCCCCGCGCCTCCGTCACAGCGTCCCGGGGGCCGCCTGCGGTTCGGGCGACGCGAGCGCCTCCGCCCGGTGCTCGGCCAGGATCTCCATCCGGTGCCGCTGGTAGCCGTAGTACAGGACGAGCCCGCTGATCACGACGACCGCGATGCCCGTGATCGGGCCGTAGTGCTGATACCACTTGACGCCGTAGAACTCCTCACGCGGCCAGGCGAGGTTCACCGCCATCGACGCGCCGTAGATGATGGCGAGCACGTTGGTGATGATCGCCGCGCCGCCCAGGCTGAAGAGCCCGCGTTTGGCGCTCGGCAGGTTCCCCGGCCAGCCGGCGAGCCGGCGCTGGAGGAGCGGGATCGTGACCCCCAGGTACGCCAGGTACATGAAGATGATCCCGAGCGCGACGATGACCTCGAACGCGTACTGGTTGTAGATGTTGAACGCCAGGATCGCCATTGCGATCACGCCGACCAGGACGGCCGGAACCACCGGCACGCGCCGGGTGCCGGACACGCTCGCGAGCCGCGAGCCGCCGGGCAGGTTGTTGTCACGCCCCATGGCAAACAGGATCCGCACCGACATGGCATGGATCGCCAGGCAGCACACGAAGATGGCGAGCGCGCAGTCGATCAGGAACACGTTGCCCCAGGTGTCTCCGAGCACGTCCTTCGTGATGCCGACCAGGCCGAGCGTCGTCGGATCCTTGTACAGGTCGTCGCTCACGGCCATCGTGCCGAAGACGATGAGCAGGAAGCCCATGACGCCGGCCGTCGCCAGCGCCTGGAGCACCGCCCTGGGAGCGCGCCGGCTGGGGTCGTCGGTCTCCTCGGCGAGCGAGCCGGCCGTGTCGAAGCCGTACATGACGTAGAGCGGCATGATCGCGCCGATCAGGAGGGCGCCGAAGTAGCCCCACGAATGGCCGCTGCCGGTGCCCGCCGTGTTGGTGAGCACGTCGTTCGGGCCGCGGTTGGCGTGGATCAGGAACAGGATGACGAGACCGGCCGCGCCGATGAGCTCTGACGCGACGCCGACGTTGTTGATGCGCGACAGCACGCTCACGCCGGCAACGTTGATGGTCGTTGTCAAGACGACCATGATCAGCCCGAGGACGACCGCATTCTCGGCGAAGTCGCTCGTGAAGAAGTTCCCCGAGTTCGCCGACGAGCCGACGATCTGGAACTTGGGCGAGATCTGCGGCAGGATGACCTGCCAGGCCAGCGCCACGGCCGGTACCGTGACGATCTGCGCGCACAGGTACATCCAGCCGGTGTTCCAGGCCCACGCCTTGCCGGCGACCTGCTTCGACCACTGGTAGACCGAGCCCGCGAGCGGATAGTGGGCCGAGAGCTCCGCGAACTGGAGCGCGACCATGAACTGCCCGAAGAGGACGACCAGCCAGAACCAGGCGAACGCCGGACCGGCGAAGAGGAAGCCGAGCGCCGCCGTCTGGAACATGCCGGTCAGGATCGAGATGTAGCTGAACCCCGCCGCAAACGACGAGAAGCTCCCGAGCGTTCGGTGCAGCTCCTGCTTGTACCCGAACTGCGCCAGCTGGTGGGCGTCCGAGTGGACGGGCTCCGACATACGCGCTCCTTTCGGCGCCCGGCCGGGCGCGGTCTAGACCGGGCGATCATCCCGCAGACGTCGGATGTTGTCAACGGCCCGAGCCGGGCCGGCGATGAGCGCCGGCCCGGCCGCGATGCCGCTACTCGACCGGGATCTCGGCGTTGATCCGGGCGAGGTCGATCCCCTCTCTGCGCCGCATCAACCTCGAGGCGACGTACACCACCAGGGCGAGCACGTAGAGCGCGAGCATGTAGATCTTGGAGTCGAAGTTGTTGACGAAGTACGCGTCGTCGAAGAACCACTTGTAGAGGCAGAACACCAGGAACCCGCCGAAGACGAGCCCGGCGAGCGTGACGAGCGGGATGCCGCCCACCTCGTACTTGGCGATCGGCGACGCCCGGTAGATCTCGGGTTTCCTCCATGGCATCACGATGGCCGCGAGCGTCGTGCCGAAGTAGGTGATCGCGATGACGAGGGTGGCGTCCAGCGTGTAGGAGTAGAACTTGGTGCTGTACGCGTAGAGCGCGCTGATCGGGATCGACGGCAGGAGCATGAGTGCGAGCGCCCCGAGCGGCGCGTGCGTGCGGTCGTCGACCTTGGCCGCCCACTCCGGGAGCACCCGGTCGAACGCCGCGGCGAAGATCATCCGCGTCGAGCTCAGGAAGACGCTCCCCGCCCAGCCGAAGAACCACAGCGACAGGAGCAGGATGAGCACCACCTGGACGAGCTCGTTCGTGTAGAAGAAGGCCGCGATCGTCCCCGGATACGGGAAGATGGCGAGCGGCGCCGCGAAGTACGCCCAGTACGCCGAGCTCATGATCCCGTAGGTCTCGAAGCCGATCGCGTGCGCCATCGCCGCGAACGTGACCACGACCACGACGGTGGTGAAGAGGAGCGCCCCGCCCATCGCGTAGATGTTCTTGCGGAAGTCCGACGCTCCGCGCACCTCGCCGTAGAGCGTCGCGCCCCAGTTCGGCCACAGGTTGTAGAAGAGCATGAACGGCACGAGCAGGAACGTCTCCTTGAACGGAAAGTCGCCGAAGCCCGGATACGTGGACGTCCCGGCCTTGTCGCTGGCCGAGATCAGGCCGTGGTACGCGTCGCCGTTGACGCCGTACAGGTTGTGAGCGCTGGTGTTGTAGGCGGCGATGAAGTCGGACTTCGAGTGCGTGAGGAAGATCGCCAGCATGATCACGAGGCCGAGCATGCCGCCGTAGAAGCACCACTTCTGCACCCGCGCGTAGAGCCGCATCCCCATGGCGACGACCCCGGTGGCGATGCCGGCCGTGATCAGCGAGGCGACGAAGATGCCTGACCCGTTGGTGGCCGAGTACGGCCACCAGTCGGCGTGCAGCGGGCTCGTGCCCGTGTAGCCGAGGATCGTGAGCAGCGGCTGCAGCACCTCGACGCACAGGATCTGGGCGTAGATGGGCACCCAGTGCCACAGGATGAACCACCAGCCAGTCGCGGCGAGAACGAAGCCGACGCCGCCGCCGAACACGCGTGTCTGCCAGACGTAGTCGCCGCCCGCGCGCGGCATGACGGCGATCATCGAGGCGTAGACGAGCACCTCAAAGACGATGAACAGGCCGGAGAGGATGATGGCCGCGATCAGGGCGCCCTTGGGGATGAATGCCGTCGTCGTGAATGCGTAGCCGAAGCCGAGCGCCATCAGGTTGATGGCGAACGCCGAGTAGATGAAGGCGTCGAAGACCGACCACCCCTTCACCAGGCCCGTGGCCTTGCGCACGAACATCGTGCGCTCCACGGGCATGTCTGCACTAGCCAAAGCCCCTCCCTTCCTAGCCTGACGTCAGCACGAAATTCTTGACCTTCTTGCCGTTCAGCTCGATCAGGGCGCCCAGGAGCTCGCCCTGCTCGTAGGCGCTCCCGGGGTTGATGCAGAGGGTGTCGCCGATCCGCGTGTGGCCGCGGGCCTCGTGGATGTGGCCGTGGAGCGAGAGGGCCGGCTTCGTCTCCTCGATCGCCGTGCGCACCGCCTTCGAGCCGACCGGCTCCGGCGCGTGGCCGCCGTGCTTCGGGGTCATGTCCTCGTTCAGGCCCGGCGCGTCGTCGAGGCCCGACGCGTACGGCGGGCAGTGGAGGTTCAGGATGACATGCTCCGGCGGGTTCGTGAGGCGCGTGGTGACGCTCCGGATCCGGTCGAGCAGGACGTCCTCGGGCTCCTCCCGGTAGGTCTGCCACGGAGTCGGGTTCGACCAGCCGGTCGACGCCATCTGGTAGCCGCCCACCTCGACGACCCGGCCCTCGGCGAGCTCGACCCGGGTTGCGGCGGCGAGGACCTCGTCGACCTCGAACTGGTCGTCGTTCCCCGGACAGACGAAGACGCGCTGCTTCTGGCCGGCGAGCTTCTCATCGGCCATCGCCATCCACCGCTCGACCGTCCCGAGCATCTCGGCGTGGAAGAGGTCGTCGAGCCGCTCCGAGTCGGACTCGAGCTCGGCGAGCTCGTCAGGCGTGGTGCGGACCGGGTAGTAGCCGCGCCGGTGCACGTCCTGCTCGAAGTCCACGACCGCGTCCTCTCCCGCGAGCTCGCGGCGCTGCTCCTGGAGCGTCCCGTGCCAGCGCTCGCCGCCGTCGTGGATCACCGGCACGAGCGCCTTTCCGGTCATGTCGCCGCCGAGGATCATCACGTCGGCCTCGTAGTGCGTGCCGGAATTCAGGAACTTGCGCCAGCACGTCTCGGACCCGTGGATGTCCGTCGCGAAGAAGACCCTCACGCTGGCGGGGATTGTCCGTCACAGGGAGGACGGAATCAAGGACGGACGCCGCGCGCGGCGACTCCGGGGCCGGGCCCCTGGAAGGGCACCGCCGTGCCGTCGACGACCATCGCCCCACCGTCGACGGGGATCGCCGCGCCGTTCACGTAGCTCGCCCCGGGCCCGGCCAGAAACGCCACCACTGAAGCGATCTCATCCGGTTCGGCGGGCCGGCGGAGCGGGGTCGAGGAGGTGGTCAGGCGGTAGGCGCCGTCGCGATCCGTGTTCCACTCCGAGGCGAACTCGTCCATGTCCTCGTCCGCCATGGGTGTTCTCACCCAACCCGGGCAGACGCAGTTGGCCCGGACGCCCTGCGGCCCGTAGTCGTTCGCGATGCTGGCGGTGAGCATCGCAAGGCCGGCCTTCGACGCACAGTAGGACGCCCAGCCGGGGCCGGCGACCCAGGCGTTGATCGACGCCACGGTCACGATCGAGCCGCGCCGCTCGACCAGATGCGGGAGCGCAGCGCGGGCGACGAGGAACGCGCCCGTCAGGTTGACGCGGAGCACGTCGTCCCACCGCTCGGGTGTGTCGTCGCCGACGGCGGCCGAGCCGCCGATGCCGTGGGCCACGACGGCGACGTCGAGGCTGCCCAGCGCCTCCACCGCGCCGGCCACGGCGCGCTCGGCCTGGGCCGGATCGCCGGCGTCGGCCGGGAGCACGACGGCCCGCCCGCCGGGGGCCCCGCTCGCGCGCGCCGTCTGCTCGCGCGGGCCGGGCCGGCGGCCGACGAGGGCGACGGCGTACCCGTCGGCGGCCAGGCGGCGGGCGGTCGCCGCACCGATCCCCGTGCCGGCGCCGGTGATGAGGGCTGTGCGCGCGCCGGCCACGCGCGGGAGTTAACCACTATCGTGAAGGCGTCCGTGGAGCACCCGGCGCTGACCTACACGTCCTATCTGCATCTGGACGAGCTCCTGGAGTGCCAGGTGCCGCTCTCGGTGGGCCCGGAGCACGACGAGCTCCTCTTCATAGTCATCCACCAGGTCTACGAGCTGTGGTTCAAGGTCCTGCTGCACGAGGCCGACCAGCTCCAGCGCTCGCTCGAATCGGGCGACACCGCCACGGCCCTGGCGGCGATGAAGCGGATCCTCACGATCCTGAAGACGGTCGTCGCGCAGGTCGACGTGCTCGAGACGATGACGCCGCTCGCGTTCGGGAGCTTCCGCGGCCGGCTCGAGAGCGCAAGCGGCTTCCAGTCGGCCCAGTTCCGCGAGCTCGAGGCCGTCCTGGGCCGGCGCGACCAGGGCGTCCTCGCCGACCATCCGCCCGGGCCGGCACGCGACCGCATCCTCGCGGCGACGGAACGGCCGAGCCTCTACGAGTCGTTCCTCGCCTACGCGGGTCTCACCGGCGCGCCCAGCCAGGCCGTCCAGGACGGCCTCGTCGAGATCTACCGGACCGACGCGTCCCGAGCGCAGGTGTGCGAGCGCATGGTCGACATCGACGAGGGCATCCAGGAGTGGCGCTACCGGCACGTGAAGATGGTCGAGCGCACGATCGGCGACCAGCCCGGGACGGGCGGCTCGGCCGGTGTCGCCTACCTGCGCTCGACGCTGTTCAGGCCGGCGTTCCCGGATCTGTGGGCGATCCGGGCCCGGCTCTAGCCCGCGTTACGGCGCGAAGACGAACATGCCCCGGCCGCCCCACGACTGGCCGTCGCCGACGGCGGCGCCGCTGAGGGCCGTCTCGGTGCCGGGCACGGGCGCGCCGGCGGCGAAGTCCATCGCGTACAGCGTGCCGGAGCGGAGGTAGTACAGCTTCCCGGACGCCATGGTCAGGCTGCGGGCCGTGCTCCAGTCGAGCCCGTCCGTCGTCCCGGAGGCCACGAACCGCTGGGCGCCGACGATCCGGCTCTGCGGCTCGAACCAGCGCCAGAAGAGGTGCGGGTTGCCGCTCACGGTGTAGTAGAGGCGACCGTCGCAGAAGAACATGCCGGTGAGCTTGGAGACCGGGAACTGGGACGCCGTCAGCTTGTGCAGGTCGATCGCCTTGGGCGTCCCCACGGTGGTGCCGTCGAACGTGCGGAAGTCGAGATGCCCGTCGCTCCACGCGGCGTACACGCGCCCCGAGGCCATGAACGCGCCGCGCAGCTTCGACGAGGCGAGCCCCGTACCGGTCACGACCGTGGGCGCGCCGGCGACGGCGCCGTCGAACGTCCGCTTCACCGGGGTCAGGCCGCCGCCGACGGTGTAGAGGTCGCCGGGCAGCGTCCCCGGGCTCGCCGCCGGGACGCCCTTGCCGCCGGCCAGCGGCAGGAGCGCGAGCCGCGGGTGGTAGGCGAAGTCGACGTAGTCGGTGTCGCTTCCGACCCAGAGCCCGTCGGCCGTCCCCAGGAACGCCCACACACCCGACCCGCGCGGATAGCGGCCGGGGTTCCACGTGTAGGGCAGCCCGTTCACCGGGTCGAGGGCCGCGATGCCCATGCGGCTCACCGCGCCCGCGCCGGGAGCGTCGCCCCGGTAGGGGTTGTTCAGGTAGCGCTGATGGCCGCCGACGTAGACCGCCGCGCCGGTCGCCGCGACCTGGGTCAGGCTGTCGCCGCCCGTGTAGTCCACCCAGGTCGGCTCCAGGCCGGGGCCGGTCGCGCCGGCCTCCCAGCGCTGCACGGAGTCGCACAGCACGTGGGCGGCCGAGCCGCCGAACCAGGCGCCCGTGTTTGCGACCACGAAGTAGGAGCCGTCGGGGGAGAAGCTGACGTCGCGGATGTACGTGTCGAACCGGGTCGCGCAGGCGGGCGCAAACGCATCCGTCTGCCAGGACGTGACCGACGCCGGCGTCGTGGACAGGTCGATCATCGCGATCTGCTGGCGGTCGAGGCCGTCGACCTTCGTGAACGTTCCGGTCGCGATGAGCTTCGTGCCGTCCGGGCTGATGTCGAAGTGGGCAACGCGCAGCTTCCCGGCGCGCTGGTCGGTGAAGTCGAGCGCCACGTCGGGGTTGACCGCGCCGGTGGTCGCGTTGAGCGCCGCGAACCGCCCCCGGGTGACGCCGTTCACCGACGCGATCGCCCCACCGATGTAGAGCGTGTTCCCGCGCACGTCCGAGTCCTCGACCCAGCTCCCCATGAGCGCCGCCTGGAACCCGGGGACGATCGAGCCGTCGGCCAGGCTCAGCTTGACGAGCCGCTTCTCGGGCTGGCCGTTCACCGTGTCGAACGTGCCGCCGGCGAACACCGACGCGCCGTCGGGGCCCGGCGAGAGCGTGCTCACGAGGCCGCCCGAGACGGTTGGCGCGAACGCCGGATCGACGAGGCCGGTGCCGGGGTCGAACGAGAAGATGTCGGTGCGCTGGAGGACGTGGCCGTCGGCCTGCATCACCTTCGTGAAGCTCCCGCCCACGACGATCCTGCCGCCCACCTGGGCGACGGCGTTCACGACGCCGTCGAGGACAGCCGGCGTACCGTCCGCGGGGACGTTGGAGACGATGCCGGCCTGGGGGGCGTTGAGCGCAGCCGCGGGCGAGGGGCAGATGAGCAGCGCCCCTGCGACGATCGCGAACAGGCGACAGAACAGGATGGATCTCATGAGAGCGGCGTCCAGCACTCGCTTATTCGAGCCTACTTGTGCTTCGTGCAGGGCGCTAGTGACGCTCGAGCGCCGCCGGTCTCCGGCTGCAACAATCCGCCCATGAGCATCCTCGAGCGGCCGCTGCGGGGGGCCGTGCGCACCGGGGTCGGAGGGCTCACCGTCGACGACGTTGCGGTCGGCGACGGCGGTCATCTGAAGCGGATCGTGTATCCGCCGGGGTGGCGCTGGTCGACGCACATGCAGCCGGTGACGGGCGGCGAGCGCTGCATGCACGCCCATGTCGGCATGCTGGTGCAGGGACGAATCGAGATCGAGTACGCGGACGGGTGCCGGGAGGCGTTCGACGCCCCGGCGGCGGTCGTGGTGGTGCCCGGGCACGACGGCTGGGTGGTGGGCGACGAGCCCGCCGTCCTCGTCCAGTACGACTGCGGCGCGGACACCGTCGAGCGCCTCCGGCTTCCCAGCTCGCACCGGCACGACTGAGCGGCCCGCCGGCAGCGGATACCTCGAACGGGGGAGTACGGGCGCACGAGATTGCCGCCGATAGGTACCCCCGAAGCGGCCCCCCAAACCGCCTACTCGTCGTTCCACCTCAGGAGAAGCATCATGACCCGTCGTCCCGGCTGGGCGTCCGCCCAGCGCCGCAAGCTGCTCGTGTCGCTTGCGATCGTCGCCGCCGCGGCCAGCATCGCCGGCCTGGGCACGTTCGCGACCTTCACCAGCTCGACGAGCGCCAGCCAGAGCGTCTCTTCGGGCACCGTCACCATCGCGCTCGGGGCCACCGGCGCGGCGACCAACCGGCTCACCGTCGGCGCCTCGAACATCGCGCCGGGCGACACGATCCAGCGCAGCGTCGACCTTCTCAACTCCGGCTCGATCGATCTTTCCGGCATCACCCTCACGACCAGCGCCTCGCCCAGCTCGCTGCTGGACACCGACGCGACCAACGGCCTGCAGATGACCATCGACCGCTGCTCGAACGCGTGGACGGAGGGCGGCACCGCGCCGGCCTACACGTACACGTGCTCCGGCAGCACGTCGACCGTCCTCGCCAGCCGCGCGGTCGTCGGCTCGAACCTGACGCTGAGCAACCTCACGGCGCTCACGAACGGCGTGACCGACCACCTGCGGGTCACGCTGAGCTTCCCGTCGGCGGCGCCGAACTCGTTCCAGAGCCAGTCGTCGACGATCCAGTACACGTTCACCGGCACGCAGCGCGCCGGCACGAACAAGTAGGCAGGTAGCACACCACCGAGGCGGGGGGGGGGCCGCCG
>JAICKX010000190.1 GCA_025927685.1 Thermoleophilia bacterium | reverse complement strand
GCGTCTACCTGCCGCCCGACGCAAACTGCCTGCTCTCGGTCGCCGACCACTGCCTGCGCAGCCGCCACTACGTGAACGTGATCGTCGCGGGCAAGCAGCCGTGCCTCGACTACCTCACGATCGACGAGGCGGCCGCTCACTGCACGCGCGGGCTCGGCATCTGGGAGTGGGCGTCGAACGACGACGTCGGCGAGCCGGACGTCGTGCTCGGATGCTGCGGCGACGTGCCGACGCTGGAGACGCTGGCGGCGGCGGCCATCCTGCGCGAACGGCTCCCCGACCTGCGCGTGCGCGTCGTGAACGTGGTCGACCTGATGCGGCTCCAGCCCGAGAGCGAGCATCCGCACGGGATCCCGGACGCCGAGTTCGACTCGCTCTTCACCGACCGGCGGCCCGTCGTCTTCGCCTACCACGGCTACCCGTGGCTGATCCACCGGCTCACCTACCGGCGCACGAACCACGCAAACATCCACGTGCGCGGGTACAAGGAGGAGGGCACCACGACGACGCCGTTCGACATGGTGATGCTGAACGACCTCGACCGCTACCACCTCGTGATGGACGTCATCGACCGCGTGCCGGGGCTCGCCGAGCGGGCCGGCAGCCTGCGCCAGGAGATGACCACCGCCCGCTACGAGGCCCGGGCGTGGACGCGCGAGCACGGCGCCGACCATCCGAGCGTGGCCGGCTGGACCTGGCCCTCCTGAACGTCCTCGCCGTCAACGCCGGCTCGACGAGCCTGAAGCTCCACCTGGTCGACGGCGAGGGGGCGTCCACGCGCGTGACCGACCTGGACGCCGTCGACGCGGCGGGCCTGGAGGCGGTGGCCCATCGCGTCGTCCACGGCGGCGACGCGTTCCGCGAGCCGGCGGTCATCGACGATGCGGTGCTCGAGGCGATCATCGGCCTCGAGCCGCTGGCGCCGCTCCACAACGCGCCGGCGCTCGAGGCGATCGAC
The DNA here is from genome assembly GCA_025927685.1 of Thermoleophilia bacterium. Lineage (GTDB taxonomy): Bacteria > Actinomycetota > Thermoleophilia > Gaiellales > JAICJC01 > JAICJC01. The sequence continues at coordinate 2,491 of JAICKX010000190.1, read as the reverse complement.
GACGCGATGCGGCGCCTGCCGGGGATCCCCCACGTCGCCGTGTTCGACACCCTCTTCCACGCGACGATGCCTTCGGAGGCGCGCGAGTACGCGATCCCGCGCGCATGGCGAGAGGACTGGAGCGTGCGCCGGTACGGGTTCCACGGCCTCTCGGTGGCCTGGTCGGTCGAGCGGGCGGCGGCGCTGCTCGGGCGGCCGGCCGGCGACCTGCGGCTGGTCGTCTGCCATCTCGGCGGCGGATGCTCGGTGACCGCGGTCGCGGGCGGGTGCTCGCGCGACACGACGATGGGCTTCTCGCCGCTCGAGGGCGTGCCGATGGCGACCCGGTCGGGATCGGTCGACCCCGCGATCCCGGCCTATATCGTGCGCGAGCACGGCATGGACGCCGCCGAGGTGGAGCGGGCGCTCACCGCCGAGTCCGGCCTCCTCGGCCTGGGCGGCTCGGCGGACATGCGCGAGCTGGATGCCGCCGCCGCGGCCGGGGACCAGGGGGCCCGGCTCGCGATCGACGTCTTCTGCCACCGGGTGGCGGCCGGCGTGGGGTCGATGGCGGTGTCCGCGGACGGGCTCGACGCCGTCGTCTTCACGGGCGGGATCGGCGAGGGGTCGGCGATGATCAGGCGGCGGATCTCGACGCGGCTCGGCGTGCTTGGCGTGGAGCTCGACGATGCGCTGAACGACGCAGCGTCCCGCGACGGGGACATCTCGACCGCCGCGTCACGCGCCCGCGTCCTGGTCGTGGCGAGCCGCGAGGAGCTGATCGCGGCCCGCGCCGCCCGCGCATGCCTTGCGAGGGTCTAGCGTGCCCCCAATGCCCAAGCCGGATCCACCGGTCGTGTCGTTCGACTCGCGCGAGGCGTGGTGGGCGTGGCTGTCCGAGCACCATGGCGACCAGGGCGGGGTGTGGCTGCGCCTGGAGCGCAAGCGTCCCGGGGCCGCTCCGATGACCCACCCGCAGGCGCTCGAGGCCGCCATCGCCCACGGCTGGATCGACGGGACGCGCAAGCGGCTCGACGAGCGCAGCTACCTCCAGCGCTTCACCCCGAGACGGGCCCGGAGCAAGTGGTCGAGGATCAACCGGGACAAGGCGACGGAGCTGATCGAGCGAGGCGAGATGGCTCCGGCCGGGCTGGCCGAGGTGGAGCGGGCCAAGGCCGACGGGCGCTGGGAGGCCGCCTACGCCGGGCAGCGGACGATCGAGGTGCCCGCCGACCTGCGGGCCGAGCTCGAGCGAAGCCCGGCCGCGGCAGCGGCCTTCGCCGAGCTCGACAGCCGCAACCGCTACGCGATCCTCTACCGGATCGGCGACGCCAAACGCGCCGAGACGCGGGCCCGGCGGATCGAGAAGTTCGTGGCGATGCTGGCGGCCGGGGAGACGATCTACCCGCGGTAGTGTTCGCGGCGATGGATCCGCGCCCACCCGTGCCGCCGTTCACCGAGGAGACGGCCCGCCAGAAGGTGCAGGCCGCGGAGGACGCCTGGAACACCTGCGACCCGGAGCGGGTCGCGCTCGCCTACACGCCCGACTCGGTGTGGCGAAACCGCGACGAGTTCTTCCAGGGCCGCGACGCGATCGTCGACTTCCTGCGCCGGAAGTGGTCGAAGGAGCTCGAGTACCGGCTCAGGAAGGAGCTCTGGTGCTTCCACGAGAACCGCATCTCGGTGCGGTTCGAGTACGAGAGCCACGACCCATCCGGGCAGTGGTGGCGAAGCCACGGGAACGAGCACTGGGAGTTCGACGACCTGGGGTACATGCGCCGCCGCGACGCGAGCATCAACGACTACCGGATCGACGTCGCCGACCGGCGCATCCACATCGACCGCGACTAGCGGTATCGGTACGTGATGCGGCCGCGCTTCAGGTCGTACGGCGAGAGCTCGACCTTGACCCGGTCGCCCAGCAGGATGCGGATGCGATAGCGGCGCATCTTGCCCGCGATGTAGCCGGTCGTCTCGTGACCGTTGTCGAGCTCGATCCGGAACATCCCGTTGCGAAGCGACTCCGTCACCTCGCCGTCGAGCTCGATCTTCTCCTCCTTGGCGCTCATACCTGATTTCAGAGTATCAGGGACGGCGTGCCGCCGGGGCAGCCGATCCTGGAGCCGGTCGATCCGGCGGGCGTTTCCGCGGTGCGCGCGCGGCTTGGGTCGCAGCCTCCGCGTGGGCCCGCTCGGGCCGCGGGTGGGCCCGGACGTCGCCCGGCCGGCGTCCAGCTCGCGCCGGACGGGCCGCACAGGGTCGTGTCTGCGCCCGTCGTCGCGCAGAGCGGCGGGCTCACACACCTTCAGCATCATCACGATCATCGCGCCCAGCCAGGCGACGGATACGACCTGCATGAGCCATCCGATCATGCGCACTCCTGACGTCGATCTGGCGGCCGGCGGCCGGGGTCTCGATCAGGTCAGCGCGAGAGACCGTGGGCCGGACGCTTCCCGGCCGCGCTGGCTGCTCGACCCCGATGACCTGCACCCTAGTCGCCGGGATCACCTCG
>JAICKX010000154.1 GCA_025927685.1 Thermoleophilia bacterium | reverse complement strand
GGCGCGACGGCGCTCGAGCTGCCCGTCCGCCACTTGGACGCCGCCGAACCGTCAATTGGCGGTTTCGAAGATCCCGAGCGGGCGCCCCGCCCGGCGTCGGCGACGCTCCACCTCGAGCCCGGAAACCATCTCATCACCGAGGACGTCGGTGCCGGGCGCCACCAGCTCGTCCACGCCTATCCGACCCACCACACGCTCGACCTGGAGAGCGGCATCGAGGTGCGCTGGCGTGAGCCCGACACGTTCACCGTCGTGGAGGGGTCGCCGCTCTCGGCCCAGGTGCGGTGCGAGCGATCGGTGACGCTGGGCCGCGGCGACTGGTCAGTCCGGCTCGAGGCCGACGCCACGATGACGGCCGACGCCGAGGCGTTCCACGTCACGCACGAGCTGCGCGCCTACGACGGCGACGTGCCCGCGTACTCCGGCGCCTGGTCGTTCCGGCTGCCGCGCGACGGCGTCTGACGTTCGCGGTCCTGGGGATCGTTACCGCGGCTGCCCACCATCGTGGACTTCGCCGCGCCACTCGCCGGATGCCTGCTCGCGTGACTCGATCAACTGCTTGAACCGGTCGAGATCCTGGCGAACCTGGCTCTGCAACGCGCCCATCATGTCGCCGGCTGTCTGAACGACGCCTTCAGGCTCTACGACAAGCTCGAGGCTGACGCGGGTAGCTCCGTCGCCCTCTGCCTGAAACTGGACGCGTCCCTCGTTCTGGACGCCTTCGGTCGCGCGCCACGCGATCACTCGGTCAGGCACCTGCTCGGTGATCTCAGCATCCCACTCGGCCGTCTGCCCGGCGACCGTGGCCTTCCAGTGAAGGTGTGTGTCGTCCTGCTGCTGCACCTGTTCGACGCTGCCCATGAACTCGGGGAACTCCTCGAACTGCGTCCACTGGTTGTAGACGTCTGAGACGGGTCTCTCTACCCGGATTTCCTCTGACACGTGCGCCATACGTCCTCCCGCGTTTTGATGAGAGGCGCTCATACCCGAGGGCACATGCGACAAAACATGCACCAATCAGCCGGCCATGCGGCGGTCGACCGCTATCAGATCCGTGGCTGGGCGCTCGCCAAGAGAGCTCCAACGGACGCGGTTTGCGACCCGCGCGACCAGGGGTAGAACAGCACAGTCCCGGCTGAGAGCTAGCCGTATCAACCAGCCAGGAAACGACGGCTAGCTTCACCGCTCCGCGCTTGCTGGCGATCGACCGTAGGAGTTCGAATGACTACTGAAGCAAGCGGGCGCACATACGCCACCCGTGATGTTGAGCGTGGCCCCGCCCGGCGACGCTGGGCTGAGACGAAGCCGTCGTTCATGACGACCGAGTTCTACGCCATGGTCGCGGCGATTGTCGCGACGATCGTCGCCGGCGAGAGCAACAACTCGTGGGACGATCGGTGGGTGTGGCAGGTCGTGGCTGCGATCGCCATCGGTTACATGGTCAGCCGCGGCCTGGCCAAGTCCGGAACCGCCGAGACACGCGACGCCGACTAACGCCCGACTTGTGGGGGGCGGCCTGAGGGTCGCCCCCCACCTCGGGGCCAATCGCGGGTTCTAGCGTTCTCCCGCCGGCACGAGCCACGCCGCCGACTCGGGCCACGACACGCTGACGCGCCCGCCCGGCTCGACCGGCGTAGGTCCGGGCAGGGTGAGGAGGAGCGGCCCCAGCGCCTCAGCGTCGACCGTCACCTGCCGCACCGGGCCGACGTACGACACGTCGGTGACGGTCGCCGCGTGCGCGCCGGCGGCGTCGAGCGAGAGCTCCTCCGGGCGCAGGATCACCTGCACCGCCGCCCCGGTCTCCAGGCCGTCGGGGCCGCCCGCCGCCACCTCGACGCCGGCCGCCAGCGCTACTCGGTAGCGGCCCTCGCCGTCACGCCCGGTCACCGTCGCATCGAACTGGTTGGTCTGGCCGACGAACGTGGCGACAAATGGCGTTCGCGGCCGGCGGTAGACGTCCTCCGGGGCGCCGACCTGCTCGAGCACGCCCTCGTTCATGACGGCCACGGTGTCCGACATCGCGAACGCCTCCTCCTGGTCGTGCGTGACGTACACGAAGGTGATCCCGACCCGGCGCTGCACCTCCTTGAGCTGCACCTGGAGCTCCTTGCGCAGCTTGAAGTCGAGCGCGCCGAGCGGCTCGTCCAGCAGCAGCACCTGGGGGTGCTTCACGAGTGCGCGCGCCAGCGCCACCCGCTGCTGCTGCCCGCCGGAGAGCTGCCGCGGCCGCGAGCGCTCGCGGCCCTCGAGGTGGACGAGGTCGATCATCTCGCCGACCCGGGTTGCGATCTCCGCCCGCGGCCGTCGCTCCTCGACCAGCCCGAACGCGATGTTGGCCTGCACGTCCAGGTGCGGGAAGAGGGCGTAGCTCTGGAACACGGTGTTGACCGGGCGGCGGTGGGCCGCGAGGCGCGTCACGTCGCGGCCGCCCACCTCGATCGTCCCGGCGTCGGGGCGCTCGAGCCCGGCGACCATCCGCAGCGTCGTCGTCTTCCCGCACCCGCTGGGGCCGATGATCGAGAAGAAGCCGCCGGCGGGGATCTCGAGGTCGAGCGGGTGGACGGCGACCAGGTCGCCGAACCGCTTCTCGACGGCGGTCAGGCGCACCGCCGGCTGGGCCGCCGCCTCGCTCACTCGCCCCGCACCTCGGGGAGCGCCAGCGACCGGCGCGCGCCCCGGCCGAGCTTCGTGACGGCGATGAACCCGACCGCGAACATCGTGACCGTGAAGAGCATCACCATCATCCCGATCGCGTTGATCTCGGGCGTGATCCGGAAGCGGATCATCGAGAGGATGACGACCGGCAGCGTCGACGTCCCGGCGCCGGTCAGGTAGAACGACGTGACGACGTCGTCGAACGAGAACGTGAACGCCAGCAGGGCGGCGGCGGCGATCCCCGGCAGAAGCCCCGGGATCGTCACCCGCCGGAACGTCCGCCACGGGTTGGCGCCGAGGTCGGCAGCCGCGTCCTCCAGCGCCGGGTCGAGCGTCGACACGCGGGCCTGTACGATCAGGGTGGCGTAGGCGCTGTTCCACACGGTGTGGCCGATCACGATCGCGGTCGTCCCGAGCGGGAACTCGAGCCGCGAGAAGAGCAGGAAGAGGGCCACGGCGAAGACGACCTCCGGCAGCATGATGCGCAGGTAGGTGAGCCCGTCGAAGAGCCGGCGCATGCGCGGGGAGGCCCGCCGCCACCACAGCGCCGCCGTCACCGCCAGGACGAGCGAGAGCACCGTCGTCGCCGCGGCCACCGTGACCGTCTGGCGCAGCCCAGCCCGCACGTCCTCGTTGTCGAACGCCTGGTGGTACCAGTGCGTGGTGGCGCCCTTCCAGGTGGCGAGCAGGACGTCCTGGTTCACGGAGTTCAGCGCCACGATCACGAGCGGCGCCCACAGGAACAGGATCACGAGCAGCGCGACGGTGGCCGAGAAGGGATGCCGGCGCACGCTCATCCCGGCTCCAGCGCTCCCGCGCGCCGCGACACGAGCAGCGCGACCGCCATCACGAGCATGAGCACGACCGCGATGGCCGAGCCGAACGGGATGTCGCCGACCGACAGGTACTGGTCGGTGATGACGTTGCCGAGCATGAGCGTCTTCCCGCCGCCCAGGATCTCGGGGATGACGTACTCGCCCATGGCCGGGATGCCGACGATGATGCAGCCGACGACGACCCCCGGCCGGGCCAGCGGCAGCACCACCCGCCAGAACGCGCGCCGGCCGTTGGCCCCGAGGTCGGAGGCGGCGTCGAGCAGGGCCGGGTCGATCCGCTCGAGCGACACGTAGATCGGGAGCACCATCAGCGGCAGGTACGAGTAGACGATCCCGATCGCGATCGACTGCGGCGTGTAGAGCAGGCCGAGCGTGCCGTGGACGAGCCCGAGCCCGTTCAGGGCGTCGTTCAGGGGGCCGTTGTTCTGGAGCAGGTTCACGATCGCGTAGGTGCGCACGATGAAGCTCGTCCAGAACGGGACGATGACGAGCACCAGCATGAGCCGCTGCCAGCGCGGCGGCTGGCGGCTGATGAAGTACGCGAGCGGGAAGCCCAGCAGCAGGCAGCCGATCGTGGTCGAGACCGAGAGCACCACCGACCTGACCAGCGTGTGCAGGTAGAGCGGATCGGAGATCTGGCGGTAGTTCGAGAGCGTCCAGCCGAACCCGATGTCGAACGTGACCAGGCTGATCGTGGCGAACGAGTACACGATCACCATGCCGAGCGGCACGGCGAAGAAGGCCAGCACCCAGAGGACGGTCGGGAGCGCCAGGAGGCTCCGCAGCGCCCCCGCCAGGTCGCGGCGGCGGGCGGCTAGATGAATGATTCCACGCCCCCGTGATGTCCTGGGCGGCGAGAACCGAGCCTCGCCAGGACGCAGGGAGGGTCAATATCGGGACGAGATATTGGCCCGACCGAGGACACCGCGAGGCGACAGTTCGCAGCCGCAGCCCCGCTGCGCCACGGCAACCCGGCGCGGCCGTGCGGCCAGGCGCGCGGGGGCGTGGAGTCACTCATCTTCTAGGCCGACTTGAACTGGTCCCAAATCTTGGCGTACGTGGCGGTGGCCTCGCCCAGGTAGCCCTCGAACTCCACGTTGTCGAGCGTCTCCGGGTCGACGATCAGCGCCTTGTTCTGCGAGATCGACTTCTTGATGAACGGCGTCGCGCTCTCACACACGAACGCCGTCCCGGTCGTGTTCACGAAGTCGGCGTACTGCTTCGGCTCGAGGAAGAAGTTGAAGAAGGCCTCGAGCACGGCCAGGTCGGGGGTGTCCTTCACGGCGAAGAACCCCTCCAGATACGCGGCGGCGCCCTCCTCCGGGAGCACGAACTCGATGTTCGGGTCGCTCTGCTGGGCGAGGGCGGCGTCGTAGTCCCAGTCCATGGCGATCCACGTGTTGCCCTTCACCAGGCCCGCGCCGATGTCGTACGGCTTGATCGCCTCCAGGTGCGGCTTGATCTCGAGCAGCGCGTCGAGGGCGCTGTTCAGCTCGTCCTCGCTCGTCGAGTTGGCGGAGTAGCCCTTGTACTTGAGCGCCGACCCGATGCAGTCGCGGTCGAGGTCGATGAAGACGATCTTGCCCGAGTACTTCGGGGCCAGCCGCCAGACGTCGGCCCAGCTCGTGATCGTGTCGCTCACGAGGTCCTTGCGGTAGGCGATGCCGGTCTTTCCGTAGTCGCTCGGCACGCCGTGCGAGTACGCCTTGCGGAACCGCTCGTCGACGTTCTTGATGTTGGGGATCTTGCTCCAGTCGTACGGCTGGAGGACGTCGGCGGCCATCGCCTGCCCGATGACGGACTGGTCGCCGAGCGCCGCGTCGTAGGTCGAGAGGTTGGCCTTGATGGCGGGGACGACCGCACCGCTCGAGATCGACCCCTCGCTGATCTGCTTGATGCTCGCCCCGGGGTACTTGGCCGTGAACTCCTTCGGGGTGTCCTTGCCCATCCAGCCGGCGTAGTTCAGGACGACGCCGGTGCCCTTGATCGGCTCGGCAGCCGATGAGCCGCCGGTGCCGGCCTCGCCACCGCCGCCGCCACCGCCGCAGCCGGCGAGGTACCCGGCGGCCGGGACGACGAGCCCGAGCTGGGCGGCCCGTGCGAGCAGGTCACGCCGGCGAAGTCGTGGGCTCGACACGATCTGTGCCGCGCCGTCCTCGGAGCGCTCGGTCACGATGACTCCCTTTCCCTCGACGGTCGGGTCACTGTATCCCTCTGGCTGCCGGCGGCTCGGGGTTCTCGCTCTCCGAAAACGCGCGCGCGGCCAGCTCCCACACCCGCTCGGGCGTGAGCGGGATGCGGCGCGGGGCCGGATGCGACGGCCCAAGCGCATCGGCCACGGCGCCCGCGATGGCCGCCCCGGGCCCGGTGATGCCGATCTCGCCCGCCCCGCGCGCGCCGGTGGGCGTGAGCGGCGTCGGCGTCTCTATGAACTCGAGCTCGATGGCGGGCACGTCGGCGCTCGTCGGCAGGCGGTACTCGCCGAGCGTCGGCGTGAGCAGCTGGCCGTCGGCGCCGTAGGCCAGCTCCTCGTAGAGCGCGCCGCCGATGCCCTGGACGGCGCCGCCGGCGATCTGGCCGGCGACGATGGCGGGGTTGATGAGGACGCCGCAGTCCGTCACGGCGACGTAGCGGACGACGCGCACCCGCCCGGTCTCGGGCTGTACGTCGACGACCGCGACGTGCGCGCCGTAGGAGGTGGTCTCGTCGGGCGGCTCGTAGGTGGCAGCCGACTCCAGGCCCGGATCGGCCCCCTCGGGCACGACCTCGCCGGTCTGAAGCGCCCGGGCCACGCGGGCGATCGGGATCCCGGCCTCCGGGCTGCCCTGCACCGTGGCGGCGCCCGCCTCCAGCCGGATGTCGCCCGGGGCCGCCTCGAGCAGGAGCGCCGCCGTGGCGACCAGCTTCTCGCGCAGGGCGGTGGCGGCGCGGTGGACGGCGCTCCCGCCCACGACGGCCCCCCGGCTCGCGATCGCGCCGACCGGGCTGAAGGGTGTGACGGCCGTGTCGCCGGCGGTGACCGAGACGTCCCGCTCCGGATCGAGCCCCAGCCGCTCAGCGCAGATCTGGGCCAGGGCGGTGTCG
>JAICKX010000005.1 GCA_025927685.1 Thermoleophilia bacterium | reverse complement strand
GGCCACAGCCGGCGAGGTGCGGGCCAGGATCGCGGCGGGCCGGGACGAGCTCGTGGCGGCGATCCGGCGCCTGGTCGAGATCCCGACCGAGAACCCGCCCGGCCGGTCGTATCCGGAGTGCGCGGCGGCGCTCCGGGAGCTGCTCGAGGACGCGGGCCTTCCGGCCGAGATCGTCGACCTCGCGGCGCCGGACGGCACGCCGCGCGCAGTCGTGCGGAGCGGCGTCGGGAGCGGCGCCACGCTCTGGTTCCACGGCCACTACGACGTCGTCCCGGCGCAGGAGGCGGGCCAGTTCGCGGCCGGCGTGCGCGACGGCAGGCTGTACGGCCGCGGGAGCGCCGACATGAAGAGCGGCCTGGCGGCGATGATCCTCGCCACCCGCGCCATCCGCGACTCCGGCACCGACCTTCGCGGCCGGCTCGGGCTCGTCTTCGTGCCCGACGAGGAGACCGGCGGCGCCGGCGGGTCGGCGGCGCTGAGCGGGGCAGGGCTCCTCGGCGAGGCCGGCATCGGCATGCTGAGCCCGGAGCCGACCGGCTCCGTCGCGTGGAACGCCTGCCGCGGGGCGATCTCGCTGCGCGTGACCGTCCGCGGCCGGAGCGCCCACGTGGGCCTGAGTCACACCGGCGTGAACGCGTTCACCCGTATGCTGGACGTGGCGGGCGCCCTGCGCGAGCTGGCCGCCGAGGTCGGCCTTCGCCGCACCACCTACGCCATCGAGCCGGAGGCCGCCCGGAGCTCGATCCTCCTGCTCGGCGGCCAGGCCGAGTCCGGCGCGAGCTTCAACGTCGTGCCGGCCGCCTGCTCGTTCACCGTCGACCGGCGCATCAACCCGGAGGAGGACCTGGCCGGGGAGCGCGACCGGCTGCTCGGCGTGCTCGAGCGCCTCCGCGGCGAGGGGCACGAGATCGACGTCGAGGTGCTCCAGGAGGAGCCGGCCGCAGGCGTGACAGCAGACACGGACCTCGGCCGGGCGCTCGCCGCCGCGGTCGCCGACGTGGAGGGACGGGAGCTCCGCTTCGAGCTCTGCCCCGGGCTGCTCGAGATCCGCTTCTACGCCGGTCTCGGGATCCCGGCGTACTGCTACGGGCCGGGCACGCTCGAGGTCGCGCACGGCCCGGACGAGCACGTCGACCTGGACGAGCTCGAGCGCTGCGCCGAGGTCTACGCGCTGACCGCGCTCAGCGTGCTCGGCTAGAGCGGGACGTACTCGACGACCGTGCCGGCGGCGACGTCGCCCGTGCCGGCGCCGATCAGCGCGACGGCGTCCGCGCCGGCCGCATGCACGATGAGGTGGGAGTCCTGCGGCCCGCCGGGCTCGAGCTCCAGGCCGGCCGGGCCCGGCCGGAGGCGGCAGCGAACGGCGTGGTCGCGGCTCTCGAGGCGCACCACCGGCGAGGCCAGGCGCGCGACCGGGCGCGGCTCCTGCGAGGCGCCCTGCATCGCCCGGAGCGCCGGCCGCACGAAGAGCTCGAAGCAGACCAGGCTCGAGACCGGGTTGCCCGGGACGCCGAAGACGAGCGCGCCCTGCGGCGCCACGCCGAACCAGAGCGGCTTTCCCGGCTTGTGCGCGACCCGCCAGAACACCTCGGCGACGCCGAGCGCGTCGAGCGCGCCCTTCACGTGGTCGTGCGGGCCGACCGAGACGCCGCCGGACGACACGACCACATCCGCCGCGAGCGCAGCCGCGAAGGCGGCCTCGGTCGCGGCCCGGTCGTCAGCGACGATCTCGGCCCCGACCACCTCGGCGCCCGCGCGGTCGGCCTGCGCGACGATCGCGGTCAGGTTCGACTCGTAGATCTGGCCCGGCTCCAGGGGCTGGCCGGCCCGGACCAGCTCGCTCCCCGTGGCGATGGCCGCCAGCCGCGGCCGGCGGGCGACCCGCACGCGGGCCGCACCGACGGCCGCGATCGCCGCCAGGAGCGCCGGCGTGAGCACGCGGCCCGCCTCGGCCACCAACCGGCCGGCCTCGACGTCGCCGCCCTCCGGCCGGATGTGGGCGCCCGGATCGGGCCGCTCGGCGCGCAGCGCCCCCTCGACCTCCTCGGCGTCCTCGATGGGGACGACGGCGTCGGCGCCGGGCGGCATCGGCGCGCCCGTCGCGATCCCCGCAACCGCACCGGCCGGGAGCGGCCGCGGCGGGTCGCCGGCGGCGATGCGGAAGGCGATCGGCACGGGCCCGTCGCCGAGCTCGCCCGCCCGCACCGCGTAGCCGTCCATCGCCGAGGTCGCGAACGGCGGCAGGCTGACCGCGGCGCGGACGTCGGCCCCGAGCACCCGCCCCGCGAGCGCCGGTGTCACGTCCGCCGCCTCGACCTCGAGCCGGGGGGAGCGCTCCAGGATCTGCGCGAGCGCCTCGGCCGGCGTCAGCATGTCGGCACCGGCGTCATCGCGTGGAGGTCGGCGGCGCGCCGGTGGTCGTCCCGCCGCCGCTCGATCCGCCGCCACCGCTCGTCCCGGAGGTCGGCTTGCCGCCCTTCGTCGTGCTGGTCGGCGTGGGCGGCGGCACCGTGAAGTTGGGCGAGTGCCACGGCTTGTACGTGATGAAGTGGTGCGGGACGGCCCACGGCGTCGGCGGGAACTTGGCCGGCTCGGTGGCGAACACCTTCTGCGCGAACTCCCGCCAGATCGTCGCCGGATAGCCGCCGCCGAATGCCGGCCCGGGGATCGGCCCGCCGAGATCCATCGAGATCTCGCCCCGCGGGTAGCCGACCCACACGCAGGCGGCCAGGTTGGGCGTGTAGCCGCAGAACCAGGCGTCGGTGTGGTCGTCGGTCGTCCCGGTCTTGCCGGCCTGGGCCCGGCCGTCGCCCACGTTCGCGTTCAAGCCGGTGCAGCAGACGTGGACGTTCGCATCCAGGAACTTCGTGACCTCGGCGGTCGCCCCGTCGGGGATCACGGCCTTCCCCTTGTCGGGCTTGAACTTCTGGACCACGCCGCCGTACTTCTCGACCCGCGTGAACGCCAGCAGGTCGCGGCGCACGCCGTTGGCCGCGATCGTCGAGTAGGCGTGGGTCATGTCGAGCGGCGACACCGCCCCCGAGCCGAGGATGACGGACGGCACCTCGGGCAGATGATCCGCCCGAGGGATGCCGAGCTTGTAGGCCATGTCGGCCACGTTGTAGGCCCCGATGTCGATCGACAGGCGGGCGAAGACCGCGTTCACCGATGCCTCGAGCGCCTTGTCGAGCGGGAGCGCGGCACTCGCCGTCTGCTCGGCGTTGTTCACCGTCCACAGCTCGTTGGGATCGGTGGCGCCGGGGATGAGCGGGTAGTTGTCGAGCGGCGCCGTCGAGTAGATGGTGGTGTACGGGTCGATGCCGAAGTCGACCATCGCCGCGAGAAGGCCGTAGGTCTTGAACGTCGACCCCGCCTGGCGCTTGGCGTCGACCGCGAGGTTGAACTTGCTCTGCGTGTAGTCGGTGGACGACTGCATCGCCAGGATCTCACCCGTGCGCGGGTCGATGGCGACCATCGCCGCGGCGGGCGCGTTCGCGAAGCTCATCGTCTCGGTCATCGCCTCGCGCGCGTCCTTCTGGACCACGGGGTCGATCGTGGTCCGCACCTGGAGCCCGCCCCGCTTCAGCGCGTACTTGCCGTACTTGTGCTTGAGCAGCTGGCGCACGTACGCGACGAAGTACGGCTGGCGGATACGCGTGGACTTGGTGGGCTTCCTGAGCCCGAGCCCCTTCGAGACAGCGCGGTCGAACTCCTGCGTGGTGATGTGGCCGGCGGAGAGCATCGCGGCCAGCACCTGGTTCCGGCGGGCCTTCGCAGCCTGCGGATGGAGGCGCGGGTTGTAGTCGGTCGGCGACTGCGGCAGGCCGGCGATGAGCGCCGCCTGGCGCAGGTTGAGCTTCGAGCAGTGCGTGTTGAAGTACGCGGCGGCGGCCGCCTCGCATCCGTAGGTGACCCCGCCGTAGGGGATCGTGTTCAGGTAGGTGGTGAGGATCCTGTTCTTCGACCATTGCTCGGCCATCTGCGTCGCCAGGTACGCCTCCCGCAGCTTCCGCGTGACCGACTGCTCGTCGGACAGGTAGACGTTTCGCACCAGCTGCTGCTCGATGGTCGAGGCGCCCTGCACCACGCCGCCCGCGGTGAGGTCCTCGTACGCCGCGCGCAGGACGCCCTGGTAGTCGACGCCGCCGTGCTCGTAGAAGCGCTTGTCCTCGATGTCGACGGTGGCGAGCTTCAGGTAGTGGGAGATGTCGCGCGACTTCACCGGCGTACGGTTCTGCACCGAGGGGATGAGCGCGAGCAGGTGCCCGTCGCGGTCGAAGATCCGGGTGGTCACGCCCGGGTAGTGCGGCTTCAGCTTCGCCAGGTCGTAGCCGTTCAGCACGTCCCCCACGTAGAGCGTGGCGCCGACGCCGCCGGACGCGACGACGGCCGTGATCGCGATCGCGATCGCCACCAGCGCCGTCGCGGCGGCCGACCGCCGCCCCCGCCGCCTGGCCACCGCCCGCCGCCTGCGCCTCCGCGCGGCCCCATGGCCCAGCACGTCGTCGTAGGCGCGCCGGCGCGGGGGGCCCGTCATCCGGCCGGCTCCGGCTCGAGCGCGGCCAGCACGCCCTCGTCGTTCAGCCGGGCGAGCGCCCGCTCGCGCAGCCAGGCCGCCGTCTGCGCCGCCTGGGCGGCGTCGGCCGTCCAGACGCCGACTGTGAAGACGGCCCCGGCCGCGGTCAGCTCGGCGACGCTCACGCCCGGTCCGGGCCGGTCGGCCAGCGCCCCCGGCGCGGCGGCCGCGAGCTCCGACAGCACCTCGCGCACGCGCGTGCCGTCGGCCGTCACCGGGACGGTCACGCGGGCCTGGGCAAGGCTGACGGGGTCGACCACCGTCAGGTTCGCGACCCGCGAGTTGGCGAGCTCCTCGTTGGGGATCAGCACCCGCCTATTGTCGGGCGTCCTGAGGCGCGTGTATGTGAGGCCGACGTCCTCGACGGTACCCTCGGCGTCGCCGATCACGACCCGGTCGCCCAGCCGCACCGGCTGGTTCACGGCGATCATCACCCCGGCGACGAAGTTCGCGAGCGTCGACCGGGCGGCGAACCCCACCACGAGCCCGAGCAGCGCCGACGACGCCAGCACCGTCTGGGCGGCCGCCCGCGTCTGGTCGAACGAGAAGAGCGCGGCGACGAGGCCGATGAACACGATCACCGTCTCGACCACGCGGCGCAGCAGCCGGTAGCGGGTCGTGAAGACCGCCCGGTCGGCGTCCGGCAGCCGGTCCAGGATGCGCGTGCCGAACCGCTCGAGAACGAGCCGGTCGAGCGCGATGATGGCGACCAGGAGGACGACCAGCCCGCCGAGCACGATCTCCTGGTGGCGGGTCACGATGCGGTCCTCACGTCGTAGGTCAGCTCCCCGGTGCTGAAGTCGATCAACCCAACGGTGTGCACAGGGCCGCCCGGCCGGGTGCGGCCCGACACCCTCCACACCAGCCGTCCCTTCGCCATCGCCTGCTCGCTCCCTGCGCCGAGGTCGACCCGCCGGTCGGGCACGTAGAGCAGGTCGACGCGCACCGGCTGCACGCCCGAGCCGGAGAACGCACGCCTTGCCAGCGCCCCGGCCGCGTCGGGGGAGCCGGCCCGCGCCGAGCCGATCTCGCGCATGGCGTCGGCCACGAACCTCCACCCCTCCTGCGGGTGGGTCAGGAAGTCGACCGGCTCGCCCTGCCCGGTCGATCGGCGCGCCAGCTCGGCGGGGCCGTACACGAGCGTCCCGGCGACGAGCACGGCCACGATGGCCCAGAACAGGCTGCCCCTCCTCGGCATGGGCGAAGTCTAGAATCGACGCGGCAATGCGCTCCCCTCGCCCGCGCCTCGCCGTGCCGCTGGCCGCGCTCGCGCTGGCTGCGTCCGCGTGCGGCATGAAGCCCGAGCCGGTCGGCGTGCTGCCGTCGTTCCCGCGCTCGGCGCAGGACGGCGCGGGCCGCACGGTGACGGTGAAGGACCAGCCGGCGCGGATCGTGTCGCTCGACCCGGGCCTGACCGAGACCGCGTTCGCGCTGGGCGCGGGCGCCGACGTCGTCGCCGCGAGCGGCGCCGAGACCTACCCGCCGGCGGCGCGCAGGCTGCCCGCCGTCCTCGACAGCGACGGCCACACCGAGACGGCGCGGATCCGGAAGCTCCACCCCGACCTCGTCCTGGCGCCGGCGTCGCTCTCGGGCGAGGCGACGGCGCTCGGATCGGCCCTCCACATCCCGGTCTACGTAGGCGGCGACGGGACGCTCCAAGGGATCGAGCACGACGTGTCACAGGTCGGCGTCATCACCGGGTATGCGATGCGCGGGCGCACGCTCGTGCAGCACATGCAGGAGCGGGTCGAGTCGATCTCGAAGGCGGTCGGGCAGGAGCCGCCGGTGCGCGTGTTCGTCGACAGCGGCTTCTTCTACACGATCGACCCGAACGGGCCGGCGGGCCAGCTGATCTCGATCGCAGGGGGCATCGACGTCGCCACCGACGCCCAGCCGGGCAAGCCCTACCCGATCTCCAAGCTCCGGGCGGCCAAGCCGCAGGCCTACCTGGCGGTGGCGGGCCGGGGGACGACGCTCGCGGGCCTGCGCACGAGCCCGGCCACGAAGCGCCTGCCGGCGGTCCGCTCGGGCCGCTTCCTCCTGATCGACCCGACGGCCCTGACCGACCGCGGCCCGAGGGTGGTGGCGACGCTTCGGGAGATCGCGCACGCACTGCACCCGTCCGCACCCCTCGGTGGCTAGAGACCAACGTCGCTACGACGCGGTCCTGCTGGACGCGTACGGCACGCTGGTCGAGCTGGACGACCCGTTCGCGCGCCTCCGCGCGGCCGTGCGGCGCCACCTGGCTGCCGAGGTCGAGCCGGCCGAGGCCGAGCGCGCCTTCCGGGAGGAGATGGCGTACTACAGCGGCCACTGCCACCTGGCGGGGGACGCCGAGGGCCTCGCCGCGCTCCGGGCGGACTGCGCTCGCGTGCTCCTCGCCGAGCTCGGGATCGAGGCGGGTGCGGAGGCCGGGGAGCGCGTGCTCTCCGACGCCGTCTCCTTCCACGTGCTCCCGGACGTCGAGCCGCTCCTGGCCGGGCTGGCGGAGTCCGGCGCCGCGGCCGCCGTCGTTTCGAACTGGGACTTCTCGCTGAGGCGGACGCTGGCCGGCGTCGGGCTCGACTTCGACGCGATCGTGACCTGCGGGGAGACGGGCGTGCGCAAGCCCGATCCGCGGATCTTCCTGGAGGCGCTGGGACGCCTGGGCGTCGAGCCGGGCCGGGCGCTTCACGTCGGCGACAGCCGCGACACCGACGGGGCGGGCGCGGCCGCAGCGGGGATCGACGCCCGCATTCTGGATCGCACCGGCGCGGGCGGCGGCCGGGATACCATCGCGGCCTTGACCGACGTGCTCGAGCTCCTGTGACCGCCCGCCGGATCGGAACCACCGCCGTCCACGCCGGCCGCGTCCCCCACCTTCCCGGCGTCCCGGTGGTCGGGCCGGTGCACCGCTCTGCCATCTACGAGTTCGAGTCGGCCGCCCAGTTCGGCGAGATCATGGACGACGAGCGGCGCGGGTATCTCTACTCGCGGATCCGGAACCCCACCACCGACGAGCTGGCCGCCGCCGTCGCGGAGCTCGAGGGCGCCGAGGCCGCGCTGTGCTTCGCCTCCGGTATGGGGGCGCTGTCGGCGGCCGTGGCGGTGCTGGCGCCGCCGGGCGCAGGCGTCGTCGCCGCCAAGCAGATCTACGGCCAGACGCACACGCTGGTGGGCTCGCGGCCGGACGGGACGCACGTGGACATCGCGGACCTGGACGGACTGCGCGAGGCGGTGGCCGGCCGCGCGCTGGTGGTGGTCGAGACCCTCTCCAACCCGAACCTCGCGGTCGCCGACCTGCCGGCCATCTGCGAGATCGCGCACGCCGCCGGGGCGCGCGTCCTCGTCGACAACACCGTCGCGACGCCCGTCAACTGCCGGCCGCTGGAGTGGGGCGCCGACATGGTGATGCACTCGGCGACGAAGTACCTGAACGGTCACTCCGACGTGCTCGCGGGCGTCGCCGCCGGCCCAGCGGCGCTGATCGCTCAAGTCCACACCGCGTCGCTGGAGCTCGGCGCGACGCTCTCGCCCGACTCGGCGTGGCTCGTCCGCCGCGGCATCCGCACGCTGCACCTGCGGGTCGAGCGCGCCTGCCAGAACGCGCTGCGCGTGGCGGAGTTCCTCGAGTCTCACGCGCGCGTGAGCCGCGTCGTCTACCCCGGCCTGCCGTCGCACCCGGCCCACGATGTCGCCCGCCGGATCCTGGACGGCTTCGGCGGGATGCTCGCGTTCGAGGTCGAGGGCGGGCGGCCCGCGGGCGAGGCGGTGATGGACGGCGTGAAGCTGTGCCTCCGCGCCACGAGCCTCGGCGGCGTCGAGACCTGCGTCTCGCACCCCGCGTCGACCAGCCACCGGCAGCTCTCAGCGGAGGAGCTCGAGCAGGCGGGGATCCGCCCGGGCGATCTGCGCCTCACCGTCGGGATCGAGGACGCAGACGATCTGATCGAGGACCTCGACCAGGCGCTTCGGTGACCCCCGAACGGCGGGTGTCGCCGTGGTGGATGCTGCTGCCGGCCATCCTGTTCGTCCTGAACTTCGTCGGCGGGGTGACGGGCGGCGGGGACGACCGCTCGAACGAGGTCTACGACCTCACAGGCCTCGTGGCGTCGGGGATCGTCGAGGCGGCGCTGGCCGGCTACGCCCTGGTTGCCGCCCGGTTCTCCGAGGGGCCGGTGGGCGAGATCCTCGCCCTTCGCCGCGTCCCGCTGCGGTCAGCCCTGGCCGTCGCAGGTGCCGGCCTGGGGGTCATCCTGGTATCGGAGGCCGTGCTCGACCCGATCTTCAACGGCGGCGAGCAGCAGGGGATCGAGCCGACCCACAGCCCGCAGACGTCGCACCAGTGGGCCGCCGTCGCGGTGGCCGCCGTCATGCTCGTCCTGGTCGCGCCCGTCGCCGAGGAGCTCGTCTTCCGCGGGCTCGGGTTCGCGGCCTTCGGGCCGGTCGCGGTGCCGGTCACGTCGCTCCTCTTTGCCATCGCCCACGGCCTGCCGTCGCTCGTGGTGGAGGTGGCGGTGGCCGGGCTCGTGCTGGCCGTGCTGCGGCGCCGCACGAGCTCCGTGCTCCCGGGGATGGGGGTGCACATGGCGTTCAACGGCGCCGCGCTGGTGATCGCCTTCCTCACCGTGTGACCGGGTCAGGCGTCCGGATCGCGCAGGAACGTCGAACGCTCGAGGTCGAGGAGCCAGTCCCGGGACAGCCGAACGCCGGTCAGCCGCTCGATCAGGGCAAGCGACGCCGACACCGGTTTGCCCGCGATGCCGAACGCGAGGCCCTCCTCCTCGGGGATCGCCCCGTCAGAGTCGTAGAGCAGTGGGTCGAATCTCCGCACCAGCCGCCCGGCGCGGGCGAGGACGAGCTCCATGTCGGCGTTCACGCTCCGGTACAACGCCGCATACGGGCCGGCCCGGGAGAGCCGGGCGGCGCGATCCTCGTCGATCCCGGCCCAGCCGTTCGGCTCCACGCAGACCACGGCGTCACCCAGCACGTCGATCTGCACGACGTCGTTGCCGAACGAGCTCTGCGAGATCCCCCACCCGTCCCCGAAGCGCGCCCGCCGCTGCGTCGACAGGTCGGCCGCGAAGCCAGCCGCCGCCTCAGCGGGGTCGGAGCCGACCGCGACGGACACGCAGAAGGCGTCGAGCTCGACGCATCCGTCCGCCCACTCATACGCGGCCTGGGGCGCGTGCATGGTGTGGAGTGTCGGCTGCTCGGTATCAGGCCGCAAGCCGGGGTCTCGGCAAGCTTCGCCTGCCCGGACCGGCCTGCGTAGACTGCCCCGATGCCAGACGTCGCCCAGGACCCGATCGTCGACGAGCTCCGGGCCCGCATCACCGCCGCCGACGCCGACATCGTCGCGGCCGTGAACCGGCGCGCCGCGGCCGTCGCAGCGCTGCACGCCCACAAGCGTGCCAGGGGATACGAGGTCTTCGATCCCGCCCGCGAGGAGCGGGTCGTTGCGGCCGTCCTCCGCGCGAACGCGGGACCGCTCTCCGACGAGGGGCTGCGCGAGCTGTACGGCGTGATCCTGCCACTCTGCACACGGGAGGCCGCCCGCGAATGAACGCGACCGCTACCGCCGTCGTCTCCGCCCGTGACGTCACCCGCCGCTACGGCGAGGGGGACGCCGCGGTCGACGCCCTCCGCGGCGTGACGCTCGACATCGTTCCCGGCCAGTTCGCCGCCGTGATGGGCCCGTCAGGCTCGGGGAAGTCGACGTTGATGCACATCCTCGCCGGCCTGGACAAGCCGACGACCGGGGTCGTCGAGATCGCCGGAACCGACATCACGAACCTCTCCGACAGCCGCCTGACCCTCCTGCGGCGGCATCAGGTGGGGTTCATCTTCCAGTTCTTCAACCTGCTGCCGATGCTGACGGCCGAGGAGAACATCCTGCTGCCGTTGCGGCTGGCGGGCGAGACGGTCGACCGCACCTGGGCGAACGAGATCATCGACCAGGTCGGCCTCTCGGACCGGCGCAAGCACCGGCCGTCCGAGCTGTCCGGCGGCCAGCAGCAGCGCGTCGCCATCGCCCGCGCGCTCGCGTCGCGCCCGGCCGTGCTGTTCGCAGACGAGCCGACCGGCAACCTCGACTCGACGACGAGTGGCGAGATCCTGAACCTGCTGCGAACGATGGTCACGACGCACGGGCAGACCATGGTGATGGTGACCCATGACGCAAACGCCGCGGCGATGGCCGACCGGGTGCTGTTCCTCGCGGATGGCGAGATCGTGCGCGACCAGGGTCGCTCGGAAGCCTCGGAGGTGCTCGCCGCGATGGCGGAGGTCAGCGCGCTGTGATGCAGGTCGCGATCCGCGGGCTGTGGGGGCGCAAGCTCCGTACGGTGCTGACGGCGCTCTCGATCGTGCTCGGCACGGCGATGATTACCGGCACCTTCATCCTCCGCGACCAGATCAACAACGCGTTCTCCGACATCTTCCACGAGAGCAACAAGGGCATCGACGTGGTGCTCTCCAAGAAGACCGCCTTCACGTCCGACAACGGCACCACCGCCGGGCCGCTGCCGGAGGCGGTGATCGCCACCGCGAAGTCGGCGGACGGCGTCGACAAGGTCGAGGGCCAGATCCAGGCCACGGGCTCGATCGTCATCGACGGCAAGTACGTCACCGGTAGCGGCGGCGCGCCGAACCTCGTCTTCTCCTACGTCACCGAGCCCTTCTCGAACTCGCAGTTCATCTCCGGCGGCCCGCCCACGGACAACACGGTCGCCATCAACCAGAAGCTCGCAAACGACGAGCACCTGCAGACCGGGGACCGCGTCAAGCTGGCCACCGACACGGGCGTGGTACCAGTGACGATCTCGGGCGTCTTCAAGCTGGCGGGCGTGTCGTCGATCGGCGGCGCGACGCTCGTCGTGCCGACGTTCCACAATGCCCAGCAGTGGTACGACCGGGTCGGGAAGACGTCGGTCGTCTACCTGTCCGCGCAGCAGGGCGTCTCACCGGCCGAGCTCAAGCAGAACGTCGAGGCCGTGGTGTCGAACGACGTCAAGGTGCAGACCGGCCTGGAGAACGCCGACCAGCAGACCAACGACGTCGAGGGCGCAACCAGCTTCCTCACATACATCCTGCTCGCCTTCGCCGGCGCCGCGGTGTTCGTCGGCCTGTTCATCATCTTCAACACCTACTCGATCACCGTGGCGCAGCGGATGCGCGAGTTCGCAATGCTGCGCACGCTCGGCGCCAGCCGGCGCCAGGTGATGCGCTCGGTGCTGCTCGAAGCCGCCCTCATGGGGTTGGTGGCATCGCTGATCGGGATCGGCTTCGGCATCCTCCTCGCGATCGGGCTGAACGCGCTCTTCAAGGCGGTCGGCGTCGACCTGCCGACCGCGGCGCTCACGATCCCCATCGTGTGGAGCGTGCTGCTTCCACTCGGCGTCGGCCTGGGGGCCGCGCTCGTGGCCTCGGTCGCGCCGGCGGTGAAGGCGACGCGCGTGCCGCCGATCGCCGCGCTCCGCGAGGGCTTCACGCTGCCTCGAGGGGTGCTCGCGCCCTACATCCCCTACATCGGGATCGCGGGGGCGGTCCTCGGCGTCGGCGTGATCGCGTTCGCCATCCGGGCGGGCGGCGGCGGCTCCCGGGTCCTGCTGACGATGGCCGCCGGCGCGATCATCGCGTTCCTCGGCATGAGCATGCTCTCGCAGCTTCTGATCGTGCCGATCGCCGGCGCGCTCGGCGCCGTGCTCGAGGTGGTGCTGCGGGTCTCGCGATTCCTGGGCCTGATCCGCGACCGCATTCCGGTGCTCGGCCCGCTGGTTCGGCGGGTCGCCTACGGCCTGACGCTGGGCTACGTCTGGGTCGGGATCATCACGGCGCTCGTCCTGCTCTCGATCCTGCGCGGCGGCCTCTCGACGGGCAGCGTGATCGGCGCCGCGGTGGTGCTGGCGATCGGCGGCATCCTGTTCTCCGTCCTCTGGCGGCGGCGCCTGCGCGAGTGGCCGTGGGACGCGTCCTCGCCGACGGCCGGCGTGCTGGCCCGCGAGAACACCTCGCGGAACCCCAACCGCACGGCCGTCACATCCGCCGCGCTGATGATCGGCGTCGCGCTGATCGTGTTCGTGGCCGTGTTCGTGAACGGCTTCAAGGAGTCGTTCCTGGGCGCGATCGATCGCTCCATCACGAGCGACATGATCATCCAGGGACAGAGCTTCCAGACCATCCCGGCACCGGTCGTGAACGCCGCGGCCAAGGTGCCGGGCGTCGCGACCGCCTCCGGCATCCAGTTCGCCGACGCCAAGATCGGGAACGGCGGCATCGACACGGTGAACGGCGTCGACCCGACCACGTTCTCGAACGTCTACCGGTTCGACTGGCTGAAGGGCGGCTCGGACGAGCTGCTGCGCAACCTGACGCCCGACGAGGCATTGATCGAGGAGCAGTTCGCGAAGTCCCACGATCTAAGCCCGGGCGAGACCTTCAACGTCACCAGCATCGACGGGAACAAGCTGCACCTGACCGTGCACGGGGAGTACAAGGACCCGAGCCTGATGACCGGGTTCATCATTCCCTCGAGCACGCTCAACACGTTCTCGCCGGGCAGCAAGGATCCGCAGATCGTGCTCGTCTCGTTCGACCAGGGCCCCGCCGGGGCGCAGGCCGAGCGGTCGATCCGGCAGGCGCTCAACTCGTTCCCGGCGGCGAAGGTGCAGACGAACGCGGAGTACAAGAAGGACGCCGAGAACTTCGTGAACGGCCTCCTGCAGTTCCTGTACGTCCTGCTGGCGATGTGCCTCATCATCAGCCTGATCGGGATCGTGAACACGCTCGCCCTGTCGGTGTTCGAGCGGACGCGGGAGATCGGCATGCTGCGGGCGGTCGGTATGACCCGCCGCCAGCTGCGCCGCGTGATCCGCTACGAGTCCACGATCACGGCGATCATCGGAGGGATCCTGGGAATCGCCGTCGGGCTGGTTTTCGGCTGGATCGTCGCCCAGGGCCTGTCCGACCAGGGGCTCGTGTTCGTCGTGCCGTACAGCCAGCTCGTGGGCTTCCTGATCGTCGCGACGCTGTTCGGCATCCTGGCGGCGATCCTCCCCGCCCGCCGCGCGGCGAAGCTGAACGTGCTCGAAGCGCTCCAGTACGAATAAGGCGTCGCGCCGCGTCTGCCGCGCACCGATGTGCGCCGACCGTCGCCGCGATGCCACGAGTCCGTGTCGGTTTGGTCACGCCGCGCACATGGGGTCTGACCCCCCTCCGCCGCCGTCGCTGATTCGTTGCTGCGGCGTGACGAACGGGAGAGAATTGGAACGCTGTGACGCGGTGGCGCGCCGGGGTTCAGCCGCGGATCTGCCCGTCGCCCCAGGCGACGTACTTGGTGGTCGTCAGCTCCTCGAGGCCGATCGGGCCGCGGGCGTGGAGGCGCGAGGTCGAGATCCCGATCTCGGCGCCCATCCCGTACTCGCCACCGTCGGTGAACCGGGTCGAGGCGTTCACGTAGACGGCGGCGGCGTCGACCTCGTTCGCGAAGCGGGCGGCGGCCGCGTAGTCCGAGGTGACGATCGCCTCGGAGTGGCCGGTGCCGTACCGGTTCACGTGCTCGATCGCCTCGTCGAGCGAGTCGACCGTGCGGACGGCCATGCGCAGGTCGAGGAACTCGGTCTCCCACGCCTCCTCGCCCTCGAGGAGCTCGACGCCGGCCGCGCGCAGCGCCGCGCAGATCTCCTCGCGCAGCTCCGGGCGGTCGCGGTGGACGAGCAGCGTCTCGGCGGCGTTGCACACCCCCGGGCGCTGCGTCTTCGCGTTGAGCGCGATGGCCACGGCGTCCCGGGCGTCCGCGGAGGCGTCCACGTACACGTGGCAGTTGCCGCCGGCCGCGGCCAGGACCGGGATCCGCGAGTCGCGCAGCAGCCGCTTCTTCAGCTCCTCGCCCCCTCGCGGGATGACGACGTCGGCCGTCGCCGGGTCGGCCAGGAGCTCGTCGAGCGCGTCGTGGCCTCCGCCGACGGGCACCACCGCGTCCGCCGGGATCCCCGACGCCTGGAGCGAGTCGCGGACGATCTCGACCAGCACGGCGTTCGTGCGCGCGGCGAGCCGCGACCCGCGCAGGACGCAGGCGTTGCCTGACTTGAGACACAGCGCCGCGGCGTCCACGGCGACGTTCGGACGGGCCTCGAAGACGACCAGCACGACGCCCAGCGGGACGCGGAGCTTGCGGATGCGGATCCCGTTCTCGAGCGTGAAGTCGCGCAGCACGGCCCCGATCGGGTCGGGCAGATCAGCGATGGCGAGCACCCCCGCGGCGATCCCCGCGACCCGGCCGGGATCGAGCCGCAGCCGGTCCACGATCGCGGGCGGCCGGCCCTCGGCGCCGGCGACGTCCTCAGCGTTGGCGGCGAGCACCTCGCTCGCGCGCCGCTCGAGCGCGCCGGCCACGGCCTGAAGCGCCGCGTTCCGGGCCGGACCGTCCAGCGCCGCCAGGACGCGTGATGCCTCCCGTGCGCGGGCCGCCGGCGTCCGGGTGAGGCCGGTGGCGCTCACACCAGCACCAGGTCGTCGCGGCGCACGGCCTCGGGCAGGCCGCGCCGGCCCGCCAGCCCCGCCAGCTCGCGGGCCTGGTAGCGGCTGACGCCGATCGCAAAGCGGCTGCCGTCCGGCCCCACCAGCTCCACGGCGTCGCCGGCGTCGAACGAGCCGTCGACCCCCACCAGACCGACCGGGAGCAGGCTCGTGCCCCGCTCCTCCACCGCCCGGCGCGCCCCGTCGTCCACCACGAGCCGCCCGCGCACCGGCGTCCCGTGGCGCAGCCACAGCTTGTAGGCCGAGGGCAGGGTCGCAGCCGCGGCGAAGCGCGTGCCGCCGGCGCCGCTCGCGGCGGCGGTGAGCGCGCCCGGCTCGAGCCCCGACGCGATCACGGCCTCCACGCCTCCAGCAGCGGCGGTGCGCGCGGCCGCCACCTTGCTGCCGATCCCGCCCGTGCCCCAGCGCGAGCGCCGGCCGCCGGCCTCGCCCACCTCGATCCCCTCGTCGACGCGGTGGAGCCGGCGGGCGCCCGGCAGCGCCGGATCGCGGTCGTACACGCCGTCGATGTCCGTCACAAGGACGAGCATCCGCGCCTGGAGCATGATCGCCACCTGCGCCGCGAGCGCGTCGTTGTCGCCGAACGTGATCTCGTCGGTCGCGGTCGAGTCGTTCTCGTTCACGACCGCCACCACGTCCCATCCGATCAGCCGCCGGAGCGTCCGGCGGGCGTTCACGTAGGACACGCGCCGGTGGACATCGGCCTCGGTCAGGAGCACCTGGGCGGTGCGAAGCCCGTGGTCGGAGAAGGCGGCCCGCCAGTGGTCCTGGAGCAGCGTCTGGCCGACCGCCGAGGCGGCCTGGAGGTCGCCGACGCCGCGGCGGCGGGCCCGCCCGTCCAGCTCACCGATGCCGAGCGCGACCGCGCCCGAGCTCACCACCACCACCGGGACGCCGCCGGCCTGCAGCCCTGCGCACTCGCCGGCCAGGCGGGCGACGACGTCCGCCCGGGCGCGGCCCGCGCCGTCGACGATCGTGCTCGATCCGACCTTGACGACGACGATCCGGCGCAGGCCCGGGCGCCGGCTAGCCATCGTCCACCGCCGCCCGCGCCCGGGACAGCTGGAGGGCGAGCGCGTCGGGCGGCTGGCGGGCCGCCGCGGCCTCGGCCGGCGCGGGCGAGGCGAAGCGCTCGCCGGCGGCGACGCGCCCTGCGACCGCCGAGTGCGCCTCGCGAAACGGCACGCCCGCGCGCACCATCGCCTCGGCGACGTCGGTGGCGACGCTCCAGCCGTCGCCCGCCGCGGCCGCCATCCGTTCCGGGTGGAACGTCAGGCCGCGGACGCACACGGTGAGCGCCCGCAGCGCGCCGTCCAGGTCGTCGGCTGCGTCGAACGCGGCCCGCTTGTCCTCCTGGAGGTCGCGGTTGTAGGCGAGCGGGAGGCCCTTCAGCGTCGCGAGGAGGCCGGCCAGCCGCCCGGCCGCGGTGCCCGCCCGGCCGCGCACCAGCTCGGCCGCGTCGGGGTTCTTCTTCTGCGGCATCATCGAGGAGCCGGTGGCGGCCGCATCGTCGAGCTCGGCGAACCCGTACTCGGCCGACGTCCACAGCACGAGCTCCTCGGCGATCCGCGACAGATGCGAGAACGCCATCGCGCAGGCGAACACGAGCTCGACGCAGTAGTCGCGGTCGGCGACAGCGTCGATCGTGTTCTCGTGCACGGTTGCGAACCCGAGCTCCGACGCCACCGCCGCCGGGTCGAGCGGCAGGCTCGACCCGGCCAGCGCGCCGGCTCCTGAGGGGCAGGCATCGGCGCGGCGGTGGACGGCGCGAAGGCGGTCGATGTCGCGGGCGAGCGCCCAGACATGCGCGGCCAGGTGCTGGCCAAGCCACACCGGCTGGGCCCGCTGGCCGTGGGTGTAGCCGGGGAGGACGGCCGTGCCGTCCCGCTCGGCCCGGTCGAGCAGCGCCCGCGCGAGCGCGCGGATGCCGGCAGCGAGTCCGTCGCACGCGTCCTTGACCCACAGCCGCATGGTCGTCTGCACCTGGTCGTTTCGGCTGCGGCCGGCGTGCACCCAGCGGCCCAGCTCGCCCAGCTCGCGCTCGATCGCGGAGTGGACGTCCTCGTCGGAGGCGTCGGCGCCGACTGCGACGTCCTCCAGCGCCGCGGTGATCCGGATCGCGAGCTCCGCGTCGAGGATGCCCTGCGCCGCGAGCATGCGGACGTGCGCCGCGGTCGCCCGCAGGTCGTAGGGCAGAAGGCGGCGGTCGACGGCGAGCGAGGCGGTGAACGCCTGCACCTCGGGGTCGAGCCCCCCGGGCAGCCGGCCGGACCAGAGCGCGGTCGTCACGCCGGCGCCGCCTCCCGCGATCGCTCGGCGGCCGACCACGTCTTGGACGGAAGCGACCAGATGTGGATGAACCCGGCGGCGGCCCCGTGCTGGAAGCTGTCGCCCTCCTCGTAGGTGGCGAGGCCGTGGTCGTAGAGCGCGGAGTCGGCCCGCCGTCCCGCGATCGCGCACGAGCCCCGGTAGAGCGTCACGCGCTCGGTTCCCGTGACGGCGGCCGTGGTCTGGGCCATGAACGCGTCGAGCGCCGCCCGCAGCGGCGAATACCACAGGCCGTTGTAGACGAGCGTCGCGTAGCGAGCCGCCAGCTCGGCCTTCATGTGGGCCAGGTCGCGGTCGCAGACGAGCTCCTCGACGCCGGCGTAGGCCGTGAGCAGCAGGGCGGCCGCCGGCGTCTCGTACACCTCGCGCGACTTGATCCCGACGAGCCGGTTCTCGATCATGTCGATCCGGCCGACGCCGTGCGCGCCCGCCAGCGCGGCCGCGCGGCCGATCAGCTCGACCAGCCCGAGCTCCTCGCCGTCCACCGCCACCGGAACGCCGGCCTCGAGCTCGATCTCGACCTCCTGCGGGGCATGAAACGCGCGCTCGGGCGAGAGCGTGAGCGCGTAGGCCTCCTCGGGTGGAGCCGTCCAGGGATCCTCCAGCGGGCCGGCCTCGATCGAGCGGCCCCACAGGTTCTGATCGATGGAGTAGGCCGCGCCGCGCTTCACCGGTACCTCGATGCCGTGCCGCTCGGCGTAGGCGATCTCCTGCTCGCGCGTCATGCCCCAGTCGCGGACCGGCGCGCGCACGGCCAGGTCGGGCGCGAGCGCGGCCACCGCCGTCTCGAAGCGCACCTGGTCGTTCCCCTTGCCCGTGCAGCCGTGGGCGACCGCGGTGGCGCCCGCCTCGCGGGCGACGGCGACGAGGTGGCGGGCGATGAGCGGGCGCGAGAGCGCCGAGACGAGCGGGTAGCGGCCCTCGTAGAGGGCGCCGGCCTGGAGGACGGGGAGGACGAACTCGCGTGCGAGCTCCTCCTTGGCGTCGACGACGACCACGTCGGCGGCGCCGGCGGCCGTGGCGCGCGCCGTCACGGCCTCGCGGTCGACCCCCTGGCCGACGTCGACGAGGAGCGCGACCACCTCGGCGCCGTACTCCTCGGCGAGCCAGCGCAGCGCGACCGACGTGTCCAGCCCGCCCGAATAGGCGAGCACGATGGTCTCAGACACCAGACACCCCCATGGTCATTCCACGATCATGGCCAGCAGCGCCTTCTGCGCATGCAGCCGGTTCTCGGCCTCGTCCCAGGCGGCCGAGCTCGGCCCCCACAGCACGTCCTCGGTGATCTCCTGGCCGCAGTGCGCGGGCAGGCAGTGCAGCACCACGTGGCTCGAGGCGGCGCCCTCGAGGAGGGCGGCGTTCACCTGGTAGGCGGCCAGGTCGCGCAGGCGGCGGTCGCGCTCGTCCTCCTGGCCCATGCTCGTCCACGTGTCGGTGACGACCGCGTCCGCGCCGGCGACCGCCGCCGCCGGGCCCGCGACGACGTCGACATGGCCGGCGGCCGCGGCGACGACGTCCGCGTCCGGCTCGTAGCCCGGCGGCGCGGCGACGACGACTTCCATGCCGACCATCGCCGCGGCCGTGAGGAGCGAGTGGCAGACGTTGCTGCGACCGTCGCCGACCCAGGCCAGGCGCCGGCCCTCCAGCTCGCCGAGGCGCTCGCGGAGCACCATCAGGTCGGCCAGCGCCTGGCACGGATGGTGGTCGTCGGTGAGGCCGTTCACGACCGGGACGGAGGCCGCCTGCGCGAGCTCCTCGACCCGCTCGTGGGCGTGGGTGCGGATCATGATCGCGTCGACGTAGCGCGACAGCACCGCGCCGGTGTCGGCGATCGGCTCGCCGCGGCCGAGCTGGCTCTCGGCGTTCGCCAGGTGGACGGCGTGCCCGCCGAGCTGGGCCATCCCCACCTCGAAGGAGACCCGCGTCCGGGTCGACGGCTTCTCGAAGACCATGGCCAGGGAGCGACCCGTGAGCATCGGGTGCGGGATGCGCTCGTGCTGAAGCGCCTTCAGGCGATCCGCCAGGTCGAGCAGCGCGAGCAGCTCGTCCGCGGTCAGGTCGTCGATCCGCAGCAGGTCGCGCCCGGAGAGGCCGCCCAGCCCCGGGCGCTCCTCGACCAGGGCCAGCTCAGGCACCGACGGCTCCCGACTGGATGCCCGCGCACGCCGCGGCGACGTCCGCGCCGGTGTGCGGCTCGCGCGCGACGACGAGGATCACGTCGTCGCCGGCGACCGTCCCGGCGACCTCCGGCAGCTCGGCGACGTCGAACGCCCGCGCGACCGGCATGGCGTTGGCGGGCGCGGTCTTCAGCACGAGCAGGTTGGCGGACGCCTCCATCGATCGCACCAGCACCAGCGCCTCGCGCAGCCGCTCGAGCGGCTCGACCGGCTCGTCCTCGGCGGGCAGCGCGTAGACGAGGTGGCCGCCCTTGCGCACCCGGACCGCGCCCAGCCGCTCGAGGTCGCGCGAGACCGTGGCCTGGGTCACGGCGACGCCGTGCCCGGCCAAGAGCTCGACGAGCTGGGGCTGGGACGTGACCGGATGCCGGTCGAGGAGCGAGGCGATCAGCTGGCGGCGGTCGGGCATGAGCGCATGAGCATACCGAGATATGCATGATCATGCAACGCGGAACTGTCCCTCCTCGTAGAGGGCGCGTCCCACGACGACCGCATCGGCGCCCGCGCCGACCGCGGCGGTCACGTCGACCGGCGCGTAGACGCCGCCGGCGGCGATCAGCTCGCCCGGGACGGCCGCGCGCAGGCGCCCGATGAGACGCACGTCGGGCCCCGCCCCGGTGCCGTCGCGCTCGATCGCGGTCGCCGCGACGTCGCGTACGCCAGCGGCCGCGAGACGCTCGACCAGCGCGAGCGGATCGGCGCCCGAGTCGTCCGCCCACCCACGCACCCGCACGCTTCCGTCCCGGCAGTCGACGGCCGCGACGACGCGTCCGGTCTCGCGCGCCAGCCGGCCCGCGGTCTCGGGGGCTTGGGCGGCGAGCGTCCCGACCAGGACGCGCCAGGCGCCGGTCTCGAGCGCCGCGGCGACATCGCCCTCGGTGCGGATCCCGCCGCCCACCTGGAGCCGGACGCCGGGCAGGCTCGCGATCTGCTCCAGGATCCGCGCGTGGGCGCGCGGGCGCGCGCCGTCGCGGGCGGCATCGAGGTCGACGACGTGAAGCCGCCTGGCGCCGGCGGCGACGAGCGCCTCCGCCACGGCGACCGGGTCGTCGGCGTAGACGGTCGCCCGGTCGTAGCGGCCCTGGCGCAGCCGCACCACGCGGGCGCCGAGAAGGTCGATCGCCGGCACCGCATGTATCCCCCAGCGTTTTAGCATGCTAAAATGCTATCACGATGAGCGAATGGCGCACCTCCGAGGTGGACGACCTCTGCGACGCGATCGTGGCGCTGCGAAACCGCGACGAGGCGGCGGCGTTCCTGCGCGACGTGTGCACGCTCCACGAGCTCGAGGTGCTGGCCCACCGCTGGCACGCCGCCCAGCTCCTCGACCGCGGCATCCCCTACGCCGAGGTGGCCAGGACGGTGCGGGGCTCGACGGCCACCGTCACGCGCGTCGCCCACTGGCTGCGCCACGGCGAGGGCGGCTACCGGCTGGTGCTCGACCGCCGCGGCCGCTCCACGAGGCGGCCGTGACGCGCCCGTTCCGGCTGGCGCTGCCGTCGAAGGGCCGGCTGCACGCCCCGGCGCTCGAGCTGGCGCGCGCCGCCGGCGTCGAGGTCGACCTGAACGGGCGGGCGCTGCACGCTCACTGCTCGCGGTGGGACATCGAGGTGCTCTTCGCCCGGGCCGACGACATCCCGGCGTGGACCGCCGACGGCGCCGTCGACGCCGCCGTGGCGGGGCGCGACCTGATCGTCGAGGCCGCGGCGGAGGTGGACGAGCTCGTGCCGCTCGGGTTCGGGCGCTGCGCCCTCGAGGTTGCGGTGCCGGCCGGCGGGACGATCGCCGAGGTCGGGGCGCTCGACGGCGGCCGGGTCGCGACGGCCCACCCCCGGACCGCTGCCGCGTTCTTCGCCTCGCAGGGCCTGACGGTCGACACGGTCCCGATCCGGGGCTCGGTGGAGCTGGCGCCGCGGCTCGACGCGGCCGACGGCATCGTCGATCTCGTCTCGAGCGGCGACACGCTGCGCCAGAACGGCCTGCGCCCCATCGCGACGGTGCTCGAGTCCGAGGCCGTGCTCGTCGCCCGCAGCGGCCTCGGCGGGCGGGCCCAGGCCGTCGCCGGCGAGCTGGCGACCGTGATCGAGAGCGTGGTCGCCGCGCGCGACAAGCGCTACCTGATGCTGAACGCGCCCGACGAGTCGCTCGACGACGTGATCGCGCTCCTGCCCGGGATGGACTCCCCGACCGTGCTGCCGCTGGCGCGCGGGGGCCTGCACGCCGTCCACGCCGACGTGGACGCCGAGGCGGTGGCCGACCTGCTGGCGCCGCTCCGGGCGGCCGGGGCCCGCTCGCTGCTCGTGCTCCCGATCCAGAACCTCATCCCATGACTGAAAAATTGGGGTCAGACCCCAATTTTTCAGGCGCGCTTGCGCGGCTGCCGATCCGCGCCGACCTGCTCGACGCGGAGCCCTACCACTGGGAGGAGGGCCTTCCGGAGGGACGGCTGCGGCGGTTCGACATGAACCTCTCGCCCGTGCCACCGGCCTGGTACGGCCGGGCGGTGGCGACGCTCGGCCGGGTGCCCGTGCACAGCTACCCCGACGCGACGTACACCGGCCTGAAGCAGGCGATCGGCGAGCACACCGGCTTCGACCCCGAGTGCGTCGTCCTCACCGGCGGGGCCGACGAGGGGGCGCAGCTGTGCGCGCTCCTTGCGCTGCGCCCCGGCGACGAGGCGTACGTGCGGCGCCCGTTCTACTCCTGGTATGCCAACGTCACCCGGCTGGCCGGGGCGGCGCTCGTCCACGAGC
The DNA here is from genome assembly GCA_025927685.1 of Thermoleophilia bacterium. Taxonomy (GTDB): domain Bacteria; phylum Actinomycetota; class Thermoleophilia; order Gaiellales; family JAICJC01; genus JAICJC01. The sequence goes on along the minus strand of JAICKX010000005.1, from coordinate 37,438 downwards.
CCTCGCCGCGGGTGCGGCTGTGGTGGTCGTGCGTGCCCCACAACCCGACCGGTGCCGATGCGATCGAGGACGACCTCGCCGAGCGCGACGGGCTCGTGGTGATCGACCAGGCGTACGTGGAGTTCGGGGGCCGCGACCTCGCGCCGCTCGCGCGTGAGCGCGAGAACACGGTGATCCTGCGCACGTTCTCGAAGGCGTTCGCGCTCGCCGGCGCGCGTATCGGCTACATCCTGGCGCCGCCCGCCATCGCCCGGCGCCTCGACGCCATCCGTCCGCCGGCCTCGATCTCGAGCTTCTCGGTCGCGCTGGCTGCGATGGCGCTGCGGGGGGCAGGCGAGATGCGCGCCCGGGCCGCGGCGACCGTCGCCGAGCGCGACCGCATGGCCGCGGCGCTCCGGGCCGCCGGTCTCGCGGTCGCCGGCTCGTGCGCGAACTTCCTGCTCGTGGACGTCGGCGAGCCGGCGGCGGAGGTCTCGAGGCGTCTGCTCGACCAGGGCCTGGTCGTGCGGACCTTCGCCGACCCGCTGCTCCCGACCCATGTCCGCATCAGCCCCGCCACGATCGCCGACGACGACCTCCTGCTCGCCGCGCTGGGCGCGCAGGTGGGGCCGGGCACCGTCGCGGCCGAGGCCAGGACCGCGGCCGCCGGGCGCCGGACGGCCGAGACCGACGTCTGCTGCCGCGTCGCCCTGGACGGCACCGGCCGCGCGGCCGTGGCGACAGGCATCGGGATGCTCGACCACATGCTGACCGCGCTCGCCGCTCACTCGCTGATCGACGTCGAGCTCGGCTGCACCGGCGATCTGTGGGTGGACGAGCACCACACGGTCGAGGACGTCGCGATCGTCCTCGGCCAGGCCGTCGACGCCGCCCTCGGCGACCGGGCCGGGATCGCCCGGTTCGGCGACGCCCGCGCGCCGCTCGACGAGGCGCTGGCGCACGCGACCGTCGACCTGGGCGGCCGCGGCGTCTCGGCCGTCGAGCTCCGGTTCACAGGCGAGCGGATCGGCGCCCTGCCGACGAGCCTCGTCCCCCACTTCTTTGACACGCTGGCGCGGAGCGGCCGGATCGGCATCCACGTGTCGGGGGCCGGCGCCGACGACCACCACGTGCTGGAGGCTGCGTTCAAGGCGCTGGCGCGCGCGCTGCGGGCGGCCGTCGCGGTTGACCCGCGGCGGGGCGGCGCGATCCCCTCCACGAAGGGCAGCCTGTGAGCGCCGTGACGGTGGTCGACCACGGCGCGGGCAACCTGCGCAGCCTGCGCGCGGCGCTCGAGCGGCTGGATGCGCGCGTCGACGTGACCGACCGCCCCGCCGACGTCGAGCGCGCGGAGATCGTCGTCGTGCCCGGGGTGGGCGCGGCCGGCCCGGCGATGGAGCGGCTCGAGGCGGCGGGCCTGGCCACGACGATCCGGGACGCGGCGGATCGCGGCGCGCATGTCCTCGGCATCTGCCTCGGCCTTCAGCTCCTCTTCGAGCGAAGCGAGGAGGGCGACATCGAGTGCCTGGGCCTCCTGCCGGGCGCCGTCCGCCGGATCGACTGGGCCCGGACGGTGCCCCACATGGGCTGGAACGACGTCTCGCCCTCCGGGGCCGGCCCCCTCGGGGATGCGCTCCCGGCCGTCTGCTACTTCGCCCACACATACGTGGCCGAGCCCGCGGACGCCGGTGACGTCATTGCCACCACCGAGCTCGAGGGACGGCCGTTCGCGTCGGTGGTCGGGCGCGGGCGCGTGGCCGCGGTGCAGTTCCATCCCGAGCGCAGCGGCCCGGCCGGCCGGGCCGTCCTGGCGGCGTTCCTGCGGAGGGCGGCGGATGCTGCGTAGGCGGATCGTGCCGTGCCTCGACGTCCGCCGTGGCCGGCTCGTGAAGGGAATCCGCTTCCGCGACCTGCGCGACCGCGGCGATCCGGTCGACGCCGCGGCCCGATACGCGGAGGCCGGCGCCGACGAGATCGTGTGGCTCAACATCTCGGCGGGCGAGGAGGCCTGGGCAGAGCTCCTGCGCGCCGTCGAGCGCGCCGCCCGCCGGGTCGACGTGCCGCTGTGCGTGGGTGGCGGCGTGGACGGGCTCGAGCGGGCCCGCGACCTGCTCCTGGCCGGCGCCGACAAGGTGAGCGTCAACACCGCCGCGCTCGACCGGCCCGGGCTGGTCACCGAGCTGGCGGCGCACCTGGGCTCGCAGTGCGTCGTCGTCGCCGTCGACGCGGCCCGCGCGAACGGCGGCTGGGAGGCGCACGCGGCCGGCGGCGGCCGTCCGACCGGCCGCGACGCGGTCGCCTGGTCGCGGGAGGCCGTCGAGCGGGGCGCGGGCGAGCTCCTCGTCACGAGCATCGACGCCGACGGCGGCCGCGCGGGCTATGACCTCGACCTCATAGCCGCGGTGTCGAGCGCGGTGGACGTGCCGGTGGTCGCCTCGGGAGGGGCCGGCGGGCCCGCCGACATGGCCGCCGCGCTCTCCGCGGGCGCCTCCGCGGCACTGGCCGCGTCGATCTTCCACGACGGCCAGGCGACGGTCGCGGACGTGAAGCAGGAGGCGGCCGCGTGCGGCCTACCCGTCCGCCTGTGACGATCCCCGAGGGCGGGCTCGTGCCGTGCGTCGTCCAGCACGCCGACACCGGCCGGGTGCTGATGCTCGCCTACATGGACGCCGAGGCGCTCGAGGCGACGGTCGCGACCGGCCTCGGCCACTTCCACTCGCGCTCGCGGGGGCGGCTCTGGAAGAAGGGCGAGACCTCGGGCAACGTCCTGGCCGTGACGTCCCTGGCGAGCGACTGCGACGGCGATGCCATCCTCATGCTGGCGCTGCCGGCCGGCCCGGCCTGCCACACGGGCGCCGAGTCGTGCTTCGACACGGCCGCGCCGGCACTGTGCGACCTGGCCGGCGCGCTCGCCGAACGGGCGGCGTCCGGCGACGGCGGCTCATACGTCGCCGGCCTGCTGGCCGAGGCGCGCGAGTCGCGCCAGCGCAAGGTCGGCGAGGAGGCCGTCGAGACCGTTCTCGCCCGGCCCGGGAGCGATCACCTGGTCTTGGAGGTCGCCGACCTGTGGTTCCACTCGATGGTGCTCCTCCAGGGAGACGGCCGCGACCCGCTCGCTCCGCTCGCGGAGCTGGGGAGGAGACGGCGCGATCCCGCAGTGTGAGCCAGATTGGAAATCGAATGGTGTAACGTCGTGCGTGCTTGACACGGTCCGGATACTGAGGTATCCCTGGCGAACGGGTACGATTCGGCCCGTCGTTTTGCCTTTTCAGGGAGGAAGGTCGTGATCGACGAAATTGGGCGCCCGGGCCGCCCCATGGCCGACTACGTTCGCACCATCAAAAAAGGATGGTGGATCGTCGTCGCGACTGTCCTCATCGTGGCCGGAGCTACGTACTTCGTGTCGTCGAAGCAGAAGCCGAGCTTCCAGGCGACGGCCAACGATCTGATCGTCGCTCCGACGTTCGACCCGAACCAGAAGACGTCGTCGAGCCAGATCACCCAGTACGTCAACACCCAGGCGGCGATCGCGCAGAGCCCAGACGTGGCGGCGGCGGCACTGGCGCTCGCGCCGCAGATCAAGGACATGACGCCCCGCAAGCTCCTGAAGGCGTCGACCATCACGGCCGATCCGGTCGCGACGATCGTCTCGTTCAGCGTGAGCTACCACACACGCGACGGCGCAGTCCTCCTGACGAACTCGTACGCGCATGCGTTCGCGACCTACAGCCACAACCTCGTCGTGAAGCAGACCCAGCACCGGATCGCCACAGCACAGGCGCACGCGGACGACCTGCATAACCAAGCCGATCGCGCCTTCCAGCAGATCCAGACCGACAAGCAGCTCGGCACTGATCCCACGCAAGACGAATCCACGTACCGCTCGCTGATCAGGAAGGCAGCGGACGCGGACTTGGCCGTCTCGGACCTGAAGGCCAGCACCCAGGACAACCTCGGCCAGAGCCGCGTCCAGAGCGAAGCCTCGGGCGCGGCCCAGCTCGCCCCGAACACGAAGCGCAACACGGCGGTCGGGATCATTCTGGGCCTCGTGCTCGGAATCGGGCTCGTCTTCGCCCGCGAGGCCTTCGACACCCGCGTCCGCTCGGCCGAGCAGGTCGCGTCGGAGCTCGGCCTGCCGCTCTTCGGCCGCCTGCCACGCCCGGACAAGGACATGCGAAGGCACGACCAGCTGACCCTGCTCGCCGACCCGCACGGGATCCACAGCGAGGCCTACAAGAAGCTCAGGGTGAGCCTCGACTTCGCGAACCTCGACCCGCAGGCCCAGATGATCCTCGTGACCAGCGCGGTCGCGCAGGAGGGCAAGTCGACGACCGCCGCCAACCTGGCGGTCGCGATGGCGGCCGCGGGCAAGAACGTCGTGCTCGTCGACCTCGACCTCCGCGCGCCGTACCTCGACCGCTTCTTCGGCCTCACCGGCCGCCCGGGCGTCACGGACGTCGTGCTCGGAAACGCGTCGCTCGACGAGGCGCTCGTGCCGGTCGTCGTCCCCGGCGCCCCCGACCCGGGCGCGCGCCGCAACGGCCACGGCCACTCGTCGCACGGGTCGCTGCTCCACGTGCTGGTGGCCGGCGAGCCGCCGTCCGACCCGTCGGCGCTGCTGGCGTCACAGTCGCTCGCGACGGTGCTCTCCGAGCTGCGCGAGCGAGCCGAGATGGTCGTGATCGACACCCCGCCGGTCCTGCCGGTCGCCGACACCATGGGCCTCACGTCCCAGGCCGACGCGTACGTCGTCGTCTCCAAGCTCGATCTCATCCGGCGACCGATGCTGCACGAGATGCGGCGTGAGCTCGGGACCGCGCGCGCCCTCGGGCTCGGCGTGGTCGTGACCGACGCCGAGGCGGAGTCCGGCTATGGCTACGGCGGCGGCTACGGCTACGGCGGCTACGGCAGCCAGACGGACCAGACGGCGAGAACGCGCGCCAGTCGATGACCGGTGCGATGACGGGCACCGGCAACCGACACCCGACGTGCATCGTGATGGGCACCGAGCTGTTCGCCGGTGACCTCGACGAGGCGTCCCGGTCCGTCATCGAGCGGGCACTCTCCGGACAGGGCGGATACGCCTCCCTGACGGGCGTCCACGGGCTGACGCTCGCCCAGCGCGACCCGGGCCTGCGGCACGCCCTGCACGAGGCGTGGGTGAACTTCCCCGACGGCGCGCCGGTCGCGTGGCGCCAGCGCCGAAACGGCGTCCGGCACGCCAAGCGGATCGCCGGGCCCGACCTGATGCCGCTCGTGATCGACCGCGGCCGCGAGCACGGCCTGCGCCACTACCTCTTCGGCGCGACGCCCGCCGTGCTGGAGCGGCTGGAGGCGAACCTGCTCGAGCGGTTCCCCGGCGCGCAGATCGTCGGCACGGCTTCGCCCCCGTTCCGGGCGATGAACGCGCCGGAGGAGCGCGAGGCGGTGGCGGCGATCTCCGCCGTCTCGCCCCACATCGTCTGGGTCGGCCTGGGGACTCCCAAGCAGGACCTGTGGATGCACCGGCTCTCGCCCGACCTCGGCGCCGTGCTCGCCATGGGCGTCGGCGCGGCGTTCGACTTCATCTCCGGCAACCGCCCTCGCGCTCCCATGTGGATGCAGGACTCGGGCCTCGAGTGGGTGCATCGCATGGTGCACGACCCGCTCAAGCTCGCGCCCAGGTACGCGGCGGCGAACACGCTCTTCATCGCCAGCACGATCGCCGAGGTGACCCGCGACACGGTCGGCGCGGGCCGGCCGTCCCGGTGATGCATGCGCGTCCTGGTCGTGCACAACCGCTACCGGAGCGCCCAGCCCAGCGGTGAGAACGCCGTGGTCGAGGAGGAGACCGCGCTCCTCCGCGACGCCGGAGTCGTGGTCGAGCTCCTGACCGCCGAGAGCGACGACATCGCCGGCTGGCCCGCCGCCAAGCGCCTGACCCTCCCGGGCCGGGTGGTGTGGTCGCGCGACGGTGCGCGGACGGTGCGGCGCGCGGTCAGGGGCTTCAGGCCCGACGTCGTGCACTTCCACAACACGTTCCCGCTCCTCAGCCCCGCGGCGCTGCGGGCGGCCCACGGCGAAGGTGTGCGCGTCGTCCAGACGCTGCACAACTTCCGGCCGCTGTGCCCGGCGGCGACGTTCCTGCGCGACGGGCGCGTGTGCGAGGACTGCCTGGGCCGGGCGCCGGTGCCGGCCGTCGTCCACGGCTGCTACCGCTCCTCGCGGACCGCGACGCTCCCGATCGCCGTGAAGGACGCGTTCCACTCGGCGATCGGCACGTGGAGCTCGGCGGTGGACACCTACATCACGCCGTCGGAGTTCGCGCGCAGCCGCTACGTGAAGGCCGGCTGGCCGGGCGAGCGGATCACCGTCAAGTACAACACGGCGCCCGACCCCGGCCGGCCCGAGCCGGAGTACGGCGGTGGCTTTCTGTGTCTCTCGCGGCTGTACCCGGAGAAGGGCGTCGACCTGCTGCTCGACGCTTGGGGGCGGGCGTTCCCGGACGGCGGCGAGCGGCTCCGCGTGGTCGGATCAGGCGAGCTCGAGGCCGACCTGCGCCGGCGCGCCGAATCGCTGGCCGGGGTCGAGCTCACCGGACAGCTGCCACGCGCCGACGGCCTTCGCATCCTCGGCGAGGCCCGCGCGCTCATCGTCCCGTCCCGGTGGTACGAGGTCTTCCCCCGCATCGTGGCCGAGGCGTACGCCCTGGGCATCCCGGTGGTCGCATCGCGGCTCGGGAGCCTCGCCGAGATCGTGCACGACGGCGCGACGGGCATCCTGTTCGAGCCGGAGGATGCCGACGGCCTCGCCGCGGCCCTGCGCCGCCTTGCCGGCGACCTCGCGGAGGCGCGCCGGCTCGGGGAGGGGGCCCGCCGCGAGTACGAGCGCGCCCTGACGCCGCGCGCCACGGTCGAGCGGCTGCTCGAGATCTACACCCCGGCCCGTCCCGGAACGCCGGCGGCCGCCCCGGTCTCGACGGGAGTCGGCGGATGAGCGTCGCCCTCGACCGCCGGCCGACCGCCCGCCCGGTCTCGGCGACGACGGAGCCCGCCGACATCGCCCGCTTTGCGGGCTGGTGCTTCGCCGCGTTCATCATCTTCACGGCGATCTACTTCCACTCGCGGACCGCCGATCCCGGCGTCCGGTTCGCGATCCGCAACGGCACCATCACGAACTACGGGCCCTCCTGGTGGGACCAGCAGAAGTTCGGCCAGCTCACGCCCGGCGACCTGGCCGTGATCGGCTTCGCCTACATCGGCGCCGTGGCGCGGCTCTCGTCGCGGCGCATGCACCTCCACACGCGCACGGCGTGGCTCATCGGGCTCGGCGTCGTGGCCGTGACGCTGGGCGTCGCAGTCGGGCTCCTGAACTCCACACCGAGCCCGTTCGGCGACTGGCGCTACCTGGCGATCGGCCTCCTGTTCGCCTTCGGCCTCTGGTCGACGATCCTCCAGACCGAGCGCGACTGCTTCCGGTTCGCCCAGATCTTCGTCGCCATCATGGCGGTCTACGGCGTCGACCAGCTGATGAACTACGCCAAGGGCGGGGGCGAGATCGCCTTCTACGGGCGGACGACCAGCGGCGACCACGCCACGCTGGAGTTCATGGTCGCCGCCGTCGGGATCTCGATGGCGATGCTCAGAACGCGGCGAACACGGTTCCTGTGGATGGCCGGCATCATCGTCGGGACGGCCGTGGTCATCCTCGCGTTCCGGCGGTATGCCTGGGTCGAGCTGGCCACCGTGTTCGCGGCGTTCGTCATGCTCTCTGGCGCCAACCGCCGGCGCTACCTCGCCTCGATCGCGGCCGTCGGCGTCGTCGGGATCATCACGGTCGTCGCGACCTGGTCCGCCCTCGACTGGGGCAGCCGCCTCGCCAGCCTCGATCCCACCCAGACCCGGGCCGAGAACGTCTACGCCACGACGAACCAGGGGCATATCGACGACATCCTGGACGGCTGGGACCAGGTCCGGGCCAACCCCGTCACCGGGCTCGGCGCGGGCGTCCTCTACCACCCGACCCGGTCGGCGACCTGGAAGGGCGACGCCGGGATGGTGCACAACGCCCCGATCGAGGTGTGGATCAAGTTCGGCATCCTCGGCCTCATCATCTTCTTCGCCACGTATTTCGTCCTCTTCCGCGACATCTGGCGCCGCCGGCGCCGGGGACGGATCTCGGACCTCCTCGCCTTCGGCGGCGGGGCGTTCCTGCTCGGGAACTTCGTCGTCATCTGCACCGTCTACCCCTGGGCGTTCAGCACCTGGGAGAAGGGCATCCTGATCTTCAGCCTGATCGCGATGGCCTATCCCCCCGGCTGGCGGTCCCGGCTCACCACGGACCCGGCCCCCTGACGACGCCGATGCCATCCGAGGGGCAGCCGGTGCCCGACGTCAGCGTGGTGACGCCGTCCTACGGCTATGCGCACTACCTGCGGGACGCCATCGACAGCGTGGCTGCGCAGCGCGGCATCACCGTCGAGCACGTGATCCAGGACGGCGGCTCGACCGACGGGACCGTCGAGCTCCTCCAGGACCTGGGCAACGCGGTCGACTGGAGCTCCGAGCCCGACGAGGGCCAGTCCGACGCCCTGAACCGCGGCATCGCCCGTGCTCGTGGGCGCTGGATCGCGTGGCTGAACGCCGACGAGTTCTACCTGCCCGGCGGCCTCGCCGCGCTCGTGCGCGAGGGCGACCGGACGGGAGCGGACGTGGTCTACGGCGACACGCTCTTCTCCGACGGCGACGGCCGGCTCACGCGCCTCCTGCCGCAGCACCGGTTCTCGCCGTTCGTGCTGCGCTCGTACGGATGCTTCATCAGCACGGTCTCGTCGATCGTCCGCACGTCGGCGCTCGGTGCCGACCCGATCGACGTCCAGATGCGGCGGATGATGGACTGGGACCTGTACCTGCGCCTCCTCCGAGAGGGAGCCGGGTTCCGCTTCGTCGAGGCGCCCATCGGCGTCTTCCGGGCCCACGACACCCGCGTCACCGCGACCGAGCGGCGCGGGTTCTTCCAGCGCCTGAACCGGGGCGACGGCTTCGGGCGCGAGTACGACATGGTGCGCGACCGCTACGGCGCGATGCGCATGCGCCGGGCCGGCCACATCGCCCACGGCCTCCTGAAGGTGGCCGACGGGGCGTACACCCGGCAGGCGCGGGGGAAGCGCGTCCACGGCGCCGACCTGCGCTGGTTCCGGTCGGACGACGCCGCCCGCGACTGGGAGCGCGTGCGCGTCGCCTGCTATCCGGCGGTGGCATGAGCGTCCGCCCCCTCTTCGTGCTGTCGCTCCCGAGGAGCGGCTCGACGCTGCTCCAGCGGATGCTGGCGACGCACCCCGAGGTGGCCACGTCGTCCGAGCCGTGGATCCTCCTCCCGCAGCTCTACGCGCTTCGGCCGTACGACGCGCAGGCCGAGTACGGCCACCGCACCGCCGCCCGGGCGCTGCACGACTTCTGCGACGTCCTCCCCGGCGGCCGCGCCGCCTACCTCGAGGAGGTGCGGCGGACGGTGCTCGCGCTGTACGAGCAGGCGGCCGGCGGCGCGACCTGGTTCGTCGACAAGACGCCGCGCTACCACCTGGTCGTGGACGAGATCATGGAGCTCTTCCCCGGCGCGCGGTTCGTGTTCCTGTGGCGCCATCCGCTCGCCGTGGCGGCCTCGGTGGTCGACTCGTTCGGCCGCGGCCACTGGAACATCGACCGCTACGGCGTCGACCTCTACGGAGGGCTCGACCGGCTGGTCGCCGCGCAGGCCCGGAACGACCCCCGCGCGCGCTCGATCCGCTACGAGGACCTCGTGGCCGACCCCGAGGGCGTGACCGCCGGCATCTTCGAGTTCCTGGACCTCCCGCCCGCCGGCGACACGGCGACGCGGTTCACCGAGGTCGACCTGGCCGGACGGATGGGCGACCGCACCGGGCGCAAGCGCTACGACACGGTGACCGAGGAGTCCGTCAGCCGCTGGCGCGAGACCATGCGCAACCCGCTGCGGAAGCGCTGGTGCGCCGGATATCTGCGGTTCGTCGGGCCGGACCGGATGGGGGCGATGGGCTACGACGCGGCCGAGATCGAGCACGAGCTGTCGTCGATTCGCACCGGCGGGGCCTTGCTCGCTTCGGATGCCGCCCGCAGACTGTATGGGTACACGCAGAGGAGGACCCCTTGGAACCTGAGCGCTCCGCGGGCACCGGAGACGGCCGGCTCGCCCTCGCACCCGAACCCGGCGTCGGGCAGATGACCGGCGACGACCGCACTGTCATCTTCCTGCACATCGGCAAGACGGCCGGATCGACGCTGCGGCAGGTGCTGAAGCGCCAGTTCCCCTCCTCCCAGACGCTGACCGTCCGCGCCCGTCGCCGGCCGCGGACGGACACGATCGCCGACTTCGCGCGCCTCCCCGCGGAGGACCGGGTGCGGCCGCGGCTGATCATGGGCCACACCGTGTACGGCCTGCACGAGGGCGTGCCGCGCCCCTGCACCTACATCACGATGCTCCGCCATCCGGTGAAGCTCGCCTTCTCGCAGTACCGCTATGTCCAGCGGATCCCGTCGCACCACCACCACGAGGCCGTGAAGGACCTCACGCTCGAGGAGTACGTCGCGAGCAGGATCTCGTTCGAGATGGACAACAGCCAGACGCGAGCGATCGCCGGCGACCTGGGCACGCCCGTCGGCGAGTGCACCGAGGAGATGCTCGAGGTCGCAAAGCGGAACCTCGACGAGCACTTCTCGTGGTTCGGAATCACCGAGCGCTTCGACGAATCGCTCCTCCTGCTCCGGCGGACGTTCGACTGGCGCGACGTGCGCTACGTGAGCCGCAACGTCTCGCGCTCGCGGGCCGAGCTGACGCCGCCCCAGCGCGAGCTCCTCGAGCGCGCCAATTGGCTCGACATGCAGCTCTACGAGCACGCACAGCAGATCATGGACACCCGGATCGCCGCCGAGGACGGCTTCGCAGACGAGCTCGAGCGGTTTGCCCGGGCGAACCACCGCTACCGGACGTGGGGACGGGTCACGTACACGTGGCCGTCGGCGATCAAGCGCCGCATCAAGCCCGAGGTCCGCGACCTCTACGCCGAGGACGGCGGCGCTTGACAGGTTCTCCCAGGCACCGTACCCTTGCGCGCAGGTGCGCAAGGAGCGGGACGTAGACCTGCGCCGAGGGGGCGGCCCTGCCCGTCCCGTGACGTACGACTGAACTTCAGGGGGACGGGTAGATGCGCACACGAATCGTCTTGGCGACCCTTCTGGCGTCGCTCTTGATGCTGGGGTCGTCGGCCCTGGCCGACTCCACGAACCTGCTGCCGAACGGCACCTTCGAGGGCTCCGGCAGCGGCTCGCTCACCGGCTGGAAGGGCCAGAGCGCGACGCTCTCGCTCGTGGCCGGCGACGGGGGCGGCTTCGGTGCGCGGGCGGCGCGTTCGGGCACCGCCACGACGTACGGCATCATCACCAAGCCCACGCCGCCGGTGACGAACGCGGTCGCCGGCGCGGTCTATCTCGCCGACGGCCGCATCAACGCCGTCTCCGGGAAGTCGGTGTGCCTCAAGATCAAGGAGGACAGCACCAGCGGGTCGGCGACCAAGACCTCCTGCATCAACGGCACCGGCGCCTGGCAGACGCTGCCCCAGCTCGCGTACACGGTGGCCCACGACGGCGCCTCCCTCACCTTCTCGGTGATCCAGAAGAACGCCGTCTCCGGCAACTCGTTCGTGACCGACAACCTGTCGCTCACGACCCAGACGATCACGACCATCGACGCGCCGTCCAACCTGCAGGCGACCGGCGTGTCGGCAGACGAGATCGACCTGACCTGGGACGCATCTTCGACCGCCGGGGTCACGGGCTACAACGTCTACCGCAACGGCGGCGGGACTCCCGTGGCCACGGTTGACGCCCCGACGACGGCGTACGCCGACACCGGCCTGAACGCCGGCACCACGTACACCTACACGGTGACGGCGACCGACGGCAGCGACGAGTCCGACCCGTCGAACCAGGCCTCGGCCGCGACCTCCGGGGGCGGCGGCAGCGTGTCCGTCGCCGCGGCCGGCGACATCGCCTGCCACCCCGATGAGCCCGGCTACAACAACGGGAACGGCAACGGCTCCGTGTGCATGCAGAAGGCGACGTCGGATCTCGTGGTCGCCGGCTCGTACGACAAGGTGCTGGCGCTCGGCGACCTCCAGTACGACTGCGGTTCCCTGGCCGCCTTCAACGCCAGCTACGACGCCAGCTGGGGCAGGTTCGCCTCGAAGACCGAGCCGGCGATCGGAAACCACGAGCTCCAGGGGACGAGCAGCTTCGGCGAGTCCTGTCTGCCGAAGGGCTCCGGCTACTACACGTACTTCCAGAACCACGGCGTGCCGGAGGCGCACGGTGTGAACGGGAAGGGCTACTACAGCTTCGATCTCGGAAGCTGGCACCTCATCTCGCTCAACGCGAACTGCACGAACGCGGGCGGCTGCGGGACCGGCTCGCCCCAGATGAACTGGCTCCTGAACGACCTCGCCGCCCACCCGAACGCCTGCACGCTCGCGTTCTGGCACCAGGCGTCCTGGTCGACGACCGGGGGCGGCGGCGTTGCGGAGACCCGCCCGATGTGGGCGGCCCTGCACGACGCGGGTGCCGACCTCGTCCTGAACGGCCACTTCCACCACTACGAGCGGTTCGCCGACCTGAACGCGAACGGCCAGCCGGTCGCCGACGGGACCGGGATGCGCGAGATCATCGCCGGCATCGGCGGCGAGAGCCAGGGAGCGTTCGGGACCAAGACCCCGATCGCCGGCTCGCAGGTCAGGAAGACCGGCTACGGCATCCTGGCGCTGACGCTGGGCACCGGCAGCTACTCCTGGGACTACCGGCTGATCACCGGCGGGAGCGGCGACTCCGGCAGCGACACCTGCCACTGAGCGCGAGCGAGTGCGCCGGCCTCCGGGCCGGCGCACTCGACGTGTGGCGTCCGCGGCGATGCATCGGGCGGCGAAGGATTGACAGGTTCCCCAGCGCTCGTAGATCCAGAAGAACGCCGCCTCCGTCAACACGCTGGCGGCCGACAACCTCTCGCTCACCGCCCAGACGGTCTCGACGATCGACCCGCCCTCCAACCTGAGCGCGACCGGCGTCTCGGCCGACGAGATCGACCTCACCTGGGACGCGCCGGGCACCACGGGCATCACCGGCTACCACGTCTACCGAGACGGCGGCGGGCCCCCGGTCGCGACGGCATCCTCTCGCTGACGCTCGGCACGGGCTCCTACTCGTGGGACTACACGCTCGTCACCGGCGGCAGCGGTGACTCCGGATCGGCTACCCGCCGTTAGCTAGCCTGCAGGCGCTGTGGGACAGACGGAACGATCACTGCCCGGGAGCGGGCGGGCGGCGGCGGCGAGCCGAGCGACGAACGCCCGCTACCGGCTGCGCTACCGCCTCAACTGCTATCAGCCCTACCTGCGGCTGATCGCCTGGAAGCACCGCGACCGGCCGGACCGGCTGATCGGCGCCGACACCGAGATCGTGATCGAGGGGTTCGGGCGGTCGGCGTCGTCGTACGCGGTCGTCTGTCTCGAGCTCGCCCAGGACCGGCCGGTGCGCTCGGCCCATCACACGCACGCGTCCGCGCAGGTCGTGAGGGCCGCGCGGCTCGGCCTGCCGACCATCGTGATCGTGAAGAAGCCCGACGACGTGGCGATCTCGCACATGGTCCGTCACCCCGGCCTCAGCGCGCGGACGATCCTGGACGCCTGGATCCGCTTCCACCGCGGCGTGGCGGAGGTCGCGGGCGACGTCATCGTGATCTCGGTGGAGGAGCTCGACCGCGACTACGGCGGTGCGATCGAGCGCCTGAACGCGAAGTTCGGAACGTCGTTCACGCCGCCGCCGAAAACCGAGGAGTTCGACAAGCGCGTGCAGGAGGAGATGTGGCGGCGGCACGTCGACCAGGGGCGCCCGAGCCTCCACTTCGGCCGGCCGACCGTCGAGCGCCAGGCGGCCAAGGAGGCGCTCCGGCACACGCTCGAGGCGCCCGACCTGGCCCCGGTCCGCAGGCGGGCGGCCGCGCTCTACGAGTCGCTCATCGGCGCGCCGCCCTGATCAGGACCTGGTGCGCCGCACGGCGGCCTGCTTCGTCCCGTAGGAGATGCGCCCCCAGGGGCGGTAGAGCCGGTTTCCACGCTGGAACCTGCGCAGGTCGGACGGGAACCCGGGATCGCGGGCCACCATCTCGTCGAAGCGCTCCACGACGTGGCGGTAGAGCTCGCAGTCGAAGACGTTGTGCGCGCGGATCATCTCGCGGTCGGCCTCGGTCACCGGCACGCGCTGGCCCTCGGGGGCCGCGTTCGCCCGCACGTAGAACAGGTTCCGCCAGCCGAACTCACGCCCGAGGGCGACCAGCATCTCGTCGAAGCGCTCGGTCACGCCGGCGACGGCGAAGTGCCGGTCGAGGTTCCGCTTCGCCCGCTCGAGCATCTCCGGCGTGCACTGCCCGAACGGGGTCTCGATGTCGCCCGCGATCGCCCGCGTCTGCCCGTTGTCCATCTCGAGCGCCACGCCGCCGGTGACGTAGCGCTCCAGCGAGAGCTCGCCGGCAGCGGCCGCCGCGTGCAGCCGGTGCTCGGGGCGACGGAGGACATGCCGGTACTGCGAGAGCGCGCGGGCGGCCGGCTCGCGGAGCATCGTGAAGTAGGTGGACTCGCGCGGCACCGACTCGTGGATGCCGAAGATCATGTGGCTCACGAGCAGCCGCGGGTGGGCCCGGTCGGCCTCCGGCAGCGCCGCGAACGCGCGCAGCGGATCGTCGTTCAGGAAGCCGCGCGGCCGGTCCTTCGGTGGGCGGACGCGCATCACCTCGCGGCGCGGCACGTTGCGGTAGAGGATCTGGCGCAGCGTCCAGCCCGCGGTCTTCCCGACGTGCAGGAAGATCGCCGTCCGGTCGCCGGAGTGCGGCCGGCCCTCAGCCACGCCGGTCCGTGATCCTCACGTATCCGCGGATCGCGCGCTGCACGGCCCGATCGGCGGCGTCCACCAGATCCGAGAGGGCCTGGAGCGCCCTCCTCATCCGCGGACGAGCTCCCGGACCGGATCGAGCGAGAAGCGGGAGTGGGTCCAGATCCCGACGTGGATGCGGGCGAACACGAGCTGGAGGAGGTTGAGCATGATCTGGGCCGTGCAGGTGGCGGCCGCCACGCCGGTGATGCCGTACCGGGGCGCGAGCAGGATCTCGGCGACGAGCGCGAAGGCCCCGCTGCCCACCGTGATCAGCATCATCGTGCGCTGGTGGCCGGTCATCATCAGCGTCACGCCGCTCGAGCCCGTGCACACCGCCGTCAGCCGTGCGACGCTCAGGATGACGAGCACCGTGGCGGCGCCGCGGAAGTAGGGGCCGTAGGCGACCGACAGGATGAATCCGCCCGCGACGATGAACGCCACCAGGACGAGAGCAGCGGGCAGCCCGGCGACCGTCGAGACGCCGCGCAGCGTGCGCTCGAGCTGGTCGCGCTCCCCGCGGGCGTGCAGCTCGGCGATGATCGGAGGCACGACCTGCGACACGACGATCAGCGGGGTCGCGACGAAGAAGACCAGCCGGGACGCCGCCCCGTAGAGCGCCACGTCCGAGGTGTTCGAGAAATGCCCGACCACCCAGAGGTCGACCCCGGTCCCCACGGCGAAGTTCGCGATGTTCGAGATCAGGAGCGGCACCGAGACGGCGGTCACCTCCCGGAGCCCGGCCGTGCCCTCGCCTCGGAACGGCAGGACGGTGCGCCACAGGTCGGCCATGCCCACCGCCAGGGCCACGCCGGTCATCGCGACCGTCAGGCCCACCGCCTGGGCCAGGCTCGGCCGGACGCCCGCGATCCACAGCGGCCCGAAGCCGAGCACGAGCAGGACGTCGACTGCAAGGCCGCCGTAGAGCGTCGCGGGCCAGAACCGCTTGAACCCACGGAACGTCTCCGCAGTGAGCGAGAGCAGCGCGTTCACGCCGATCCAGACCGCCGCAAGCGCGATGACGCCGGCGACGGCCTGCGAGTGGTAGACGCGCACCGCCAGGAAATGGCCGAGCCCGAGCACGAGGACGACCGCGATCGCGGCGGATGCCGCCGTGCCGATGAGGAACACCAGGATGACGGTGCGCCGCACGCGCCCCGGCCTCCCGGTCGCGCGCGCCGCGGCGACGAACCGGACGACCGTCTTCTCGAGCCCGAGCTTGCCGATCGTGGACGCGATGACCACCATGCTCGATACCAGGAAGTAGGCGCCCAGCGTGGCGTGCGAGACCATCCGCGCGAGCATGGCGTTGAAGACCAGCGTCAGGATCGTGCCGGCGACCATGCCGACGAACACGGTCATCGAGCCGCGCACGAGCCGCCGCCGGATCGCCGCGGCGGCGTTCGTCGCCGCCACGCCCTGCGGCTCCGCGCTCACGCTCATGGCCGCACCATCGCCGATCCCGCCGGTTCGTGCGCCGCCGTCAGCGCGCCGGGGCGCTGAGGACGGAAGGGGGTCGGGCGGGCACGCACGCCACGCGATGGACGGGGGCAGACACCACTGCCTCGAGGGTACACGCTGTCGGTGGAGTCGTCACCCGCGCAAAGGTGCGGTACGCTGTGCGCGGAGCGCGACGCCCCGCGGCTGCGGGAATCGGTCATCCTGGGCCGGGGGGTGAGCGGGCCAGGTAAGGCTTGACAGAGCGACAGGTCGTGGGACACTTGGACGGTCAAGCGGAAGTGTGGGAGGGGAACATGACGGTTGCGCATACCGGCGTGAGCGCTGACGACGGTTGCCGGTTGTATCTGGTCCGCCATGGGCGGACGGTGATGAACGCCGAGGTGCGGTTTCGCGGCCGGCTCGAGGTGCCGCTCGATGCGGTCGGCCGAGCCGAGGCGCTTGCGACCGCCCGGCAGCTCTCCGGCGCCGGGCTGAGCGCCGTCTACACGAGCCCGCTGGCTCGTGCCCGCGAGGTGGCCATGGCGGTCGCCGCGGCCTCGAATCTCGAGGCGGTCGACGACCACCAGGGGCTGACCAACCTCGACTACGGCGTCTGGGAGGGCCTCACGAAGGAGGAGTGCGCCGCCCACGACGCGGACGCCTTCCGCCTCTATGCCGAGGCTCCCGAGCAGGCCGCCTGCCCCGAGGGCGAAGCGCTGGCGGACGCGGCCGACCGCATGGTCGACGCGATCTACGAGATCTGCCGCCGGCATCCGCGCCAGGCGGTGGCCGCAGTGAGCCACGGCGCCATGGTGCGCCTGGCCGTCCTGCGGATCGCCGGCCCGACGATCGGCGACTGGCAGTTCAAGCTGTCGACCGGCTCGGCGACCGTCATCGACTACGCCGACGGCACGCTGCGGATCGCCTCCGCGCTCAACCGGCACCTGCCCGACCCGCACAAGGCCGCGGCCGGGACGGTCGACACGGACGAGGCGGTGGCGTCATGAGCGATCTCGTCGTCGTCGGCGGCGGGGGCGGCTTCATCGGGGGCCACCTCGTGCGCGACCTCATCGGCAAGGGCCTGCGCGTCCGCGCGGTCGACATGAAGCCGCTCGACGCCTGGTATCAGGTGGCGCCCGAGGCGGAGTCGCTCGTCCTCGACCTCTCCGAGCGCGCAGCGTGCGAGCAGGCCGTGGCCGGCGCGTCCCGCGTGTTCAACCTCGCCGCCGACATGGGCGGCATGGGCTTCATCGAGAACAACAAGGCGCTGTGCATGCTGTCGGTGCTCATCAACACCCACATGCTGATGGCCGCTCGCGAGGCCGGCGTGGACCGGTTCTTCTTCTCGTCGTCGGCGTGTGTCTACGCCGCCGAGCACCAGACGTCGCCCGACGTCACGGCGCTGGCCGAGGCCGATGCCTACCCGGCTATGCCGGAGGACGGCTACGGGTGGGAGAAGCTCTTCAGCGAGCGGATGTGCCGGCATTTCCTCGAGGACTTCGGATTCCAGACCCGGGTGGCCCGCTACCACAACGTCTACGGCCCGTACGGGACCTACGACGGCGGCCGCGAGAAGGCCCCCGCCGCCATCTGCCGCAAGGTCGTCGCGGCCAAGCTCTCGGGCTCGAACGAGATCGAGATCTGGGGCGACGGCGAGCAGACGCGGAGCTTCATGTACGTGGACGACTGCGTCTACGGGACGCAGCGGCTCATGGACAGCGACGTGGTCGAGCCGATCAACATCGGCAGCTCCGAGCTCGTCACGATCAACCAGCTCGTCTCGATCGTCGAGGAGATCGCCGGCGTCGAGCTGAAGCGCAACTACAAGCTCGACGCGCCTCAGGGCGTGCGCGGCCGGAACAGCGACAACACGCTCATCCTGGAGCGGCTCGACTGGGAGCCGTCGATCAGCCTGCGTGACGGGATGGAGCGCACGTACCGGTGGATCCACGACCAGATGGTCGCCGGCGGCCCGACCGCGACGCTCTCGGCCGCTCGCTAGCCGAGCCTCACGGCTACCAGTCGAGGTCGGCTTCGTAGCCGAGCGCGATCAGCTGATCCCCGGCCACCGCCTTGAACAGGGCGATGTGGTCGGGGCTCAGCTCGTCGCGCCAGCCGCCGGCCCGGCCCTGCCGGAAGGTGGAGCTCCGGTCCGACCACACCCGCCCGGCCACGGCGCGCACCCGCTCCGGTGAGAGCGGGCGGCCGACGTGCAGCGCGATGCGCTCGACCTGCTCGTCCTGGCGCTCGCGGCTCCCGCCCCCTGCCTGGCCGATCAGGTCCTCGAAGCGGACGACCAGCACCTCCGGCATCGAGAGCCAGGGCAGGTAGCGGCCGAGCCGCTCTCCGATCGAGTCCTGGCCGCGGCCGAGCTCGTTGGCCGGGAACCCCTCGATCGTGACCCGGATCCGCTCGTCGGCGGACCGGTACTGCTCCGTGAACCGCCGGTGCAGGTCGTGCGAGGCCATCTTCGTGACGTAGTGCTGGGCCGAGACGACCACGTCGCGCGGATCGCGCAGGATGAGGAGCGAGCTGTACCCGAGCTCGTCGAGCTCCCGCTCGAGCCCCTCGACGTACGGGAAGTGCGCGGTCATGAACTGCCCCCGGTTGACGCGCCCCAGCGTGCGCCGCAGCCGGTCCCAGTCCATGTTCTCGGCGTCGGCCCGCGGAGCGCCGGCGGTGAAGTCTCCGGCCGCGCAGTGCACGCCCGAGAACATCATGCGCGGCAACTCGCCGAGGAGCGCCGAGAGCAGGTGCGTCCCGCCCTTGGGGAAGCTGTTCGCGAACACCCGCGGCCCCGGCAGGAAGACGTTCGCGCGCGCCATCGCGCGGTAGGCCGGGACGACCGCACGCTGCTTCACCCCGGCGTGACGTGCGATCAGTTGCGAGAGCGTCGCCATGCCCATTCGAGTATCGGCGCGATGGGTGGGAGTGTCAACGCGAGCCGCGCCGCGGGCGCGTGATACTGCCACGGTGCGCAGCATCCTCGTCACGGGATCGCACCGGTCCGGCACCGGCTGGGTGGGCCAGGTGCTGGCCGCCTCGCCCGAGACGGTCGGGTACGTGTGGGAGCCCTTCAGCATCCTGCACCGGCCCGGCACCTGCGCCGTCCGGTTCGAGCACTGGTTCCCCTACGTCTGCGCGGAGAACGAGGGGCCGGTGCGCGGCCCGGTCGCCGAGATGCTCCGCTGGCGCTACGCGGCCGGCGCGGAGCTCCGCAGCCTGCGCTCGCCGAGGGATGCCGCCCGGATGGCACGCGACGCGTCCCGGTTCGCGCGGTACCGGCGGGCGGCCGCGATCCCGCTCCTCAAGGACCCGATCGCGGTGTTCTCGGCGGAGTGGCTGAACGCGGCGTTCGGCACCGATCCGGTGCTCCTCGTCCGCCATCCGGCCGCGTTCGCGGCGAGCGTGAAGCGGCTGCACCTCCGCCACCCCTTCGGCCACTTCCTCGCCCAGCCGCTCATGATGCGCGACTGGCTCGACCCGTTCCGCGCGGAGATCGAGGCGTTCGCGCGTGCCGAGCAGGAGATCGTCGATCAGGCGATCCTGCTCTGGAACGTGATCCACCACGCGCTCGCGGCCTACCGAGCCCGCCACCCCGATTGGCCGTTCCTGCGGCTGGAGGACATCTCGCGCCGGCCGGCCCAGGAGTTCCACGCCCTGTTCGACCGGCTCTCCCTGCCTCGCGACGACCGGGTCGACGCGCTGATCGCCGAGACGTCCGACGCGTCGAACCCGGCCGAGGCCAGCACCCCCGACTCGATCCGGCGCGACAGCGCGGCGCACGTGTGGAACTGGAAGAAGCGGCTCACGGACGACGAGATCGAGCGCGTCCGGGCCGGGACGGCCGCGATCGCGGACGGGATGTACGGGCCCGAGGACTGGTGAGCGACCCGGGCCGCGCGCCGATCCTCGTCACGGGGATCAACCGGTCGGGGACGACGTGGGTCGGCCGGACGCTGGCGCACGCGCCCGGCCTCGGCATGATCTACGAGCCGTTCAACCCGGGCCACCGGCGCGGGACGTTCCGCGCAGAGGTGCCGCACTGGTTCACCTACGCGAACGGCACCCCGCCGCCCGGGCTCGCCACCGACCTGCGCCGCACCCTGGAGTTCCGGTACTCCTACGCAGCCGAGATCCGCCGCCTGCGCTCGGTGCGCGACGCCGGCAGGATGGGTCGCGACGCCGCACGCTTCGCGGCCCACCGCATCCGGGGCGCGCGCCCGCTCATGAAGGACCCGATCGCCGTCCTCGCCGCCCCCTGGCTCGCCCGCGAGTTCGGGATGCAGGTCGTCGTGATGATCCGCCATCCGGGCGCATACGCCGCCAGCCTGCGCCGGCTCAACTGGACGCACGACTTCTCGCACTTCCTGGACCAGCCGGGCCTCGTGGACGAGCTCGTCCCGGAGCTGCGCGCCGACATCGCGGAGTTCGCACGGCGGCCGCCGCACGTCGTCGACCAGGCCGCGCTCCTCTGGGACATCGTCTACACGGTCGTCGACCGCTACCGGGCCGTGCACCCGGACTGGACCTACGTGCGCCACGAGGACCTCGCCACCTCGCCGGCGGCCGGATTCGAGGCGATGTGCGACCGGCTCGGCATCGAGTACTCGGCCGGCGTCGCCCGCTTCGTCGCGGAGACGACCTCGGCGTCGAACCCGGCCGAGGCCGGCGAGGGCGTCGTCCACGCCCTCCACCGGCACAGCGCCGCCAGCGTCCGCACGTGGCACGAGCGCCTGACGCCCGAGGAGATCGGCCGGGTGCGGGCGCGAACGGGGCGGACCGCCGCCGCGTTCTACCCCGAGTCGGACTGGGTGCGGCCCGGCCCGGTGTAGCCGTCGGCCTTTGCACGATCTTTCGCGAGCCTTTACACCGTCTTTACGTCGGCTGGGGATCGTGACGGCGTGCGCATCCGCCCCGCGCCGACCGTTGCCGCGACGGTGCTCGTCTTCGCGCTCCTCGCGGTGCCCGCATACGCCGCCAAGGGCGCCTACTGGGGCACGTACGTCGAGCCTGCGCCGGGGCAGTCGCCGCTCGGGGCGCTCACCTCGTTCGAGTCCAAGATCGACCGCCGGTTCCACGTCTACCGCTTCTACCGGCCCATCGACAACGGCGACATGGGAAGCAGCGTCGCCGACGCGATGCGGCGGCGCGGCCAGCCCGTCTACCTGAACATCACGTCGCAGTTCCGCGGCCGCTGCGTGGCCTGGCGGCGCGTCACGGCCGGCCGCTACGACCGCCGGTTCCACGTCATCGCCCGCGCCGTGCGTGCCTACCGCTACCGGGTCTACTTCTCCTGGAACCACGAGATGGAGAACACGTGCCGGACGGGGACGGCCGCCGAGTACCGGGCGAGCTACAAGCACATCCGGCACATCTTCACGCGCGAGCGCGTGACGAACGCCCGCTGGGTGGTCGTCTTCGCGGCGAGCTACTTCAAGGAGCACTCCCTGAGCGTCCGCCACTTCCTGCCCAGGCGGTACGACCTGATCGGCGTGGACGGGTACAACCGGGCCCGCGAGTGGCGCACGCCGGCCCAGATCTTCGGCGCGGCGCACCGCTTCGCGGCCAAGCGCGGCTCGCGGCTCTTCATCGGCGAGATAGGCTGCGAGGAGCGCCCGTCCGACGCGACGGCGAAGGCGGCATGGATCGGCGAGGCCGCCGGCACCTTCCGGCGCTGGAACGTCGCCGCCGTCCTCTGGACGAACTCGCCGACCGCGGGCGGCGACTATCGGGCCGACTCGTCGCAGAGCGCGCTCGACGCGTACCGGAGCGCCGGAGCGATGGGGTTCTTCGGCCGGTAGCGGTCGCCCGGCTCGCACGGCATCCTGGAACTGGCAGCCCGCCGCCGTGGCCGGCGTGGCGGGGACGCGGACGTGCTGTGCTCCGCCGGGTCCCGGGGTAGCCGAAGCGGAGCCCCCGTGGCGGCCGAGGCGTGTCGCGAAGCCGTGGCGACTCCGTCACGCGAAATGCTCAGGGACTGTCCCCGGGGTCGATGGGCGCAACAGGGCTCGAACCTGTGACCTTCCGCGCGTGAAGCGGACGCTCTCCCAGCTGAGCTATGCGCCCCGGGACGGCCAGTCTACCCGACCGGCCACATCTCGACCTCGGTGCCGAGGCCGCGCTCTCGAGCGACGTCGAGGACGAGCGCCGCGGCGGCGGCGTCCTGGGCTGCGACGCCGACCGACTTGTAGAGCGTCACCTCGCCGGCGGACGTGCGGCCGGGCCGCGTACCCGCGACGAGCTCGCCGATCTCGGCGTGGACGTGATCGGCACCGACGACGCCGTCGCGGATCGCCCAGGCCAGGTCGTTCGAGCCCACCGGGAACGGCTCGACCGCCGCGGCACGCGACTCGACGACGACGAGCGCCCGCGCCACCGCATCGGCGTCGAGCTCCCGCCCGGCCGGGTTGACGCCGACCGACGTCACGTGCGTGCCGGGATCGAGCCACTCCCCGCGCACGACGGGCTCGGGCGAGTGGGTGCACGCGCACACGATGTCCGCGCCGGCGATCGCCTCCTCGTACGACCCGGCTACGACGGCGCCCAGCTCCTCCGCGAGCACGCCCGCCTTCCCCGCGTCGCGGCCCGCGATCCGGACCTCGCGGACCGGCCGCACGCGGCGCACGGCCTCGGCGTGGGCCCGGGCCTGGACGCCGGTCCCGAGGATTGCCAGCACCGACGCGTCCTCGCGGGCGAGCAGCCGGGCGGAGAGCGCCGACCCCGCCGCCGTGCGCATCGCCGTCACGACCTCGCCGTCCATCACCGCCTCGGGCGTGCCCGTCTCCGGGTCGAAGGCGGCCACGATCGCCCTGTGCGTGGGGATGCCGCGGGCGGCGTTCTGCGGGAAGAGCGCGACCAGCTTGGCGGCGAGCGCGCCCAGGCCGGGGAGGTGGGCGGGCATGGCGAGCAGCACGCCGCCGACGCCGGCCACCTCGGCGGCGGTCCTGGGCGGCACCGAGGCCCGGCCGGCGCTCAGCTCGGCCATGGCGGCGGCGACCGCATCGACGAGGCGATCGGGATCGAGCGCGGCTTCGACGTCGCGTCTGCTCAGGACGAGCATCAGCGGAGAGGGCGGGATTCGAACCCGCGAACGAGGAAACCCCCCGTTACGCGATTTCCAGTCGCGCTCCTTAAGCCAACTCGGACACCTCTCCGGGGCGGTTGGAGTATGCCACTCCGGGGACGCAGCCCACCGATCGGGGCAGCGGGGTGGTAGGCTCGCGCCGGCACGTTCAACCCGACGACGAGGATTTGGGGTATGCCCGACGAGCGAATCGAGATCATGCGGCGTGTGGCGCTGTTCGACGAACTGTCCGACCGCGAGCTCGAGGCGGTTGCCAACGCGTCGAAGGAGCGCCGGTTCGACACGGGGGACACCGTCGTGGGCGAGGGTGAGGGCGGTGTCGGCTTCTTCGTGGTCGCCGACGGCACGGCCCGCGTGGAGATCTCCGGCGAGCGCCGCGGGACGATCGGCCCGGGCGCGTCGTTCGGCGAGGTGGCCCTGCTCGACGAGGGCGGCCGCCGCACGGCGAGCGTCGTGGCCGAGTCGCCGCTTCGGGTGTTCGGGATCACGGCCTGGCAGTTCACGCCGCTGCTCGAGCAGCACCCCTCGATCGCGATCAAGATCGCGAAGATCCTGGCCCGCCGGCTGCGCGAGGCCGAGGAGCGCGCCTCCGCGCCTGCCTGATACGATCACGGGCGACCGTGCTAAGCGGGGAGCTAGCGGTACCCTCCTCCGGCAATCCGCTCTAGCCGGGCCGAATCCCCGTCCTGAGGGGTGCCGGGTTCGGGATCAGGGCCGGCGCGCTCCGCGTCGATCGCCAGGTCCCACGCAACGGAGGCTTGTGAACCGCGTCAGGTCCGGAAGGAAGCAGCGCTAAGCAACGTCACCCGGGTGCCGTGGGCGAGCCTGGCGGGAGCGAGCGCCGCTGGCACCGCCCGGGTCCGACGCTTCGAAGGCGGGTGCACGGTCACTAGATACCGCCGGTAAGCTGCAAGGGGTGTCCGCCCTCTACCGCACGCACCGGCCGCAGGACTTCGACCAGGTCGTCGGCCAGGAGCACGTCGTCCGCACGCTGCGGAACGCCGTCGAGCTCGACCGCGTCGCCCACGCGTATTTGTTCGCGGGGCCGCGCGGCACCGGCAAGACGTCGATGGCCAAGATCCTGGCGAAGTCGCTGAACTGCGTCCACGGCCCCACGCCGACGCCGTGCAAGGAGTGCGAGTCCTGCCGGTCGATCCACGATGCCACCTCGGTCGACGTGATCGAGCTGGACGCGGCCAGCCACCGCGGCATCGACGACATCCGCGAGATCCGCGATCGGGTGGCGCTTCGCCCAGTCCACGGGCGCAAGAAGGTCTACATCGTCGACGAGGCGCACATGCTGACGAAGGAGGCGTCGAACGCGGTCCTGAAGACGCTCGAGGAGCCGCCCGACCACGTCGTCTTCGTCCTCTGCACCACCGAGATGGGGGCGATGCTCCCGACGATCCGGAGCCGCTGCCAGCGCTTCGCGTTCTTCCGCCCCGGGCTGCCGGACATCTCGACCCTGCTGCACCGGATCGCCGCCGCCGAGTCGATCGAGATCGACGCCGCGGCGGTGTCGCTGGTCGCCCGGGCAGCGTCCGGCAGCTTCCGCGACGCCGTCTCGGCGCTCGACCAGCTCGCGACCGCGTGCAGCGGGCCGATCTCGGTGGACGACGTCCGCGCCCTCCTCGGGACCACGGACGCCGGCATCCTCTTCGACCTCCTCGACCGGGTCGCCGCCGCGGATGCCGCAGGCTGCCTCGTCGCAGTCGACGCCCAGGCAGACGCGGGCTCCGACCTCGGCACCCTGATCACCGACCTGCTGGGTCATCTGCGCCTGCTCTTCCTCCAGCAGCAGCTGGGCGCGCTGCCCGCCGAGGCAGCCGTGACCGACGACGAGCAGGCCCGGATCGCCGGCCAGGCCGAGCGGCTCGAGCCGGCGACCGTCCACCGCCTGATCGACCTCCTGCGCGACGTCCTCGACGACGTGCGCGACGGGGCCGACCCGCGGCTTCCGCTCGAGCTGGCCCTCGTGCGCACCTGCCGCCCGGCGGGCGATCTCACAGTCGAGGCCTTCGACCAGCGCCTCTCGCGCCTCGAGGCCGCCCTCCGGGGTGGCTCCGTGCCGCCGCCGCCTCCCCCGGCCTCTCCAGCCCCCCAGCCGGACGCCGCCCCCGCGCCCGCGGTCGCGCCGGCGCCCGCACCCACCCCGCCGGCGCCCGACGCGCGCCGGCTGGCGGATCGCTGGCACGAGGCCGTCGTGCCCGAGGTGGCCCGCCGCTCGGCCGCGCTGGGCTCGCTGATCGAGCATGCCGTGCCCGAGGCCGAGTCCGGCGACGTCGTCCTGACGTTCCCGCGCTCGCAGGTCTTCGCCAAGACGACGGCGGACACGCCCCAGAACCGCGGCCTCATCGAGTCGGTGCTCGAGCAGGCCGCCGGCGAGCCGGTGCGCGTGCGCATGGAGGTCGCCGACGGCGAGGCCGGGGAACCGGCCGGGGCAGAGCCGCTCGGGCCGGAGCGGCTCGACGAGGCCGACCTCCTCATCCAGATCAAGGAGAAGTTCGACGCCCGCGAGATCGAGGAGCGCGCATGACCAAGATCGACCCCAGCAAGATGATGGCCCAGCTCGGCAAGATGCAGGAGCAGATGGCCCAGGCCCAGGAGGAGCTGAAGACGGCATACGTCGAGCACTCCGCCGGGGGCGGCGCCGTCACCGTCAAGGCGTCCGGCACCCTCGAGATCACCGAGATCGCGATCAAGCCGGAGGCCATCGACCCCGACGACCCGGAGATGCTCCAGGACCTGCTCGTGTCGGCTGTGAACGGGGCGATCAGCGCCGCCCAGGCCCTCCAGCAGCAGAAGATGATGGGACAGCTCGGCGGCCTCGGAGGCCTGGGGATGCCAGGCCTTTAGCGCTTGTACGCCCCGTCGGTCGACAACCTGATCGCACAGCTGGCCCGCCTGCCCGGCGTCGGACGGCGCACGGCCCAGCGGCTGGCGTTCCACCTGCTCAAGGCGTCGGAGGCCGACGCGAACGCCCTGGCCGACGCGATCCGCGAGGTGAAGGAGCGGATCCGGCCGTGCTCGCGCTGCTTCAACCTGGCCGAGGAGGAGCTGTGCGAGATCTGCGCCGACGCGCGCCGGGACGGCTCGCTGATCTGCGTCGTCGAGGATCCCTCCGACGTGATCGCGCTCGAGCGGACGCATGAGTACCGCGGGCTCTACCACGTGCTCGGCGGGGCCCTCTCGCCGATCGACGGCGTCGACCCCGAGCACCTGCGCATCGCCGAGCTGCTGCAGCGCGTCGAGGGCGACGAGGTGGCCGAGGTGCTCCTGGCGACGAACCCCACGATGACCGGCGAGGCGACCGCGGCGTATCTGGCCGACCGCCTGCGCGGCCGCTGCCGCGTCACGAGGCTCGCGAGCGGACTCCCCGTCGGCGGCGACCTGGAGTACGCCGACGAGGTGACGCTCGGCCGTGCGCTGGCCGGCCGGCGGGAGATGTGATGGCGCGGCACATCGTGGATCCCACCTCGATGCACCGCTACACGGACGAGACCGAGCGCGTCGCCCGGGCGGCGCTCGAGTACGCCCGCGACCGCCTGCGGCTGCACCCCGTCCCGCTCGACGGGCCGCGGACGGCCGCCGAGCTCGAGGACATGGCGGGCGCCACGATCACCGAGGACGGGCTCGGCGGCGAGGCCGCGATGCGGCTCTTCGCCGACGTGCTCGCGCCGGCGATCATCTCGATCGACAACCCCCGCTTCCTGGCCTTCATCCCGGCGGCGCCGACCGAGCTCTCGATGATGTTCGACCTGGTCGTCGGGGCCTCGTCGATCTACGCCGGGACGTGGATGGAGGCCGCCGGCGCCGTCTACGCCGAGAACCAGGCGCTCGAATGGCTGGCCCGCCTGGCCGGGCTGCCCGAGTCGGCCGCGGGCTGCTTCGTGCAGGGCGGGACGATCGGGAACCTGTCGGCGCTCGTGGCGGCCCGGCACGCCCACCGCGCGGCGCGGGGCGCCGGAGCGGGCCGGCTGCGCGTGGCCTGCACCGACGAGACCCACTCGTCCGTCGCCACTGCCGCGTCGGTGATGGACGTCGACATGCTTCGGGTCGCGGCCGACGCTCGCGGCCGGATGACCGGCGGGGCGCTGGCGGCCGCGCTCGAGCGCGAGGGGACCGGCGGGCTGTTCGCCGTGGCCGCGACCGCCGGGACGACGAACGCGGGGGCGATCGACGATCTGACGGGCATCGCGGCCGTGTGCCGGGAGCACGGCCTCTGGATGCACGTCGACGGCGCCTACGGCGGCGCCGCCCTCGCCGCGCCGTCCGTCCGCGACCGGTTCGCCGGGATCGAGCACGCCGACTCGTTCATCGTCGACCCGCACAAGTGGCTCTTCGCCCCCTTCGACTCGTGCGCGCTCCTCTACCGGAACGCCGAGCCGGCCCGCGCCGCGCACACCCAGCAGGCGGGCTACCTGGAGCACGTCCAGGGCAGCGAGCTGAATCCGTCGGACTACGCCGTCCACCTGAGCCGGCGGGCGCGCGGCCTGCCGTTCTGGTTCTCGCTCGCGGCGCACGGCACGCGCGCCTACTCCGAGGCGATCGAGCACACCCTGCACGTGGCCCGCGAGGCGGCCGACGAGATCCGCTCGCGCCCGCACCTCGAGCTCCTGAACGAGCCCGAGCTGACGGCCCTCGTGCTACGCCGCACCGGCTGGGCGGCGGCCGACTACACGGCCTGGACCGAGCGGCTCCTGGCCGACGGCGTGGCGTTCGTCACTCCCACGACGTTCGCCGGCGAGACCGCAACCCGTCTGTGCATCGTGAACCCGCGCACGACGATCGCGGACATCGCGGCGATCCTCGACACGATGGCCTAGCCGCCGATCCCGCTGGGCGGGCCTCCGCTCGGAGTGCGCCGGCGACCCCGGCCGGTACACTGGCGCGATGGCCGAGGCCGCTGCCCAGCC
Organism: Thermoleophilia bacterium; assembly: GCA_025927685.1. Taxonomy (GTDB): domain Bacteria; phylum Actinomycetota; class Thermoleophilia; order Gaiellales; family JAICJC01; genus JAICJC01. The sequence continues at coordinate 9,053 of JAICKX010000005.1, read as the reverse complement.
CGTTCCGGGCCGCGTGCTCGTGATGAAGTTCGGGGGCACGTCCGTCGCCGACGCCGACAAGATCCGGCGCGTCGCCGCGCGCCTGGTCGCCGCCCAGACGGCCGGCCGGCGGGTGGTCGGCGTGGTCTCGGCGATGGGCCAGACGACCGACCAGCTCGTCGAGCTGGCCCGCGGCGTCTCGCCCCGCCCGCATCCGCGCGAGATGGACATGCTGCTTTCGACCGGCGAGCGGATCACCGCCGCGCTGTGTGCGATGGCGATCAACGACCTCGGCGCCCACGCCGTCTCCCTCACGGGATCGCAGGCCGGGATCGTGACCGACACCGTCCACACCAAGGCGAAGATCCTCGAGATCCGCCCGCGCCGCATCTCCGAGGCCCTCGACCGCGGCGAGATCGTGCTCGTGGCCGGGTTCCAGGGCGTCTCGACCGCCTACGACGTGACCACGCTCGGACGCGGCGGCTCCGACACGACCGCGGTGGCCCTGGCGGCGGCCCTCGACGGCGACTGCGAGATCTACACCGACGTCGCCGGCGTCTTCACGGCCGACCCCCGCATCGTCCCGCACGCCCGCAAGCTGCGCACCGTGTCGCCGATCGAGATGCTCGAGATGGCCGGTTCGGGGGCGCGGGTGCTCCAGCTGCGCTCGGTGGAGTTCGCCCGGAACCACGGCGTGCCGCTGCACGTCCGCTCGACGTTCACCGACGCGGACGGCACCTGGATCCGGGAAGATACGGGCATGGAGGCGCCGATCATCTCGGGCATCGCGCACACGACCGACGAGGCGTACGTGACGCTCACGGACGTGCCCGACAAGCCGGGGACGGCAGCGAGCATCTTCAACGCCGTGGCCGGCGCCCACATCAACGTCGACACGATCATCCAGAACGCCGTCACCCACGGCGACGCCGACGTCACGTTCTCGGTCCCACTCGACGACCTGCCGCTCATGACCAACACGATCGAGGGGCTCTGCCGCGAGCTCGGGCTGCACTGGCGGGTCGACGACACGGCCGCCAAGGTCAGCCTGATCGGCGCCGGGATGAAGAGCCATCCGGGCGTGGCCGCCAAGATGTTCCAGGTGCTGGCCGAGCTCGAGATCAACGTGCGGATGATCGCGACCTCGCCGATCAAGGTGTCGTGCGTCGTCAGCCGCGACCGCGTCGCCGAGGCGGTCGCGGCGCTCCACGGGGCGTTCGAGGCCGAGCTGGCCGAGGCGGAGGGATCCGAGGTCGATGCGTAGGCCGCGCGTTGCCGTCGTGGGCGCCACGGGGGCCGTGGGCCCGGTGGTGCTCGACGTCCTTCACGAGCGCGGCTTCCCCGCCTCCGAGGTCGTGGCGTTCGCATCGGCCCGCTCCGCCGGACGGCGGGTGCCCTACGCCGGCTCGGAGATCGAGGTGCGCGAGCTCACGGCCGACGCCTTCGAGGGCTTCGACCTCGCCCTGTTCTCGGCGGGCGGCTCGGCCTCGCGGGCCTTCGCCCCCGAGGCCGTGGCCCGCGGCTGCGTGGTCGTCGACAAGTCGAGCGCCTTCCGCATGGACCCCGAGGTGCCGCTCGTCGTCCCGGAGGTGAACGGCGACGCCGCCGGCTCGCACCAGGGGATCGTCTCGAACCCGAACTGCTCCACGATCCAGCTCGTCTGCGTCCTCGCGCCGCTCCATGCCGCCGCCGGACTGGAGCACGTCACGGTCTCGACCTACCAGGCCGTCTCCGGGACGGGGGCGAAGGCGGTCGAGGAGCTGCGATCGCAATCCCGCGCTGCGCTCGATGGACACACGCCCGACCCGGTGGTGTACCCTCATCCGATCGCGTTCAACGCGATTCCGCAGTGCGAGAGCTTCGAAGGGGATAGCACGTTGGAGGAGACGAAGCTCGTGCTCGAGCCGAGGAAGATCCTCGGTGACGAGACGATCGGGATCCATGCGACCTGTGTCCGCGTGCCGGTCTGGCGCGGCCACTCCGAGGCGGTCTGGATCGAGACGCGTTCGCCGCTCGGAGCGGACGAGGCCCGCGAGCTCCTGCGCGCCGCGCCGGGCGTGCGCGTGGTCGACGATCCGGCCCTGGCGCAGTATCCGCTCGCCTCCGACGCGGCCGAGACCGACGACGTGCTCGTCGGCCGCATCCGCCGCAACCCGTCGCGACAGAACGGGCTCGCGCTCTGGATCGTCGCGGACAACCTGCGCAAGGGGGCCGCGACGAACGGCATCCAGATCGCCGAGCTGCTCGTCGAGCGCGACCTCGTCCGCGTCCCCGGCCGGGCGGCCGCCTGATGGGGACGCCGGCCCGGGGAGGCACCCTCTGCCCGGTCTGCCTCCGCCCCGCGGGCTCCGGCCGCTGCCACGAGCACGGCCCCTGGGAGCCGCATCAGCTGCTCACCCGCGACGACCGCCGCCGGGCGGCGGCGAGCCCCGTCCGCCAGCCGTTCGAGCCGCGCGTCCAGGCCTGCCCGCGCTGCCTCGGCGAGGTCGCGCTCGGCCGGCTCGGCTTCCACTGCGTCGAGCACGGCCACAGCCGCGACGGCCATGGGCCCTACCGCGTCGACGAGCTGCTCGGCCCGACGGCGCAGCGCGAGGCGGCCCTCCACCGCATGCGCCTGGCCCGCCGCACCCGCGCCCGCCGCGACGCCCAGGTCATCGAGCTTCAGTCGCTCCCGTGGCCAGACGCGGCCCGAACCGCCCGGCTCCTGGGCGGCGCAGCCGTGATTGCGGCCACGCTGGCGTTCCTGGCGCGCTAGCCCCACGACAGTCGCTCGACACTCCACAGCCGGGCATCCAGGCGCGCCGGCAATTGGGAGTCAACGATCTACTAGACCGACCGGCTGGTCGCGATCGGCGTCGTGGTGGGCTTCCTCGACCCGCCCTTCGGCTCGACCGTGACCGCGATCTTGTCGCCCGGCTTCGCGGATTGCGTCAGCTCGAGCTCGACCGTGCCGCCGCCCTCGAAGACGCCCGCCGGGAGGGCGACGGTGCCGCGGATCACCCAGGCCTCGTAGGTCTTCCCCGCCGGCGCCCGCCGCAGGTGGGCGAAGAGCGTTGCGTTGCCGTCCGTCTGGGCGACGACGTTCCCGACGCCGGGGAGCGCCACGGCGGCGCCGTGTGCGAAGTCGTCGCGGCTCGAATCGAGGTCGTTCCGAAGCGACACGTTCCACACCACCATCGCGCCGAGGGCGAGCGCCATCGCCGGCACCGCCACCAGCGAGACCCGCGGCCACCATCCGTGCCGGGGGCGGGGGCGGCCGGGACGGGCGGGCGCCTCCACAGCGGGCGCCTCGGCGGCCGGCGCAGCCACGACCGGCTCCGCGATCGCGAGCACCCGGCTTCGCAGCTCGGGCGGCGGCGCCATCTGGGGCACGCTGTAGGCGAGCGACGCGGCGACCGCCTCGGTCTCGCGCAGGCGCCGGCGGCACCGCTCGCACTCGGCGAGGTGCACGACGACGCGCTCCTCGTCCTCGGAGGAGAGCGCGCGCAGGGCGTGGCCGGCGATCAGCTCGTCGACGTGTTCCACTCGTCCTCCGGTCTCATGCCCAGTGCCGCCAGCGCGTCGCGAAGCGCGTTCATGGCGGCGAAGGTGCGACTCTTCACGGTGCCGATCGGGACGGCGAGCCGCTCGGCCAGCTCCGACTGCGTATACCCGGCAAAGTAGGCGAGCTCGATCACCTCGCGATGGGGGTCGGGAAGGCGGGCGAGCGCCGTCGCGATCTGCTCGCGGGCGACGCCCAGCCAGGCCTGGTGCTCGACGGGAGGCTCGGGATCGAGAGCAGCGGGTGCGTCGTCGAGCGGCTCGGCCCGGCGCCGCTCCTCCCGCCTCACCATGTCGACCGCCTTGTGATGTGTCATGGTCAAGATCCACGTCGAGGGCTGCCCGCGCGACGAGTCGAACGTCCGGGCCTGCGTCCAGATGGCCAGGAACGTGTTCTGCACCACGTCCGCGGCGAGGTCGCGGTCGCGCACGATGCGGAGCGCAAGGGAATAGGCCGCGCCGCCGTACATGTCGTACAGGCGGGCGAAGGCCTCGCGGTCGCCCCGGCCGACGAGCGCCAGGAGGCCGTGATCGGAGAGATGCTCCACGCGTCCTTCCCTGGGTTCCTGTTCAGGGGTCATTCGCGTGGGATCCCGAACCGGTTCACCGAACCGCCGCAGGGGACGGATCGACGACCTGAAGCCGCGACCGCAGCCGCTCGAGCCGCCCGGGCTCGCGGGCGGGGACGATCGCGCGCAGGTCGAGCCGCATCAGCTCGATTCTGCCAGCCGAGCGGCGCGTGTGGAAGCCGAAGTCCCGCAGGAAGTCGGCCGGGAAGATCGTGCGGTGGCGGACGAACCGCTCCGGGAAGCCGGCGTCCGGGCCGTAGCGGTAGGCGTAGGCCTCGAGCGCGTGCAGGCCGCGGTCGCGGCACTCGCCGATCGCCGCCAGGATCAGGCTCTGGAGCGCCCACGGGCTGCCGGCCTCGATGAGGTAGGCGCAGGTGATGATCGCGGCATCGCGGCTCGGCGGGCCGGCCGGCATGGCGTGGGCGCGCGGAAAGGCGTCGGCCGGCCCGTACTGGACGAGGCCGATCACCCGGCCGCCGTCCCGGTACAGCTTTCCCCACGGCCCGAACTCATCCTCGGCGGCGCTGATCCAGCGCCGCTTCTCCACCGGGTCGCGGCCGGGCCGGGTCTGCCACCACACGCACTCGCGGCACGGCGCCGGGGCGTCGGCGACGGTCGCGCCGGTCAGGTGGTCGACGCCGGCGCTGCTCACGGCGCCGCGACGTCGTCGACGTGGACCGAGACCACCGCGACCTCGAGCGCCACCATCGACTCCAGGTAGCTCCGCACGGCCCCCTCCACCTGTGCCGCGACGGACGGGATCGAGGCGCCCCACGCCGTGACGAGGTGCAGCTCCACCTCGAGCCCGTCCGGGCCTGCCTCGACGCGGACGCCGGCCCGCTCGGGATCGACGCGGCGTTCCAGCGGCCCGAACCCGCTCGCCGCCAGCGCATGCACGCCCTCCACCTCGCGCGCCGCGGCCGCCGCATACGTCGCGATGACGGCATGCGAGATATGCGCTGCGACACCGGCCGAGTGCACCGACTCGGCCGGTGCCCCTCCGGACGCGTCGCTCATCGACGCGAGTATACGGCTGCGGGTGTTCACGCCGGCCGAAGCCGTAGCAGGCTCACCTCCGGCCGGGCGGCAAGCCGGAACGGCACGAGCGTGGTGCCGAGCCCGCGCGTGACGACGATCGTGGTTCTCCCCTCGCGGTAGATCCCCTCGTGATAGCGATGCACGCCGTGGGCCAGGCGCAGCTTTCCCCACGGGCTCGGGAGGCAGATCTGGCCGCCGTGAAGGTGCCCGCACAGGACGAGGTCGGCCGATCCCGGCGCCATCGCCTCGGCCGCCTCCGGGAAGTGGGCGAGCAGCAGGCGCAGCCCGGCGCCGGGCGAGAAGAGCTCGCCGGCCGGCGGCGCCCGGCCGGCGAGCCAGGCGTCCGCGTCGAGCCCGCCGACCTCGATGCGCACGCCGCGATGGTCGATCGAGTGCGTCTGGCCGCGCAGGAGCGTCACCGGCGCGTCGCCCCAGTCCTCGATGACCACGCCGCGGGAGAAAGGGTCGTTGCTCGCCCCGACGTCGTGGTTCCCGAGCACCGCCGAGATCCCGAGCGGCGGCCGCAGGCGCTCGAGCTCGGCGACGACGGCGCGCGTCGCGCGCGGGTGGCTCACGATGTCGCCCGTCAGCGCGACCAGGTCGGGCCGGGCCTTCGCGCCGAAGTCGACGGCCTTTCGGAACGCGCGCATGTTGAGCGACGGCGTTCCGGCATGGAGGTCGCTGACGTGGAGGATGGTGAGGCCGTCGAGGCCGGCGGGGAGCGAGGCGACCTCGACGTCGAGCGCGCGGCACTCGACCCACTGCGACTCGAAAAGGCCCCACGCGGCGGCGCCCGCCCCGGCCAGAGCCAGGACGCCCAGCGCCCGGGAGCTAGTCCCCACGCACGGAGTCGAGCTCGTCGCGCAGACGGCTCCGGGCGCTCGCGATCCGCTCGCGCAGCATGCTCCGGCGGCCCTCGTCGCCGGAATGGCCGTTGCCGGACGCGGCGATGGGCTCGCCCCGCTCGCCCAGATAGGCCGCGGCCGCCGCGGCCGCCGCGGCCCCGAGCAGGATGGCGAGGATCCAGCGCATGCGGGGATTCTACCCGCACGCCGCCCACAGGCCCCGCCCTCGGATCGCGGCCCGGCGCTCCAGCGCAGCGAACAGCGCCTCGTGCGCCGTGTTGGGCGGGAACGGGTAGGCGCGCGCGTAGCCGAGCTCGACGAGCCGGGCGTTCACGAACCCGCCGCCGTGGCCCTCGAGCCAGACATATGCCAGGAACCGGCCGTAGCGGTCGCGCAGCTCGCGGTCGTAGCGGAGCACCACCGTCCGGCCTGTGAGGAGGTGTTTCGCGTACGCGGACGCCTCGGGACCGAAGCAGCCCACGGGCTTGCGCGGGTCGACCGTCTCGGGCGTGTCGATCCCGATCAGGCGGATATCCTCGGTGCGACCGCCGGCGCCGCGGACGATCACCGTGTCGCCGTCCACGACCCTGACGACCGTGCCGGCTGCGAGCGGCGAGCCGGACGACGTGCGCACCCAGACGACGCCGGCCAGCGCGAGGACGGCTGCCAGGATCCCGGCTCGGACTGCTGCGGAACGCATGGCGGTGACCGTACGGGCCGAAGTGCCACATGGGTGTCACGACACGTGCCGAATGCGTCGCATCTCCGCAATCGGGGGCGGCTCCGTCCGGACGCATCCGTACAGTGGGGGGTCCGGCTCATGCGGATTCTCCACCTCGCAGACACGCACCTCGACCGCGTCTTCGGCGCCGCCGACGACCGGCGCGATCCCGTCCGGCGCCGCGCCGGCCTGCGCGACGGGCTCTCGCGGGCGCTGGCGGCCGGGCGCGCGGAGGACGTCGACGCCGTGGTCCTCGCCGGCGACGTCTACGAGCACGCGTCCGTCACGGCCGACACGGTCGCCTTCCTGGCGGGCGAGCTCGAGCGGGCGGCGGTGCCGGTGCTCGTGACCCCCGGGAACCACGATCCGTATGTCGCCGGCTCGGCCTGGCAGCTTCACGCCTGGCCCGCGAACGTGCACATCTTCGCCGCCGACCGGGTCGAGCCGTTCGAGCTTGCGGACGACCTCGTCGTGTGGGGCACGGCGTTCTGCGCGGCGACCGCGCCGGCCGGCATCCCCGACGGCTTCGTCGCCCCGGACGACGGCCGTACCCACCTGCTCGCGCTGCACGCCGCGCTCACCGGCGAGCGCTGGGCCGACGAGGGCCGTCATCGCACGGTGACGCGGGCTCAGCTCGAGGCAACCGGCGCCGCCCGCGTCCTCCTGGGCCACTTCCACGACGGCTACGACGACGGCTTCCTCTGCTACCCGGGGAGCCCCGAGCCGCTGGGCTGGGGCGAGCGACACGGCGACCACGGCGTGTCGATCGTCGCCGTGTCCGGTGCCTCGGTGACGGCTCGCCACATCCCGATCGCGGCCCGCCGCTACGTCGAGCGGTCCGTGTCGGTCGCCGGCACGGCGAGCTCGGCCGACATCGAGGCGCTCGTCTCCGCGGAGGCTTCACGCGAGGCCGGCGCCTGCCTGCGGCTCGTCCTCGAGGGCGAGGTCGCGCCCGGCTGCGTCCTCGACGTCGGGGCCCTGACCGAGCGGCTCGGCGGGGGGCTCGAGGAGCTGGTGCTCGTCGACCGCACCCGGCCGGCGTACGACCTGGAGGCGATCGCCCGGGAGCCGTCGGTGCGGGGCCGGTTCGTGGCCCGGATGCTGGGGAGCGACGATCCTGCGGCGAGCGAGGCGGTGCTGGCCGGCCTGCGCGCGCTGGACGGCCACGCGGAGGTGCTCGGTGCACGTTGAGACGGTCCACCTGCACGGCTTCGGCCGACTCGCCGGGCGGGACTTCAGGTTCAGCCCGGGCCTCACCATCGTCCATGGCCCGAACGAGGCCGGCAAGAGCACGCTGCATGCCGCGCTCTCCGCCGCGCTCTTCGGGCTCGTCGGGAGCGGCCGCAGGAAGCGTGAGGACACCGCCCGCATCGAGCGCTACCGCCCCTGGGGCGGCGGACGGTACGCGGCCACCGCCGACGTCGTCGCGGGCGACGGGCGCCGGCTCAGGGTCGAGTGGGATTTCGACCGCTGCCGGGTGGCGGTGATCGATGCGGCCTCCGGCTCCGACGTCACGCGCGAGTTCGGGGCCGGCGACCCCGGCGCGCTGGTGCGGGCCGTCTGGGGTGTCGACCGCGGCGTCTACCTGCGCCTCGGGCACGTCGAGCAGGCCGAGCTGGCCCGCATCGGCGACCCCTCGGGCGTGCGCCACGCGATCGAGGCCGTCGTCGGTCAGGGCGCGGCCGACTCGCCCGCACAGCTCGCCGTGGCCGCGCTCAAGGAGCAGCGCTCGCGCCTGGTGGGCCTGAACTCGGCGGCGACCAAGCCGCTCGCCCGGGCCCGGGCCGATCGCGACCGGCTCGAGGCTGCGGTGTCCGCGGCGGTCGCCGCCCGGGCCTCCTCCGATGAGCTGGCCGCGGAGCGCGACGCCGCCCGCGCCGCCGTCGGTGCCGCCGAGCGGCGGGTGCGCGCGCTGGACGATGCCGCCGCCCACGTCCGCGCGCGCGAGCTCCGGCGCCGCATCGAGTGGGCCGACGAGGCATGCCGAGCCCGTGACGCCGCCGCCGCGACCATCGAACGCGAGACGGAGCACGCCGCCTTCGAGCCTTCGCCCGAGATCGGCGCGCTGCGCCATCGGCTCCGCGATCTCGAGGCCGAGCGTGACCGCCGCTCAGGCGAGCGCGTGCTCGACACCCAGCGGCTGGCCGAGATCGAGCGCGAGCAGGCCCGGCTCGCCGCGCGCGCCCAGGAGCTCGCTCCGCATCGCGGAGCCGCCCAGGACGCCGCCGAGATCGATGCGCTCGCGCTGGCGGCCGCTCACGGCGCCACCGGGCGCGGCAGGCTCTTCGCCGGCGCCGCTGCGGCTGCGCTCGCGGCGGCGATCGCCGCGGCCGCCGGCCAGCCTCTGGCAGCCGCGCTGCT
>JAICKX010000111.1 GCA_025927685.1 Thermoleophilia bacterium | reverse complement strand
GCCGGCCGACGCGAAGGGCCTGCTGATCGCCGCGATCGAGGATCCGAACCCGGTGCTCTACTTCGAGCACAAGCACCTGTACCGGCGGATCAAGGCGGAGGTGCCCGAGGAGCGCTACACCGTCCCGATCGGCCAGGCCCGCATCCACAAGGAGGGCGACGACGTCACGGTCGTCACCTGGGGCGCGATGGTCTACACCGCCGAGGAGGCGGCGCAGCAGCTCGAGGCGGACGGCGTCTCGGTCGAGATCGTCGACCTGCGCACGATCCTGCCCTGGGACAAGGAGACGGTGCTCGAGTCGGTGCGCAAGACGTCGAAGGTGCTGATCCTGCACGAGGACACGCACACCGGCGGCTTCGGCGGCGAGATCGGCGCGACGATCGCCGAGGAGGCGTTCGAGGACCTCGACGCGCCGATCCGGCGGATCACCGCGCCCGACACGCCCGTGCCGTTCTCGCCGCCCCTCGAGAAGGCGTTCCTCCCGCAGGTCGAGGACGTCGCGGCGGCGATCGACCGACTGTCAGCGTATTAGATGGTTGATTCCGAACTCACGCGGTGTCCTGGGCGGCGAGAACCGAGCAGCGCAAGGACGCAGGGAGGGTCAATATCGGCACGAGATATTGGCCCGACCGAGGACAAGCTGCAAGGCGAACGCCTTGCAGCGGTCGCGGGAAGACCTGCTATCCAAGCAGGTCTCCCGTGGATGCGACGGTTCGCAGCCGCAGCCCCGTCACGGTTCGCCAACCAGCCGCCTTTGAGCGTTCAGGCGCGCGTGAATTCGGAATCACCCATCTAAGGAGGAGGCTCTCCCTCATGGCCACAGGAACACTCGTCGATGTCGTGATGCCCCAGATGGGCGTGAGCGTGTCCGAGGGCACGATCACCCGCTGGGCGAAGAGCGCCGGCGAGTCGGTGGAGGCCGACGAGACGATCGTGGAGATCTCGACCGACAAGGTCGACACCGAGGTGCCGGCGCCGGCGACCGGCGTCGTCAAGGAGCTCCTGGCCGAGGAGGGCGAGACCGTCCCGGTGAACACGCGCATCGCCGTGATCGACACGGGCGGCGGCGACGGCGAGCCCGAGGCCGCAACAACGGGGTCAGACCCCGATGTTGCAGCCGACGCCCCCCAGCAGGCCGAGGCGCCCCAGCAGGCCGAGCCGCCCCAGGCGGAGAAGCCGGCGGCGCCACCCGCGCAGCCCGCGCCGGCGAACGGCAACGGCGGCGGCGGCGAGGGCCGCACGTTCGTCTCGCCGGTCGTGGCCCGCATGGTGGCCGAGCACAACCTCGACATCAACGCGATCACCGGCACCGGCGCCGGGGGCCGCGTGACGAAGAAGGACGTCCAGGCCTTCATCGACTCCGGCGGCCAGGCCGCCGCTCCCGCGCCGGCAGCCGAGCCGGCCGAGGTGCACGACGTGCCGCACTTCGCACCGCCGCCGGAGCCCGAGACGCCCGCACCGGCCCCCGCCGCGGAGCCGAGCCCGGCCGCCGCCGCTCCCGCACCGGCCGAGCTGCAGCCGTCGGCCCCGGCGATCGTCGAGGGTGAGCCCGGGCCGGGCGAGGAGCTCTACCGCTTCAACACGGTCCGCAAGGTGATCGCGCGCCACATGCGCCACTCGCTCGAGACGGCCGCCCAGGTGACGACCGTGATCGAGGTCGACATGACCGGCGTCGTCAGCCTGCGCAAGAAGTGGAAGCCGATCTACGCCGAGCGCCACGGCGTCAACCTGACGTTCGTCCCGTTCGTCGCCCGGGCGACCATGGACGCGATCGGGCGGTGGCCGTGGGTGAACGCGGAGGTGCGCGGCGAGTCGGCGCTGATCAAGCGCTACGTGAACCTCGGCATGGCCGTCGCGATCGACGACGCCAAGGGGCTCATGGTGCCGGTGATCCAGCACGCCGAGGAGCTGAACCTGGTCGGCCTCTCGCGCGCGGTCGTCGACCTGGCGGACAAGGCCCGCAAGAAGACGCTCACCAACGACGAGATGTCGGGCGGCACGTTCACGATCACCAACCCCGGCGTCTTCGGCGCCCTGATCGGCACGCCGATCATCCCCGAGGGCCAGGTCGCGATCCTCGACGTCGAGGCCATCGTGAAGCGCCCCGTGGTGGTGACCGACCGCCACGGAAACGACGCGATCGCCATCCGGCACATGATGTTCCTCTGCCTCTCCTACGACCACCGGCTGGTGGACGGCGCCTACGCCGCACAGTTCATGGCCCAGCTGAAGGAGAACCTGGAGTCGTGGGATGAGGCGGCCTACGGATTGTGACCGGCGCGTACCTGTATGAGCTCGGCCTGACTCCCTACCGGGAGGCGCTCGCCGTCATGCAGGAGCTGGCCGCCGCCCGGAACCAGCAGGCGATCCCCGACACGGTGATGCTGCTCGAGCATGAGCCGGTGATCACGCTCGGCTCGCGGGCGGTGCGCGCGGAGGAGCTGCCGCTCGCCGACGAGGAGTACGCCGCCCGCGGGATCGAGATCGTCGAGGTCGGGCGCGGAGGGCGCTCGACCTACCACGGCCCCGGCCAGCTCGTCTGCTACCCGATCCTCGATCTCACCGGCCGCGGCCGCGACCTGCGCCGGTACGTCCATGCGCTCGAGCAGACGGTGCTCGCGACGCTGGCCGACTTCGGCGTCGAGGGACGCACGCTCGAGGGGCCACAGGCGAGCGGCGTCTGGGCGGGCGACCGCAAGATCGCCTCGATCGGCGTGCGCTGCGCGCGCTGGGTGACGAGCCACGGCCTCTCGCTGAACGTCGACCTCGACCTCGGCGTGTACAACGTCTTCGACGCGTGCGGCCTGGGCGGCGCGCCGTTCACATCCCTGGCCCGCGAGACGGGCGAGCAGGTCACGACCGCGGACGTGCGCGAGCCGCTCATGCGGCGGCTCTCCGAGGTGCTGGATCTCGAGCTCGAGCCGCTGCCCGCGACGGAGGGCGCCGGTGCCCTGGTCTGAGCTCCAGCGCCGGCGGCCGGCCTGGATGACCGTCCGCGCGCCGTCGGCCGGCGGCCGCCACGCCGAGCTGCTCGGGATCATGCGCGGGGCGGGCCTGCACACCGTGTGCGAGGAGGCCCGGTGCCCGAACATCGGCGAGTGCTGGGGCCGCGGCACCGCCACGTTCCAGATCCTCGGCGACGTCTGCACGCGCGCATGCCGCTACTGCGCGGTCACGTCGGGCCGGCCCGAGAGCGCGCCGGAGCCGCTGGAGCCGCTGCGGGTCGCGCGGGCCGTCGAGCGGATGGGGCTCGACCACGTCGTGGTCACGTCGGTCGACCGCGACGACCTCCCGGACCGGGGCGCGGGCCACTTCGCGGCGACGATCCGGGCGATCCGGCGGGCCAGCCCGGGGTGCGGCGTCGAGGTGCTCGTCCCCGACTTCCTCGGCTTCCGCGAGGACGCGCTCCGGATCGTGCTCGACGCGGCGCCGGACGTCTTCAACCACAACATCGAGACGGCCGAGCACCTCTACCGGCGCGTCCGCCCGAAGGGCGACTACCAGCGCGCGCTCGACCTGCTCGACTCGGCCAAGGACGTGTGGGCCGAGCTCCACCCGGGCGGGCCGCCGCTCTTGACGAAGAGCGGCCTGATCGTTGGAATGGGCGAGACCGACGAGGACGTGCTCGGCGTCCTGCGCGACCTGCGCGAGCACCGCGTCGACGTCGCCACGATCGGCCAGTATCTCCAGCCGACCGAGCGCCACCTGCCGCTCGACCGCTGGGTCACGCCGGCCCAGTTCGCCGAGTACCGGCGCGCGGGCGAGGAGATGGGCTTCGCGTCGGTCTTCGCGGGCCCGCTCGTGCGATCGAGCTACCGCGCCGACGAGCAGCGCCTGGCGGCCCGGGGCGAGTCGCGCGCGGTCGCGCACTGACCGCGGCGGGCGCGCGTACAATCGGCGCCGGTGTCGACGGGGTTTCACATCCTCACGTGGGGCAGCGAGGAGCACCCGCCGATCGTCTGCCTGCACGCTGAGCGGGGTCACGCCCGCCGGTTCGAGCGGCTCGCGCGCATGCTCCACGACCGGCTGCGCGTCGTCGCGTACGACCTGCGCGGCCACGGGCGCTCCCCGTGGTCGGGCGACCAGACGCTCCCCGCCCACGCGTCCGACCTCGAGGAGGTCATGGACGCCTGCGGCATCACGCAGGCGACGATCCTCGGCGACTCGTTCGGAGCGCGCGTGGCGGTCGAGTTCGCGGCGACGCACGGCGACCGCGTGACGGCGCTGATCCTCCTCGATCCCCAGCTGTATCCGCTCTACCCGACGCTCGACGAGCTCGAGGCTCGCACGCCCCCCGCAGCGACCTTCGCGGGCGTGGACGAGGCGATCGAGCAGGTGCGGGCGGAGGCCGGGCTGCTGCACACCCCGCGGGCGCTGCTCGAGGAGGAGATGGGGGAGCACCTGGTCGCCGACGAGGACGGCCGCTTCCGGCTCCGCTACAGCCGTGAGGCGGCAGCGCGGGCCGCCGAGGCGCTCTTCGAGCACCCGCCGATGCTGAAGGAGATCGTGTGCCCGACCCTGATCGTGCGCGCCCAGGATTCGGCGGCGCTCGGCCCGGCGGGCGCGGAGCGAGCGGCGGCCGAGCTGCGCCGCGCGAGCGTCGCGGTCGTGCCGGGGAGCCATGCCGTCCTCTGGGACGCGCTGGCCGAGACCGGCGCGCTCGTGCGCGACTTCGTCACCCAGCGGATCCGAGCATGACGAGCCTGCGTCCGCTGACCGGCGAGGAGATCGCCGAGTACGCCGCGCTGGCGCAGACGATGTACGCGGCCGAGCTGCGCGAGCACCTCTTCCTCGACGACGCGGCCGCGACGGCGCGTGCCGAGCGCACGGCCGCCGAGGCGTTCCCAGGCGGCGCGGTGGCCGAGGGCAACTGGCTCTTCGCCGTCGAGGACGGGGAGGGCACGCGGGTCGGGATCCTGTGGCTGGGCGAGCCGTGGGACGGCGAGGCCGACAGCCTGTGGGTGTACGACATCGAGATCGCCGCCGAGCACCGCGGACGCGGCCTCGGCCGCGACACGATGCTCCTCGCCGAGGAGGAGGCGCGCCGGCTGGGGCGGAGCCGGATCAAGCTGAACGTGTTCGCCCGGAACGCCGTCGCCCGCGCGCTTTACCTCTCGCTCGGCTTCGAGGAGATGGCGATCCAGATGTCGAAGGCGATCGAGTAGCGGTGTATCAGACGCCCTGCCGCGAGGCCAGGGATGGAGATGGCGGATTAGGATGTCAGACATCCTTAAGTGAGATGGCTATCATATCGCGCCATGGATGAAGCGCAGACCGGCGAACTACTCTCGGCGCTCGGCGAGCAACTCGCTGCCCGCCATGAACAGGTCGAGCTAGTCGTCATCGGCGGCTCGGCGCTGCTCACGCTCGGGCTGACAGGCCGTGCCACCCGCGACGTCGACGTCGTCGCACTCCTCGACGGCCGAGCACTCCTCGACCCCCGACCCCTTCCGCAAGCAGTCATCGAGGCACGCGACCAGGTCGCCCGGGACTTTGACCTGCCCAACGATTGGCTCAACGCCGCCCCGGCCGCCTTACTCGACTTCGGCCTACCGGCAGGCTTCATAGATCGGCTCGAGCGTCGCACGTATGGCGACGCTCTCACCGCCCACTTCGCAAGCCGATTCGACCAGATTCATCTCAAGCTCTCCGCGATGGTCGACCAGGGCGCCGGCAAGCACGAAGCCGACCTACGCGCACTCGGGCCGACGCCTCACGAGCTTGTTGCCGCCGCGAGGTGGACGCGGACACAGGACCCATCCCAGCCGTTTCGGGATGAGCTCATCGGCGCCCTGGCCGACCTCGGAGTCGTAGATGCCAGCCTCGACCCTTAGGGACGACGTCACGGTTCGGTCGACCGCTCTCGCCTGGGACCAGTGGGCGCAGCTCGGCGTCTCCTCGACCACCAGCCGCCGGGATCGGACCGCGGCCGATCCCGAGGCACTCGTGCTCTTCACGCTTGAGATCGGACGGAGCGATCCACGCCTCTTCGACGAGACCCTCGATTGGCTGCTGACGAATGAACGTCTCATCAGCGTCCAGCGCCTTCGCAACCTCTGTCGCGACGACGAGGATCGCGACCTTGTCGATGGTGCGCTGCTCTGGGTTGCCCGGCATCAGCCCCGCTCACGGTTCGCACTGCCCCGTGGGCGAAAGACGGGTGGAACCGAGCCGCGCCGACTCTTCTATGGGGTCGCCCGAAGCGTCCGCGAGCCCGACGAGGCATTTCTCGCTGTCGGCTTGCTCAAGCCGGCGACCGACCCAAGCAAGAAGTCACGCCCGCCTGATCCAAGCCTCCCAATCAGCTTCGCCGTGAGGATGCGACTACTCTTCGGTGTCGGAAGTCGCGCCGAGGTGATCCGCCACCTGCTGACCACTCCGGTCACCGACGCATCCGCGCTCGACATCGCCGAGGCGGCTGGCTATGCGAAGCGCAACATTAACGAAACGCTCGCGTCGCTCGTGGCCGCTCGCGTCGTCACAGCATTCGAGCATGGCAACGAGAGGCGCTACCACGTCAACCGCACGCTCTGGGAGCAGCTGCTCCGACTCGAGCCGAACGGCTGGCCCACGTACCGTGATTGGCCGCGCCTGCTTGGCGCCGTTCGCGAGCTCTACCGCTGGCTGAGGGATCCCGCTCTGGACGAGCTATCCACCTACATGCTCGCGAGCAGGGCCCGGTCGCTTATGGAGAGGATCGAGCCAGATCTTGCCCGTGCTGGAGTTCCATCCACCGGTGCCGCGACGTTGCCGGGCGAGGGCTATTGGGAGTCGTTTGTTGAACGTGTCGAGGCGACGCTCGCGGTTCTGGAATCTCCCGCGCGTTAGGGCCAGCTCGGCCGGCGGCCGCACTGCCGCTACGGCCCGCTCAGCGCAGGAGCGCGTAGACGATCGTCCCGGCCAGGACGAGGATCAGCACCGCGAGCGGAACGACAGACGACCCCGAGCGGGTGTCGAGGACGCGGTGCTCCGGGTCGGGCGCGGGATACATCGGCTCCTCCCCCGCAGCAATCCGGTGGGCCAGCGCCTGGGCCTGGTCGGCCTTCACGAGGGCGGCGACGACGTCGTCGGGCACCCGCAGCTCGCGGGCGATCTCGGCATCGGCCGTCCCCAGGTCGCGAAGCTCCGCGAAGCGGCGCACCGCGTCGTCCTTCATGCCGAAGTCGGTCGCCTCCTGGGCGGCGAAGCGCAGGGCGAGGAAGCGGCTATCGGGGGACGGCGACGGCAATTTCGACCCAGCGCTCGAACATGCGCCGGCCGATGTCGAGCATCCGGTCGCGGGCCGCGTCGAAGTCGCCCATGAGCCGGTCGATCCCGCCCGCGCCGAGCACCCGGTCTGCGTACTCGGCGTACGCCGGCACCTCGGCCCACTCGCGCGCCATCCGGTCGGTGACCTCGACGTGGAACTGGACCCCGTAGGCTGCCCGGCCGACCCGGAACGCCTGGTTCGGGTACGCCGGCGACGAGGCCAGAAGGACGCCATCCTCGGGGAGCTCGAACGTGTCGCCGTGCCACTGGAGCGTGAGGAACTCGGCCGGCAGGCCGGCGAAGACCGGGTCGGACCGGCCCTCGTCGGTGAGCGTGACCGGGAGCACGCCGACCTCGGGCTGCGTGCCCGCGTAGACCCGCCCGCCGAGCGCCGCCGCCAGGAGCTGCACGCCCAGGCACGAGCCCCAGTACGGCACACCCGCCCGGACGGCCTCGGCGATCGCCTGCTTCTCGGCGGTGAGCCACGGCAGCTCGGCGTCGTCGTTCACGCTCATCGGCCCGCCCATCGCCACGATGGCGGCGTAGTCCTGCCAGTGGGGGAGGTGGTCGCCCTCGTCGAGCTCGACCCGGTGGATCGTGGCGCCGGCCGCGACGAGCACGTCCTCGAACGCGCCGGGCGGCTCGCAGGCGATGTGCTGGAGAACCAGGACGTCCATCGCGGCCAGCCTACCGGTTTCCGCCGCGGGCCATGCCGCGCAGGTCGAGGGCCTTGTCCAGGGTCGCGTCGTCGACGCCGTGCTCGCGGGCCACGTCGCGCAGGGACCGGCCGGAGGCGGCGGCGTCCTTCACGATCGCGGTCGCCGCGTCGTAGCCGATGTAGGGATTGAGCGCCGTCGCGACCGTGAGCGACACCTCCGCGTAGTGCTCGTTCCGCTCCCGGTTCGCCTCGATCCCCGCGACGCACCGCTCCGCGAAGAGCCGGCTCGCGGCCGCCAGGAGCTCGATGGACTGGAGCAGGTTCCGGGCCATGAGCGGGATCTGCACGTTCAGCTCGAAGTTGCCCTGGAGCCCGGCGACCGTGATCGCGGCGTCGTTCCCGATCACCTGGGCCGACACCTGGCAGACGACCTCGGGGATCACCGGGTTCACCTTGCCCGGCATGATCGAGGAGCCCTTCTGGAGCTCGGGGATCACGATCTCGGCGAGGCCGGTGCGCGGGCCCGACCCCATCCAGCGGAGGTCGTTCGCGATCTTCGTCAGCGACACGGCGACGGTCTTGAGCGCGCCGGAGGCCTCGACCAGGCCGTCGCGCGCGGCCTGCGACTCGAAGGGATCGGCGGGCGGCGAGACCGGAAGGCCGGAGGCGGTCGAGAGCCGGTCGCGCACGCGCGCGGCGAACTCGGGGTGGGTGTTCAGGCCCGTGCCGGTGGCGGTGCCGCCGAGCGGGATCTGGCCGAGCCGCGGAAGCGCGGACTCGACCCGCGCCTTCCCCTCGCGCACCTGCGCGGCGTACCCGCCGAACTCCTGCCCCAGCGTGACCGGGACGGCGTCCATCAGGTGCGTGCGGCCGGTCTTCACGATGTCGGCGAACTCGTCGGCTTTCGCCGCCAGGGCGGCGGCGAGCTCGTCGAGCGCCGGCAGGAGCTCGTTCGTCGCGGAGTCGAGCGCGGCCAGGTGGACGGCGGACGGGAAGACGTCGTTCGACGACTGGCCCATGTTCACGTGGTCGTTCGGGTGCACGCCCTCGCCCGCGAGGTTCGCGATCACCTCGTTGGCGTTCATGTTCGACGACGTGCCGGATCCCGTTTGGAAGACGTCGATCGGGAACTGGTCGTCGTGGCGGCCCTGGCCGACCTCGTCGGCGGCGGAGGCGATGCGGTCGGCGACGTCCCGATCGAGCAGGCCGAGATCGGCGTTCACGTGCGCCGCGGCGGCCTTGATGCGGCCCAGCCAGTGGACGACCTTGGCCGGGATCGGCTCGCCCGAGACGGGGAAGTTCTCGACCGCCTTTCTGGTCTCCGCCCCCCAGAGCTCGGTCTTCCCGCTGGTCTCGGTCACGGCGTGCAGCCTAGTTGCGTGCGCGCGCCCGCCGCGACGCTCGCCAGGCGTGGCGGTAGGCGGCCGGGAGGCGCCGGCGGGCAGTGCGGAGGGCATCGTGGAGGGCGGCGGCCGCGTCCTCGGTCACGGGAGCGCCGTGGCCGACGGCGACGGCCTCGGGGGTGAGGCCGGCGAGCGCTCGGCGGGGCGGGAACGGGCGGATCAGCGGGTGGACGGCCAGCGGCTCGGCGTCGTTCGCGACGAAGTACCCGGCCGTGCCGAGGACGTCCGCAGCGACGAGCAGGCGGCGCCCGGGCAGCCACAGCGCGACCTCGTGCCAGCCGGGGAAGCGGACGACGCGGCGTGCTTCGATCCCGCTCGGGAGGGGGCCGTCGCCGGCGACGCCGTGGCGGGCGACGATCGCCTCGGCGTCGCGGCGGTGGCGGGCCATCAGGAGCGTGATCCCGACGACCGGCGCGCCCGCCAGCCGGTCGTCGAGCCCGGGCGCGTCGAGCGGATCGGCGAGGAGCCAGCCCTCGTCGAGCCGGATCGCCGTTGACGCTCGCCGCAGGAACTCGTCCGGGTGGGCGAGCCACGCGAAGCTCCCGTGCTCGTCGAGGCGGTGCGTCTCCAGGGCGCGGGATGCTAGCCGCCGTCAGGGCGGCAGCGGCGGGGCGGTGAGCCAGCGGCGTTGGGCGGCCCAGCGTTCGAGGGTGCGGCGGCTGGGTGGATGGGCGGGGCAGGCGGCGTAGGTGGTGTGGATGGAGTCGGCCAGGTCGTGGGGGCGGTGGCCCTGCGCGTAGGCGGCCTCCACCTGCTGTCGCAGCTCGGGCCAGGCGTAGCTGCCCGGCCGGGCTCGCTTCGGGGAGGCGGTCAGGCTGGCCAGGTGGGCATGAAGCGCACGACTGCGCGCCGCCGTCAGGCACCCGTTGGCCTGCCAGATCCCGGACAGGGTACGCACGAAGTCCCTGCCGCTGCGCCTGGTCTGGAAGTCGCGACTGGCATGGCCGGGACACAACCACACGCCCACGCCAGAGCCCAGCGTGACTCGTTGCGTCCTTCCTCGCGTGCGCTCCACACAGATCGCACACACCGGCCGCTTGGTCGGAAGGCCACGCGCCTTGTACAACGTGGGGAGCGAACCGCTCACAGTCCGATCAGTGTGGCGCGCCAGAAGTCACCTGTGGGTCACGACCCGTCGCGAGACGGTGTCGAACACCACCGATTGTCGTCACACCCCACCGACATCTGACGGCCCCCTCTCCAACCGCCCCACCCCCCAGCCCGCCGCCGAGCGGCAACCGGGAACCTCCCCGGCACCACGAGGGTCGAAGAATCGTGCGACGACGAGCGGGACTGACACTGATCGTGATCGCGGCCCTGTCGACCGCGGG
>JAICKX010000149.1 GCA_025927685.1 Thermoleophilia bacterium | reverse complement strand
GCCAAGATCGGGCTGTACGGCTTCGAGTTCCTGATCAACGCCTGGTCCGACCCGACCGGCCTGTCGCTGCCGCTGATCAACGAGGAGCTGTTCTGGGGCGACGGCGGCATCGGCATGGCCCTCGGCGGCACGGCGCTGTCGGTCGCCGCGATCTACGGGTCGGGCACCCCCGAGCAGATGGTCGAGTGGGTCCCGCAGTGCTTCGGCGACGAGGCGTCGCCCCAGGTCGGAGCGTTCTGCTCGACCGAGCCGGCGGCCGGCTCCGACGTGGCGTCGATGCTGACCACGGCGACCCGCCAGGACGACGGCACCTACCTCCTGAACGGGCAGAAGAACTGGATCTCCTACGCAACCGAGGCGGACTACGCCCTGGTGTTCGCCAAGACCGACCCGTCGGCCGGCCACAGGGGCATCTCGGCCTTCGTCGTCGAGCGCGAGTGGGACGGCGTCGAGGCCCGCCGGATCCCGAACAAGCTCGGCATCTGGGCCGGCTCCACCGGCGAGCTCTTCTTCTCGAACGTCCAGGTGCCGGCCGAGAACCTGGTCGGCGGCGAGGGCGACGGCTTCAAGATCGCCATGCACTCGCTCGACCAGGGCCGGTTCACGGTGGCCTCCGGGGCGGTCGGCGTCATCCGGGCCTGCCTCGAGGCCTCGGTGAAGTACGCGAACGAGCGCCAGACCTTCGGGAAGCCCATCGGCAAGCACCAGTTCGTCCAGGACATGATCGCCGAGATGGTGCTCGGCTACGAGACGTCGCGGCTGCTCGTCATGCAGGCGGCGCTCGCCAAGGACAAGGGCGTGCGCAACACGCGCGAGACGTCGCTCGCCAAGTGGCACGCCACCGAGAGCGCGTTCAAGGCCGCCCACCTCGCGATCCAGGTGCACGGCGCCTACGGCTACTCGGCCGAGTACCCCGTCGAGCGCTACTTCCGGAACGCCCGCGCCCCGATCATCTACGAGGGGACGACACAGATCCACAAGATGATGCAGGCCGAGCACGCGCTGGGCTACCGGAAGCTGAATGGCTGACCTGCCGGGGGAGGCGAGGCTCGTCGAGCTCGAGGACGGCGGCGTCCTGAACGTGGTCGAGCTGGGCTCGCAGAAGTCGTACCCGCTCGTGCTCCTGCACGGCGGGCCGGGGCTCGACCACCACGAGTTCCGGCCCTGGCTCGACCCGCTGGCCGACATGGGCTTCCGGCTGCTGTACGTCGACGAGCGCGGCCAGGGCGGCTCCCCGCGGGTGGATCCGGCATCGCTCACGCTCCAGGTCTTCGCACACGACATCGACCGGCTGGCGCGCGCCCTCGGGCTGGAGGCCTACGGCGTCCTCGGCCACTCGTTCGGGGCGTTCATCGCCCTCTCGCACGCGCTCGAGCGCGGGACCGCGGACCAGTACGTGATCTCGTCCGGCGCTGCGTCGACGGCGGCGCTCATGGCCGACGTCGAGCGCGCGATCGAGACGTTCGAGCCGGCCTACCTGCGCGACCAGATCCGCAGGTCATGGGCCGAGGAGCCGCGCCTCAAGACCGTCGAGCAGGCGCGCGAGGTGTCGGCGGCGCAGATGCCGTTTCACTTCTGGGAGATGGGCGACGCCTACAGCCGCTACACGCAGAGCGACGACGTGGTCTACGCACCCGAGGTGCTGGCCCACTTCGCGGCGAACGGCTACGGCAACTTCGAGTGGCTCGACCACCTGCGCTGGATCTCGAAGCCGATGCTCGTCATGACCGGGCGCGGCGACCGGGTCTGCACGGTGGAGCGGTCGGAGGAGATCCACCGCGAGGTGGAGGGCTCGGAGCTCGTGATCGTCGAGAAGGCCGCGCACATGACCTTCGTCGAGCAGCCCAAGGTCTACTTCGACGCGGTGCGCAAGTTCTTCATCCGGCAGGGCGCGATCCCCGACCCGAACGCCCCGCCGCCCGGCTGAAAAAACGGGGTCAGACCCCAATTTTTCAGGTCAGCGGCGGAGGGCCCGCCCGGCGCGCACCGACTTCTGGAAGACGCCCAGGATGACCTCGGGCAGGCTCGTGCCGGTTGCCGTCACCCGCTGCGCCCCTCGGATCGCAACCGCGCGGGTGCCGCCGCGCTGGATCCGCACCTGCCAGCCGGCGAGCTGCATCATGGCGATCAGGAGGATGCCGCTCCCGGGCGCGGTCGTCATGGGGTCCACGGCCGCGAGTATCCATGACGCCCGTTAGCGTTATGTGTGAGCAGCGTGCGCGGTTCGGTACAAATCGGCGCGACTGTGGAGAAGTGCCGGCAGCCGCTCGCGGATCGACGCCTGTGCGGTCAGGTCGAGATCGCCGACGATGACGCCGTCGCCGTCCGGCGCCTGGGCCAGGACCGTCCCCCACGGGTCGACGATCATCGAATGGCCGTAGCTCGGCTTGTCCAGCCCGCCCGGCGTCCCGTGCTGGCCGGTGGCGAGCACGAAGGCCTGGTTCTCGATCGCCCGCGCGCGCAGCAGCACCTCCCAGTGGGCCATGCCGGTGTGGAGCGTGAAGTTCGAGGGGATCGTGAGGATCCGGGCCCCGCGGTCGAGGGCGAGCGCGCGGTAGAGCTCGGGGAACCGCAGGTCGTAGCAGACGGTGAGACCGAACGTGACCCCGTCGAGCTCGGCGGTCACGAGCTCCGAGCCCGGCGCCGTGCCGTCGGACTCGCGGTAGCTGAAGCCGCCCACGTCGACGTCGAAGAGGTGGATCTTCGTGTAGGCCGCGACCCGCTCGCCGCTTCGATCGAACGCGATGGAGACGTTGTGGACGCTCTCGTCCTCGGCGGCGATCGCGATCGAGCCGCCGATCAGGTTGATGCCGTGCTCACGCGCCCAGCCGGCCATCGCGTCGACCGTCTCGCCGCCGTCGAGCCGCTCGGCAAGCGGGCGGAGGCCCGGCCCGTCCATCCAGGCGTTCCACTTCTCCGGGAGCAGCACAACGTCCGCACCGCGCCCGGCGGCCTCCGCCACGAGCGGCGCCATCAGCGCGACGTTCTCGGACTTGTCGGCCCGGGCCGAGAACTGCACGCAGGCGGCGCGGATGGTCGTCATGTCGGGAAGCCTACCGGCCGCGGCGGGGGGTCATCCTCGTCCAGCCACCGCGCGAACGCCACCGAGCAGGCCGCGAACAGGATGGCCGCCTGCTCGACCGCCATCGCGATCGCGCCGATCTGCTGGTCCTCGAGTGCAGTCAGCCCCCACAGCTTCGGCGCGCGCTCGTAGAAGTCGTAGAGCGGGTGCGTGAACGCCAGCGCGAAGGCGACCGGCGCGGCGGCGATGAACGCGCCGAAGAGGAAGGCCAGCCGGGCCTGCGGGCGCATGCGGCCCGGCGAGATGACCGCCCACCAGAAGGCGAGCCCGGAACCGAGGAACGCCAGGTGCTCGAGGCCGAGCGCCCAGCGGTGCTCGAGCGCGTACCCGTACACCGCCGGGACATGCAGCACGTACCAGGCAGCCAGCCAGACCGCGAGCGCGACGGGCGGGGCGGTCGCGACCCGCACCCACGGCCGCTTCTCGGCCGCCGCGATCATCGCCGGGGTGAGGCCGAGCACGAGCAGCGGCGGCGCCCAGTCGGCGAGCATGACGTTCTGGAGCAGGTGGGCGGCGAGGAGCGAGCTGAGCGCGATGTGCTCGAGCGGCGAGAGCAGGGCGACCGCGATCAGCGCGAGGCCGGCGGCGAAGCAGGCGATCCGCCGGCGCGGCGTCGGCTCGCCCCGCCGGCCGAGCGTGCGGACGACGAGCGCGTAGTCGACGGCGGCCACGACGATCGCCGCGGCCCACTCCGGGTCGGCCTGGAGCTGCCAGGGATCGACCGCGGCCACCGGCTCAGCCCGCCGGTGAGAGCGGCGCCATCGTGAGCCCGAACCCGGCGAGCTGCTCCCAGTACAGCTCGGCCCGCTCCCGCTCGCCGGTCCACACGATCGCCTTCCCGGTCGTGTGGATGCGGTTGGCCATCTCCATCCCGCGGTCGAAGCTGACGCCGGGCAGGGTGCGCGCGAGCGCGAACGCCACGCCGTCGAAGGTGTTGTGGTCGTCGTTCCGCACGATCACGAGCCACGGCCGCCCCGCGCCCGACCCCGGCCCCGACCGGCGCGGCTTCTGCTTCCGGGCGGGCGGCGCGACCGTCGACATGGCTTCGAGTCTACCGACGCCTGAAAAATTGGTGCCTGGCACCGTTTTTTCAGCCCCAGCCGCCGCCGCCCGGGGTGCGGATCTCGAGGACGTCGCCGGCCCGGAGGTCGAGGCTGCACTTGGCCGGGAGGCGGCTGCCGTTCAGGCGGTTCGCGCCGGGTGCGCCGTCCAGCCCGCCCGCCGCGCCGCGCGGGCCGTGGCGGCGGCGCTCGGTCATGAGCCCGAGGCGGCAGTCGGCCAGCACGCGGTAGACGCGCACCACGCCGTCGCCGCCCCGGTGGCGGCCCGCGCCGCCCGTGCGCGGCCGGAGCGCGTAGCGCTCAATCCGCAGCGGATACTCACGCTCCAGGGCCTCGATCGGCGTGTTCAGCGTGTTCGACATCGCCACGTGGACGGCGCTCGGGCCGGGCCCCAGCGGCCCGCCGCCCTGGCCCCCGCCGAGCGTCTCGTAGTAGGTGAACCCGGGCGTCCCGAACGTGACGTTGTTCATCGTGCCCTGGCCGTGTGCCGGGACGGGGACGGCCCGGCCGAGCGCCGACATGACGACGTCGACGATCCGGCTCGAGGTCTCCGTGTTCCCGCCGACGACGGCCGCCGGCGGACGCGCGTTCACGAGGCAGCCCTCCGGGGCGACGACCTCGACCGGGACGAACGCGCCACCGGACGCCGGGATATCGGGGTCGCACACCGACCGCACGCAGAAGTAGACGGCGGAGCGCGTGACCGCGATCGGACAATTGACGTTGCCGGACTGCTGCTCGGCGGTGCCGGTGAAGTCGGCCCGAACCCGCTCGCCGCGGACCGTCACCAGCACCCGGATCGGGACGTCGCGCACGTGGATGCCGTCGCCTTCAATGACGTCCTCCGCCTCGTACGCCCCGTCCGGGATGCGGGCGATGCCGGCCCGGATCCGCCGCTCGCTGTAGGCGTGGAGCTCATCCATCCCCCGCGCCAGGGCCCGCTTCCCGAAGCGCGCGGCCAACTGGCGCAGGCGATCCGCGCCGACCGCCATGCACGCCTCCTGCGCGCGCAGGTCGGCCAGCCGCTCGGCCGGCTTTCGCATGTTCGCGACGAGGAGCGCGCGCACGTCGTCGCTCAGCCGGAGCGGCGGGATGACGACGCCCTCCTGGAGCAGCTCGGTCGCGCCGGCGGGCATCGAGGCGGGCTGCATCCCGCCCACGTCGGCGTGATGGGCCCGCGAGCACACGATGCCCAGGTCGTCCACGGCGGCGACCAGCGTGATGTCGGGCAGGTGCGTGCCGCCGGTGTAGGGGTCGTTGATCGCCCACACCTCACCCGGCTTCGCGCCCCGTTCGACGACGGCCGCCACCGCGTCCGGCATCGCGCCCAGGTGGACGGGCAGGTGCTCGGCCTGGGCGATCATGCGGCCGGCCGGGTCGAAGAGGGCGGTCGAGCAGTCACGCCGCTCCTTGATGTTCGCCGAGTGGGCCGAGCGGACGAGCGCGGCGCCCATCTCCTCCGCGACGCCGCGGAGGGCCGCGGCGAGCACCTGGAGGCCGGCCGGATCCATCACCGGGTGAGCCTCCACGAGCCGTCGCCGCGCCGGCGAGCCGTCCAGCCCGTCCCGACCCACATCGTGGCGCCCTCGAGCGGCACCGAGGCCGGGCCCCTCACCGGCGCCGTTCGCGCGACGCGGGGAAGCTCGAGCTGCGGCCCCGCCTCGACCGACGTCACGCGCACGCTCACGACCTGGATGTCGCCGGCCGGATCGTCGAACCCGTACCGCTCGCGGTGGCGGGCGTGGAACCGGTCGGCGAGCGTGGCCCGCGGCGCGACCGGCACGGAGAGCTCGTGCGCCTGGCCGCGATAGCGGAGCTCGCACTCCGCCTCGCCCGGCAGGCGGCCGGGGCGCCAGTCGGCGAGCGGCTGCATGACGCTCTCGACCGCGTCGGTGCGGCGGTCGCCGGCCGCGATCCCGAGCGCCGAGAGGACCCCGCCGGCCGCCGGCACCACGACCGCCCGCATGCCGAGCAGGTCGGCCACGTCGCAGGCGTGCAGCGGCCCGGCGCCGCCGAAGGCCACCAGCTCGAAGTGGCGCGGGTCGTGGCCCTGCTCGACGCTCACCACCCGGATCGCTCGCACCATCTCCTCGGTGGCGACAGCCACGATGCCCTCCGCGGCGGCCCGAATCGACCGGAACGGCCCTGCCACCTCGCGCAGCGCCGCCCGGGCCGCGGCCGCGTCGAGCCGCAGTCCGCCCGCGATCGGCACGTTCGGGTCGAGCCTGCCCAGGACGACGTTCGCGTCCGTGACGGTCGGGAGCTTCCCGCCGCGGCCGTAGGCGGCCGGGCCGGGCTCGGCGCCGGCGCTCTCCGGCCCGACCCGGAGCGCACCGCCCGCGTCGAGCCAGGCGATCGACCCCCCGCCGGCGCCGACCGTGTGGATGTCGACGTGCGGCACCCGCACCGGCAGCCCGGCGATCGCGCGCAGGGCCGAGATGCCCGCCTCGCCCTCGCGGACGAGGCAGACGTCCGTCGACGTGCCGCCCATGTCGAAGCTGACGGCGTCGCCGGCCCCGAGCGCCTTCACCGCCGCCACGCCGCCTGCCGGCCCGGAGAGGAGGAGGCGCACCGGATGCGCGGCCGCCTCGGCCAGCGCACACACGCCCCCGCTCGACTGCATCACGTCGGGCTCGGGGAGGCCGCGCTCCTCCGCCGCCCTCCCCACCCGCTCGAGGTAGCGGCCGGCCACCGGGCCCAGGTAGGCGTAGGCGATCGCCGGCGACGCGCGGTCGTACACGCGGAACTCGGGCGCCACGTCGACAGACGCCACCACGT
>JAICKX010000008.1 GCA_025927685.1 Thermoleophilia bacterium | reverse complement strand
GCGGCCCGGGCTCGGCTATCCCAAGCGCTGGTCCGACCAGGACCGGTGGCGCGGCGGCTGGGAGCTCGACCGCCGTGGACGGCTGCGCCTGCGCTCCGGCGGGTCGCTCATGAAGCTGGCGTCGATCTTCTGGAACCCCGACCTGCCCGAGATCGACGAGTACTCCGAGCCGTGGACGTACGACTACCAGACGCTGAGCGACGCGCCGCTCCAGGAGCACGACCCCGTCGCGACGTCGCACTCCCAGCTCACGGGCGCCGGGATGAGCGTCGACTGGGGGCCGAACTGGGACGACAACCTGGCCGGCGGCCCGGCGACCGCAATGGCCGACCCGCTGATCCGCGACGGGCTGGCGGAGCGGGTGCGCATGGAGTACGAGCAGGCGTTCATGTTCTACCTGCCGCGGATCTGCGAGCACTGCCTGAACCCCTCGTGCGTCGCGTCGTGCCCGTCGGGCGCGATGTACAAGCGTGAGGAGGACGGGATCGTCCTCGTCGACCAGGACAAGTGCCGCGGCTGGCGCTTCTGCGTGAGCGGCTGCCCCTACAAGAAGGTGTACTTCAACCACCGCACCGGGAAGGCCGAGAAGTGCACGCTCTGCTACCCGCGGATCGAGGCCGGCCAGCCGACGATCTGCTCGGAGACATGCGTCGGCCGGATCCGCTATCTGGGGCTCCTGCTCTACGACGCCGACCGCGTGGCTGCCGCCGCGTCGGTCGCCGACGAGACGGACCTGCTCGCCTCTCAGATCGACCTCTTCCTCGACCCCGCCGACCCGTCGGTGCGAAAGCGCGCCCTGGCGGACGGCATCCCGGCCGACTGGGTCGAGCACGCCCAGCGCTCGCCGGTGCACGCGCTGATCGCGCGCTACAAGGTCGCGCTGCCGCTGCACCCGGAGTACCGGACGATGCCGATGGTCTGGTACGTGCCGCCGCTGTCGCCGATCGTGAACGCGCTCGAGGACGACGGCTACGAGGCTGACCCGGACGCGCTCTTCCCGGCGGTCGAGCACCTGCGGATCCCGCTCGAGTACCTGGCCAACCTCCTCTCGGCGGGGGACACGGAGGTCATCCGCGGCGTGCTGCGCCGGCTCGCGGCGATGCGTGGCTACATGCGAAAGCAGCAGGTGCTCGGCGAACGCGACGAACGGCTGCCGAACGGGGTCGGCATGGACGGCGCCGGGCTCGAGGACATGTTCCGGCTGCTCGCGATCGCCGACTACCACGACCGCTACGTCATCCCGCAGGCCCACGCCGAGCTGGCCGGCCGGCTGGCGGAGCAGGGCGCCGGCGCCGGGTGCAGCCTCGACTTCGACGGCGGGCCGGGGAACTGCGGGGCCGTCCCGGCCGGGAACGAGAGCTTCATGCTCCGCGAGGACAGCGGGGGCGGCTCGGCGTCCACGATCGACCTCATCGGAATGCTGCGGCGGCGGTCCGAACGCGATTCCGGGACGGCCGGATGAGCCGTCGCAGGACACCGCCGCAGCTCTACGAGATCGCGTCGCTCCTCCTTTGCTACCCGGACCCGGACGTGCTCGCGCGCGACGTGGACGCGGCGGGTGCAGCCACGGCTCTCCCTCAGCGGTTGCGGGCGCCGCTCGAGCGCTTCCTGGCCCACCGGCGGTGCACCGCCGGAATCGACCTCGAGCGCGAGTACGTGGAGACGTTCGACAGCCGCCGGCGGTGCACCCTGAACGTGAGCTACTACCTCTACGGCGACACCCGCCGGCGCGGTGTCGCACTCCTCCGCCTGAAGCGGATGTACGCCGCCGCGGGCCTCGTGCTCGACTCCGACGAGCTGCCCGACCACCTGCCGGTCATGCTCGAGTTCGCCGCGCTCGCGCCCGAGGGCTACGGCGAGCACGTGCTCCAGGAGCACCGAGTCGGGGTCGAGCTGCTGCTGCTCGCACTCCGCGATGCCGGCCGGCCGCACGCCGACGTCCTCGAGGCCGTCTCGGCGGCCCTGCCGCGGCTCGGCCTCTCACAGACTCGGGCCGTGCGGAGGCTGGCGGCCGAGGGGCCGCCCGACGAGCAGGTCGGTCTCGAGCCGTTCGCACCGCCCGAGGTCATGCCCCTCGAGGCGCGGCAGTGAGGGCCGTCCACCTGCTCCTGTGGGTGGCGCTGCCCTATGCGGCCATCGCCATCTTCCTCGCGGGGCATGCCTGGCGCTATCGCACCGACCAGTACGGCTGGACGACTCGTTCGACCCAGATCCTCGAGAGCCGCTGGCTCAAGTGGGGGAGCCCCCTCTTCCACCTCGGCGCGCTGGCAGCGATCGGAGGTCACGTGCTGGGGATTCTCATCCCGACGAGCTGGACGGAGACCGCCGGCGTGAGCGGGGAGGCGTACCACGCGCTCTCGGCGACAGCCGGCACGATCGCCGGCCTCGCCTGCGTGGCGGGGATTCTCATCCTCGTCTACCGCCGCACGGCGTCGGCACGTGTGCGAGTCACGACGACCCGCATGGATGTCGTCGTCTACGTGCTGCTGATCGTCGTGATCGGCCTCGGCGTGGTGGAGACGATCGGCCGGAACGCGCTCGGCGGCGGCTACGACTACCGCGCCACCGTGGCGGTGTGGTTCCGCAGCATCGTCTTCTTCCACCCCGAGCCGGACGCGATGGTCGGGGCGCCGATCCTGTATCAGCTCCACGCCGCGGCCGCCTGGCTCATCCTGGCGGTGTGGCCGTTCTCGCGGCTCGTTCACGCCTGGAGCATCCCGCTCCAGTATCTGGGGCGCCCGCCGGTGCTCTATCGGAGGCGGTGGGCGCCGGTCCGGCCACGCCGCTCAGAGCGGCGTCTTCCGTCGAGCCCCGGCGGCGGCCGCCGGTAGATGCGCCGACGTGTCCGGCGACGAGACGGTGCTGATCTCCGGCGACCGGCGGAGTCGGATCCATCGCTGTCCAGCTCGCCAGTGACCGCAGCGCTCGGGCGCTGAGCAGGCGGTCGACCACCGGGACGATGTTCCACACCAGGTGCGCGCTCTCGTGCCCGAAGGCGTCGACGCAGTCCTGCACTTCGCCGGCGCCGCCAACCAGCTGCCCACGGTGCTCAAGCCCGGTGGGCGACTCAGCCCACTCCTGGGCTTCACGGTGTCGGGGCGTGGACGAGACCGCGACCACGCAGGCACGCTCTCAAGCCGAGATCACCGGGCCAAACGTGGCCGGATGGGCGGGACTGTGCCTACCAAGCCGAGTTTCGCTGCTACAATTCTCGGTTCGGGGAACGCCCGCCGCATGGTGGCGCTAGGCACCTGAGGCTCCCACGTAGCTCGCTGACCCTCCGCCGACGACGCACACACGTCGTCCAACAAGGAGGTTGCCATGAAACCCCAAGCCGATCGGGGAACCGGCGAGCCACGCGTGCCGCCGCCAATGCCGAGCCTGAAGTTGGTCCCACCGCACGAGCCCATCGACGCACCGCCGCCGGATCCGGTGTGGCACACGCGCAAGCGCCCACGTGCGCATCCTCAGCGGCCGCATGAGCGTCCCCGAGAATCCTGATACGCCGGTATCGGTAGTGCGCGGTCGTCTACGAACCCCTCAGACCACGCGGTGGGTGCCGTGGACCTGGCGGATTGGCGGCCCGCTTGCAGCGCTCTTCGCCATCCAGATGGAACTCGGAAGTGTCGGACTGGTCATCCTCGCCTGGTCGATTTTCTTCGATATCCGGTGGTGGTATCAGAGGCGCAGACAAGCTTGAACGGCGGCTGGGGCCGCACGGCCTAGCGCACCGGCGGCGGCGGGTCCGGAGCATCAGCCGGGTCGTTGATCGTCGATGATCTCGACTTCGGTGATGTGTGCCGGATTCGCGAAGAAGACCACGCTCAGGGCCGGGTTTCGGTTCGTTTCGAGCTTGAGTAGACCATCTGCCCGGTGCTCGACGACGATGCCGTCCGGTGCTTGCCCTTCGAGTACGTGATCTGCACCTTGGTGCCGACCGGTAACTCGTCCCCCCAGATGCTCGGGCCGCCCCAAGCCGCCCGCACCGCACCTCCAACGCGGCCTCGACGGGTGCGGCGCGACGTCACCGGTGAACGGCGCCAGTAGACTGACTCCGTGGCCGACGAGGTAGATCGACTGGACGCCCTGGTCACCGACGCGCAGATGCTGATCGACGAGGCAAGGCGGGCGCAAGAAGCCTTCCGAGTGGGTGACGTGACCGGCGCCAGCACGACGATCAGCGGACTTTCGCGCATCCTGGCAGAGCTCGAACGGAAGGTGGATGTGCTGGTCGACCAGCTGCCACCACCGCGCCAGCAGGCGTGAGGCTCTCCTCCCGCCATCCCTGCTGCAGCGCGAATAGAGGGTGGCCATTTCGCCTGGCGAGGACGCCCGCTGGCGGACAGACGTCGAGGCGGAGCTGCTCTCTTTCCCGAACGCACCCCACGACGACATCGTCGACGTGCTCGCCTACGCCGTCTCCCAACTCACCCGCATCGCCCATGGGCGGATCAAGATCTGCACGGCACCGGACGACCGTCGCGCCACCGGCGAGCGGGCTTACAACGCTCAGCTCGCTCACGTAGCTTGCCTGCAAGCCGTTTTCTTGCGCCGGTTACGGAGCGGCAAGGACCGATCTTGTAGCGCAGGCCAAAGTCTCGCGACCATTGAGTCGCGGGGACGCCTTTGAACAGCCGCTCCGCCGTGATGACGAGTCCAAAGCGTCCATAGCGTCGCAGCCGGGAGTCTCGATGTGCCCTCGACAGGGCGGACACGGGATGACCCGCGATGAGGCGCATAGGATCGCCGTGGGATGGCTCTGGATTACGACCGGATGACGCAGGATGCTCTGCGCATCTCGAGGTACTTTGCCGCGCGCCGAGCATCTCCGCGGAGGATAGGGCGCTCGACCAGACCGCCTGTCTCGTCGAAGAGCTGCTCGCGGGCGATGGCTTCGAGACGCGCCAGCTTCGCGCCATCGGTGGGGCGCCTGCTGTCTACGCCGACCAGCCGGGCCGCGGCAAATTTCACACTCCTGCTCTATAACCATTACGACGTCCAGCCCGTCGATCCGCTCGACCTCTGGGAATCGCCGCCGTTCGAGCCAACACAGCGCGACGGCAAGCTGTTCGCACGCGGCACGGCGGACAATCAGGGCGAGCTTGCAGTGCGACTCGCGGCGATCCGCGCGATCCGCGCCGACACCGGCGAACTCCCCATCCGGATTCGGTGGATCGTCGAGAGCGAAGAAGAAGTCGGCAGCACGAGCTTCGACGAGATCGTCCGCCGCCACGTCGAACTGCTCCACGCCGACGGCGCGTTGTGGGAGGGCGACGCCGCGCGGCTGGCCGACGGTCGGCCGCAGTGCGCGCTCGGCTACAAGGGAGCGCTGGGCGTTCGCCTCGACGTCCAGACGCTCGCGACCGACGCACACTCCTCGCTCGAGGGCGTTGCGCCGAATGCCGCCTGGCGGCTCGTGCAGGCGCTTGCGAGTATCCGCGACCGCACCGGGAGGGTTCAAATCGCCGGCTTCTACGACAAGTCGCCTCACCGACTGACGAGGAGCTGCGGGCACTTGCCGCTGCGAGCTTCCCGGAAGACGAGCTGCAGGAGATGCTCGAGCTGGATCACTTCGTCGAGGAGCTCACCGGGTCGGCCCTGTCCGAGCGGGCCTCCTTTCAACCGACGTCGAATCTCGCCGGCATCGCCAGCGGCTACACCGGACCCGGAATCAAGACGGTGCTCCCGGCGATCGCAAGCGCCTTGCTGGACTTCCGACTCGTGCCCGACCAGGAACCCGACGAGATCCTCCAGCTCCTGCGCGAGCATCTCAACCGAGCGGGATTCCAGGACATCAACGTGACGCCGCTGCCGGCTGCGCGGCCGGCGAAGACGGCGATCGACCACCCATTCGTACGCCGCGTCGTGAACGTCGCCGAAGCCGTTAGTGGTGAACGCGCATCGATCCTCCCGATTGCCCCGCCCACGCTTCCGATCGTTGCCTCTCTCCAGCAGCATCTCGGAGTGCCGGGAATCGCCGCGCCCGATAACCCCATCTACGCGGGCTCGCGCGCGCACGCACCCAACGAGCACATCAGACTCACCGACATCCAGCCTGCGCTGCGCTTCACGTACGCGCTCATATGCGATCTCGGCACGTAACACCGAGTCGGCGCTCCAATGCGCGTTCGCTTCGCCATCCGCGTGGTGGGCGGCGCGAAGCCCCAGGTGGGCTTCGTCGAGAGTCGACGCCGCCGGCGCGACCTGACGCTCCAGGGCACGACCTCGGAGACGCCATCCAGCGCGAGCTCTCTCAGAGACGCCGAAAGGGTCAACCAACCACGAACCAACTTGTCGCAAATGAGCCATCCGCCGCAAGGGTTCCGGGGGCGCGCCTAGGTCTCTGGGACGATCCTGATCGCGATGCGGCGATGGCCCTTCCGAGACAAGTCGTCGACGACGCGTGTGGTCGCCATGGCTGCTTTCACGCGGGTCTCGGCGACGCTCCTCGTCTGCCAATCGCCGCCGTTCACGCGGGCTTGCAACAGGTACTTCAGCACCGCTCCTGCTTTCGTCGCTACTGGTAAGACAGGGGTTGGGCGCCGCTCTCCGGTGCGCAGCGTCGAGCGGCGCCCAACGCGAACGCGTGATTGCCCCGGCAGGGCCAGGGCCTACCGCCCTGCCTAGATGCGGGCCTGCAGGTACCAGTAGCCGAGCAGGACGAGCGCGATGGCGAGGGC
This sequence comes from Thermoleophilia bacterium, assembly GCA_025927685.1. Taxonomy (GTDB): domain Bacteria; phylum Actinomycetota; class Thermoleophilia; order Gaiellales; family JAICJC01; genus JAICJC01. The sequence goes on along the minus strand of JAICKX010000008.1, from coordinate 48,536 downwards.
GATGACGGGCGCTGCATCGGCGGCTCTATGCCCTCTCGCCGCACACGGGAACCACCGCCGCCAGTCCGACGAGCCACATGAACCACCAATGAACCAGGGTTTGGTGCTGGCGAGGTCGGGGGTACAAGCGCTGTCCGGCTAATTATCTAGCCGCCTTAGAAACAGCCAGGCGAGACGGCTAGTGGTGAACTGCCGCGTTTGCTGGCGATCCGACCGTGGGAGGGCTCCACATGACTACCGAGGCAAGCGGGCGCACATATGTCGCAACGCGCGACCATGACCGAGGCCATGTCCGGCGACGCTGGACGGAGACGAAGCCGTCGTTCATGACCACCGAGTTCTACGCCATGATCGCCGTGATCGTCGCGACTATCGTCGCCGGCGAGAGCAACAACTCGTGGGACGACCGCTGGGTGTGGCAGGTCGTTGGCGCGATCGCGATCGGCTACATGGTCAGCCGCGGGCTCGCCAAGTCCGGCACCGCCCAGACACGCGACTCGGACTAGCGCGCCAAACCGGGGGACGACCATCCGGTCGTCCCCCACCTGGGCCGACCGTTCCGTGACGCGGATGACAACTCAGCGATCGACGGCATCCTTTGCGCAGTGTCGATCCCGCTCCGCAGCCCACGTCTTTGCGGTGCACGATCGCGTCGGCGTAGGCTGGAGGGCGATGATTCAGTGTGCCCTCAACGGCGACTAGCGCACGCTGCATCTGGAGGAGGCCGACCGCGTCGCGGCGATCATCCCGCGCCATGTCCGCGTCCGCCCCCCAGCGGGCGTGAAGGATTGGTGCCAGTGGCCGGGCGACCGTACCGAGTTCATGGCTTTGGTGCAAGCGGCGCGAAATAGGGCCTCCTCGGTGGATGCGGAGGGATGGTTGCCGCCAGTCGCCCTAGGGAGCCGGCCCGCCGCACCCTTCCCGCTAAGCGCCCTCCCGGATCCTCTCGGAGCGTACGTTCGTGCCGAGGCGGCGGCGACACAAACTCCGGTGGATCTGGCCGCGATGCTGGTGCTTGGAGCGTTAGCGACGGTGCTGGCGGGTAGCGTCAAGGTACTGGCGCGGCCCGGGTGGTCGGAGCCGGTGAACCTGTTCATCCTGTTGGTGCTGCCAAGCGGTGAGCGCAAGTCCGCGGTCTTCCGCGACGTACTCCGGCCGGTGTACGCGCTCGAACGGCGCCTAGCGACAGCGGCTCGACCCGCCTTCGACGAGGCGGTCGCCCGGCGGCGGATCGCCGATAAGCGCGCCAGGCGCCTCGCCGACACCGCGGCCCGATCCCGACCTGAGCAAAGGACGGCCGCTGAGGCCGACGCTCTCAGAGCGGCGGAGGAAGCAACCGCCGTCCGGATTCCCGTTGTACCTCGCCTGATCGCAGACGACGTGACTCCCGAAAGCGGGAGCGAGCCTCCTGGCCGAGCATGGTGGCCGCATGTCGTTCGCGAGTTCGGAGGGAGGCTTTTTCGATGCCTTGGTGCGCTACCAGCAGAGCGGCGTCAGCAACCAAGATTGGCTCCTCAAGGCGCATAGCGGAGATCCGCTGCGGATCGACCGCAAGGGACGCCCGCCGGAGAGCGTTGACCAACCGCTGGCGACGCTTGCCCTGACCGCACAGCCATACGTCCTCGAGCGCATTGACGCCCGGGGAGAATTTCGAGGCAAGGGTCTCCTGGCTCGGGTGCTGTTCAGCCTTCCTACCAGTCTCGTCGGGCGGCGTGACTCGCTGCCACCTTCGGTTCCCGAGCAGCTGATCCAGCGTTACGAGGGCCTCGTCGGTGATCTCTCACAGGTCGCCGGCAATCACAAGCTCTTGCTTGACGACGCCGCCGCCGCAGCATTGCATCAGTTCGAGACGCGCTCGAACGCCGGCTAGGGCCGGAGGGAGACTTACGGGACATCGCCGATTGGGCTAACAAGCTCGCCGGCACGTGCGTGCGCATCGCCGCCCTGTTGCACATGGCGCGCCATGGGCGGCTGGGCATCACCCGGCCAGTCAGCCATACCACGATGTGTGCCGCCCTGCGCATCGGCGAGTACGCGCTGGAGCATGCACACGCGGCGTTTGGGCTGGTCGGCAGAGACCCCGCCGTGGCGGCGCGACGTGTGTTGGAGTGGATTGAGTGCCAGGGATGCACTCGTTTCCAGGCACGCGACGCCTTTGAAGGCGTCAAAGGCACCCTGAAGGACATGAAAACGCTAAACACAGCGCTTGCGAGGCTCGAGGAGCACCAGTATCTGCGTCGCGAGCCCGAGCACCGGGGTGGTCGTGGCCGTCCTCGAAGCCCGACCTACGTCGTGAACCCGAACGTTCGCTCGCGATATTCGCACAAGGCCCTCGGCGGAGCCGCTTCTGCGAATACTGCGAGTGAACAGGACTTTGACGACCGCGCGATCGAGCGTCGCGACGCTCGCTCGGATGCGAACGAAGCGGCGCTTATGGCGGAGCTTGATGCCCTGGTGGCCTCAGGCCTCGCAACGTGGCGGGACACGCCCGGCGGTGACGCGTGCGTCGGCACAGCCGCGCTCTGCGCATATCCGGCGCATCGACAGCACGATTGGCGGACGCGCACCGGACGTCTGGTGTGTGGCGTGTGCCACCCTCCGGCCGGCCCCCACTTGGTATCCGCGCGACGGACATGACCTCCCCGTTCTTGACAACGATCGACGTCGCCCAGCGCCTCTGCTGCTCAACGCGGTCGGTTCACGAGCTCACCCGATCCCTCAGGATCCCCAACCGCAAACTCCCGGGTACTAGGCGATGCCTTTTCCTCGAAGCCGAGCTACGAGCATGGGAGGACGGAGCCGACTTGGAGGTCATCCACCGGTCCGACGGGGGCCGCGTCGTCCGACCCGCGAACCCTCTCGCACCTGGACCGAGCTCGGCGTAAGCGCGATGGCCGCCGTACACATGTCGTACACGTCGGTCTGCGATCCCATTCCCTGAGCCAGATTGGGGCTAGCTCAGGGAGTCTCTATCCCAGGGCGCGTGGATGGTCAACCACTCAATCGCCAGATCGTGATTGCCGATCTCCGCGCACCGCTCCAGCGCAGCTCGTCACGGAAGGATCGTGATCGTGACGCTCGATGCGTGGGTCCCGCCGCAGAAGAGCAGCTGCCGGCTGGCGGCCGTCTCGGTTGCGAACCAGGGCGCAGCTTCAGTGCCGGGGTGAGGGACGTAGAGCGGGAAGTCGCTTGACGCCACGTGCAGCCGCAGCCGGTGTCCGCGGTCGAGCCGGTAGCCCATGTGTGCCATGTCGACCGTCACGGCAACTGGCTCGGCTCCGGGCGTTGCGATCTTCCGCTGCCCGCGCACGAGCATGAGCGCCCGCCCTTGGGGATCCACGTCGACCAGCTTGACGTGCACATCCATCGACGGCGCGCTGCTTCCGACCCAGAGTTCGGCGCGGATCGGGCCCGCGAGCTCGATTGGATCGACCAGCGGCCGGCCGGTGAAGGTGAGCACGTCGGCGCGTCCCTCGACGACGCGTTCATCCGGGTACTCGTGCAGGAATGTGAACGGGTCGACGACCGTGGACGGGACGAGGTCCGCAGGATCATGCGTCCACTTCGCGACGGACGACTCGGGGACTGACCACTGGATCGTTCCGCCCTGCTCATCGCGCGTCGCGGCGGCCGCGTCGGCGAGCAGCAGCGGGAGCTCCCGGCTCTCCGGTGGCGGCCAGCTCGACGATGTCCGCCATTCGACGGCGCCGAGGCGCCAGCGAACCCGAGGCAGAGTGCTCGGATCGCGGCTGCCGCGCAGAAACGCATCGAAAAAGTCGAGCGCCGGGCCAAGATAGGCGGGGATCATCCGCTCGAGCGCCTCGTCGTTCGCGTCGTGGTCGAGCTCGTCAGGCACCGGCACGTCGTCCAACCGGTAGTTCTCATGGTCGATCGAGTCCGCGACCAGGTACTGGAGATGGGATAGGCGTGCGTCGGCGGCGAGCCGCATGTAGTCCGCCACGTGCTGCTGCAAGAGGTTGTCGAACCAGCCGACGCAGTGCAAGACGGGGATGGACAGGCGTTCGAAGGGATGCTCACCGGCGCCGTATGGGTGCAACGGGTCGTGACCGACCCGCCGGCGCAGCAGGCGGTCCAACCCGGCCGAGCGCTCGCCGATCGCCTCGAAGCCGGCTTCGAACACCTCGGCGACCGGGCGGTGCGACCAGTCGATCGGCCACACGTGCATGAGCCGGCCCGTCCAGCACTCCGCCAACCACTGCGCACCGTAGAGCGGCTCGACACTCTCGCTCAGCCAGCGGCTGAGGTCGGCCGAGGCGACGCGCGGAACGATCGCGCGCAGGGCGGGGTGGCCGCTCGCCACAGCCGCCCACTGCGTGAACCCGTAGTACGACTCGCCGAACATGCCGATCGGCCCCGCCCATGACCGTGCGCTGATCCAGTCGAGCGTGTCGTACCCGTCGTCCACCTCGTGCACGAACGGCAACGTCTTCCCCTCTGAACGGAACTTGCCCCGGACGTCCTGCACGACGAACGCGTATCCGCGGGCGGTGACGTGCGGCGCGAGCCATGGCATGTACGTGTACCGGCTGCCCTTGTCGTAGGGCGATCGCACGAGCACCACCGGCCAGGGCCCGGTCCCCGCGGGGAAGTAGACGTCCGTGGCGAGGCACACGCCGTCTCGCATCGGGACCGACACCTGTTCGGCCGCATCCGGCGCAGGAGCCGGCTCGAGCGTCTCAAGGTCGAAGCTCCGGGGTGTGCGATCGGGCGCCAATCAGCCGTCCCTTGGATATCTGCCGCCAGGCGGTGCAGTTCTGGTACAATGTACTAGAATACGCCATCTGCTGGGCCGAGCGTGTCGCCGACGACAGCGCGCGTCACCCCGAGGCCAATCGAGGAGGACTCACGCCCAAGCGCGCCCTGATCGTGATCGATGTCCAGAACGAGTACTTCGATGGAGGGGCCCTTCCGATCACCGATCCCTCTCCGACGCACAGCCTGGCGAACATCGGCCGAGCGATGGACAAGGCCACCGAGCGAGGCCTCCCGACGGTTGTCGTGCGCCACACCGAACACGATCCCGACGCCGGCATGTTCCGCGAGGGCAGCGACACGTGGCGGCTTCGCCGCGAGGTCGACGAGCGGCGCCGGGACCACCTCGCCGAGAAGTCGCCGCCCGGCTCGTTCACCGACACGAACCTCACAGATATCCTGGCCTCGAGCGACATCGATACCGTATCGATTGTCGGATACATGACGCACATGTGCGTCGACACGACCGCCCGCGAGGCCGCCCACCGCGGGTTCTCCGTGGAGATCTTGAGCGACGCGACCGGTACGCTGGCACTTGAGAACAGGGGTGGCGCCGCAACAGGTGAGGAGCTTCACCGGTCGACGCTCGTCGCTCAGGGCCAGTTCTTCGCGGACATCGTCTCCACCGACGAATGGTTGAGCCAGCTGGATGGCTGACGGACCGCCACCGTCGGAGACGTGCCTGCCTGATCTCGACGTCCGAAAGGGGAGCACGATGCATCCGACCAGCGCGCGCATGAACCGCCGTGAGCTGCTCGGGCTGGGAGCGCTCGCAGTGGGCGCCGCGGCCTGCGGCGGCTCGACCGGAGGCGGCGGCGCGACCGCCTCCTCCCAGAACCTCTCGGGCAGGAAGATCGAAGGGACCCTCAAGTTCTACAACTGGGCCCAGTACGTCAATCCCGAGAACACGAAGGCCTACGAGGCCGCGACGGGCGTCAACTTCGAGGAGTCCGACTTCACGTCGAACGAGCAGCTCCTCACCAAGCTCCAGACGACGAAGGGCCAGAAGACCTACGACATCATCGTTCCCGACGCCGACCACGTCCGGATCGAGAAGGACCTCGGCCTCTTGATGAAGCTCGACCACAGCCTGATCCCGAACCTCAAGAACCTCGCGCCGCACTGGACGCAGCTTCCGTACGACCCTGGGAACGTGTACTCGGTTCCGAAGGACACCGGCATCACAGGCTTCACGCTCCGGAGCGACCGGGTCACAGCTGAGCTGCATACCTGGAAGGACTTCTTCGACTTCCTGCCGCACGCTTCGAACCTGACGGTGAACTTCATCGAGAGCCCGTCCGAGGTGATCGGCGTGGCGCTGAACAGCCTCGGCTACTCGATGAACACCGACGACGAGGGCCAGCTCTCGCAGGTGCGCGACCTCCTGCTGAGCGTGAAGCCGTACGTCGACACCGTGAACGAGGTCTACATCAACGACTTTCAGGCTGGGAAGATCGATCTCGGCATTACCTACTCCGGTGACGGCCTGCGGATCCAGGCCGCCCGCAAGAAGGAGGGCGACATCGACGTGGTCGCGCCGGAGGGCAAGTCGGAGATCTGGATCGACAACTGGGCCATCTCCGCCTACGCGCCGGATCCGGTTGCCGCCCATGCCTGGATCAACTTCATCCTCGAGCCCGACGTGAACGCCAAGGAGATGGAGTACAACGCCTTGGAGGTCCCCACGCCCGCGTCCTACCCACTTGTCGGCGAGCTCGCGAAGAATCCACTCGTCGTCTTCGAGGATCGGATACTGAACGACTACGAGATCCTGTTCACGACCCCGGAGCGGCAGAACACCCGACAGAGGATCTGGAACGAGTTCAAGGCGGCCTGAGAGGGCCGTTTCCGGGGTCGCGGAACGCCGGTCCCGAAACGGAGTCACCGCGTTGGCCTCCCCGGTCGAACAGTGCTCGCCGCGAGGGTCGTCCCGGGTTTCCGGCACAATGCCTCGACACCGTTCCACTGATGGGCACCACACCACTACCACGAAGGCCACAACGACGCGGCATCGAACGTCGCGCGGCGATCTTGCAGGCAACGCTCCGCATCCTCGGACGGGAGGGGTCGGCCGCGATCACCCATCGTTCGGTTGCGGAGGAGGCCGGCGTGCCGATCGCAGCCACGACGTACTACTTCTCGTCGAAGCACGACCTGCTCCGGGAGGCGCTCCACCTGCACGCCGAGGAGGAGGCGGAGCGAGTTGCGGACGCCACGCGAACGCTCGGCGACGAGCCCCCGAGCGTGGAGCTGCTGGCCGAGCATCTGGCGGATTTTGTTGATCATGGGCTCGGCGCGGGTCGCCGGGCGCTGATTGCGGAGTACGAGCTCCTGCTCCAGGCTGCGCGGGATCCGGATCTCGAGCCCCTCTCGCGGGTCTTCTACGATCGGATCCGAGGCCAGCTCGAGGTGACGCTGTCCGAGCTTGGCGCACGCGACCCACGGGCCACCGCGCTACTGATCATGGCTGTGCTGGCAGGGCTGGAGGTGGACAACCTCGCCACTCCGACGACGCACCTGTCGCGCGATGAGCTGCGGCAGCTCATCGGCCAGCTGCTTCACGGCCTGCTCGGCTCGTCGTAGTCGTCGGCTCCGTGCACCTCTTGGATCGTGTTGCCGCCGTCGACGACGATCGATTGCCCCGTCACGTAGGAGGCGGCGCGGCAGGCGAGGAAGGCGACCACCGCCGCCACTTCCGCCGGCGTGCCGGGGCGCCCGACGGGGGTGTGTGTCCCCGCGATGCGTTCCTCGTCCGTCGATGCCGCGGTGTCGATCCACCCGGGAGCCACCGAGTTTGCGGTGATCCCCGAGCGGCCATACTCCAGGGCAACCGCTCGCATCAGCCCGTCCATCGCAGCCTTGGCAGCCGCATAGCCGGCGAGGCGCGATGCGACGACGAGTGGGCCGGTGACCGACGAGACCATGACCACACGGCCGTAGCGGCGCTCCGACATACCCGGGAGCACCATTCGGGTCAGGTGAACCGCGGTCATGAGATTGACATCGAGCTCACGCCTCCAGTCGTCGGGCGTCAGCTCGGCCACACGCTTGCTCGGCGCGTCAACACCGGTCTGGGCAAGCCCCGCGGCGTTGATCAGGATGTCCACCCGCCCAAGAGCCTCGTGAGCGTGTGCCACCACGCGCTCGGCGTCGGCGACAACGGTGAGATCACCGACGGCCGCGGTCGCCTCGGTACCCTGACGTCGCAGCTCCTCGGCACGGACGTGTACACGGTCCGTCGTGGCGGTGAGGGCAACGCTTGCACCAAGTTGCGCGAGCGTCCGCGCGCAGGCGAACCCGATGCCGGTCTCGCTTCCACAACCGGAGATGAGGGCGACGTCGCCGGCGAGGTCGCAGGGACGATTGTCTGGCACTGAGTGGTTCCTTCCTCGATCCGAAAGGTGGTACGATCGTACCAATGCCGTCAACCTCCTCCAACTCTGCGAGGTTGTCCGAACTGCTGGACGCGGAGGAGGAGCGCTATCTAGCATCCCATCCGCGCTCTCTCGCGCTCGCCGGCCAGGCCGCCAAGAGCCTGCTCAACGGCGTTCCGATGAGTTGGATGACCCATTGGGCGACACCGTTCCCGCTCTTCATGCAGCGTGCGAACGGCGCTCGGCTTTGGGATGTCGACGGCAACGAGTACATCGATTTCTGCCTCGGCGACACCGGAGCGATGGCCGGGCACTCTCCACCCCGAACCGCCGAAGCGATCTCGCGCCGCGCCGCGACGGGCATCACGGCGATCCTCCCGACGGAGGACGCCGTCGTCGTGGGCGATGAGCTGACCCGTCGGTTCGGTCTCCTGAAGTGGCAGATCGCGATGACGGCGACCGACGCAAATCGCTACGCCCTCCGGCTCGCCCGGCACGTGACCCGCAGGCCGAAGGTGCTCGTCTTCAACTGGTGTTACCACGGCACGGTTGATGAGACGCTGGCCGTGCTGGACTCGGGCCGCGTGACCCGCCGGCCGGGGGTCGTCGGCCCGACGCAGCCGGCCGGCGAGACCACCCGTGTCGTCGAGTTCAACGACGTCGACGCGCTGGAGCGCGAGCTCGCACACGGGGACGTCGCGTGCGTCATCGCCGAGCCGGCGCTCACCAACATCGGGATCATCCTGCCGGATCCCGGGTTCCACGACGCGCTCCGGGAACTGACGCGGGCCTCCGGAACGCTCCTGCTCATCGACGAGACCCACACCATCTGTGCCGGCCCCGGCGGGATGACCGCCGAGCTCGGCCTCGAGCCCGACATGCTCGTCGTCGGCAAGGCGATCGGGGGAGGAATGCCGGCGGCGGCCTACGGGATGACGGAGGCGGTCGCGAGAGTTGCCGGCGAGGCGGTCGAGGAGCCGGAGCTGAACATCAGCGGTATCGGTGGAACCCTCTCCGGGAATGCCCTCGCGGTCGCGGCGGTCCGGGCCACCCTGTCGCACACGCTGCGAGCCGAGGATTTCGAGCGCATGATCCCGCTCGCCGAGCGTTGGGAGGCCGGCGTCCGCGACGCGATCGAGGAATGCGGTCTGCAATGGTCGGTCACCCGGCTCGGCTGTCGGGCCGAGTACTGGCCGGCGTCGGGCGATCGCACCGCAGCCGAAGCGGCCGCGATGGCCGACGACGAGGCCACCAGCTATCTCCATCTCCACGCCCTCAACCGCAACGTCCTCCTGACTCCGTTCCACAACATGGCGCTCATGTGCCCCGACACGACGGCTGACGACGTGGATCGCCACACCAGCGTCTTCCGCGAGGCTCTCGGCAATGTCGCGTCGCTTCGCTGATGGACGGTTCAGCCCGCCCGGAGAAACGTGATCGCGGAGCACGCTGTGGCTGAGGGGCCCCAACGGCGCGTGGTCCTGATCAGCGGGGCCGCCGGTGGCATCGGCTCGGCGACGGCGGACAGGTTCGCGGCCGGAGGTTGGAACGTCGCGCTCACCGATCTCGACGTGCCCGGCCTCTCCGATGTCGCCGAGAGGCTCAAGCGTCTCGATCGACTCGTCGGCGTCTTCCCCGGCGATCTTCGCTCTGTATCAACATGCCAGGAGGTCGTTCGCGAGGCGGCCTCAGCGAGCGGCCGCCTCGATTGCCTCGTCTCCGCGGCCGGAGTCTGGACGGAGGGGCCCGCCGACGAGACGCGCGAGGCCGACTGGGATCGGGTCCTCGACGTCAACCTGAAAGCGCTCTTCTTCCTCGCCGCTGCGGCGATTCCACACCTGGCCGCCAGCGCCGGATCGATCGTGAATCTCTCGTCCGACGCCGGCATTCAGGGCGTCGCCGGAGCCGCCGTCTACTCAGCCTCGAAAGGCGCGGTCACGAACCTCACCCGCGCCCTTGCGCTCGAGCTCGCACCCCGCGGCGTCCGCGTGAACGCGGTGTGCCCCGGCGACGTTGACACGCCGATGCTCCGCGCGCAGGCGACGGACTTCGGCGGGGATGACCCCGCTGGGTACCTCGAGTCACTGCTGCAGCAGTATCCGCAGGCCGACAGGGCGCGATTCGTCGCCGCGGAGGAGGTGGCCGAGCTGATCTGGTATCTCGCGCAAGACCGGGCGACCCCGATCACCGGCGCCAACCTTTCAATCGACTTCGGCATCTCGGCGGGCGTCCAGTGACGGCATGCGGAAGCATCATTCACACGGGGAACGAATGAAGGTCTTCGCCTGTCTCTGCGGCGGTGACCGATCGGACATCGCGACGTTCGACCCGCTCGACGAGCGCGTCGGCACCAAGGTCTACTGCCCGTATTTCTTCTACCTCGTCGAGCATGCAGACGGTCGCATCCTGTTCGACACCGGCCTGCATCCCGAGATCGCGACTGATCCGATCGGTCGCGTCGGCGAAGCCGCGGCCGCCTTCCCGGTCGAGATGAACGAGGGCGGCGACGTCGTCAGCCAGCTCGGCAAGCTCGGTCTGGCGCCGGGGGATGTCGACGCCGTCATCGTTTCGCACCTGCACTTCGATCACGCGGGCGGCCTCGAGTTCGTCAAACACGCCGACGTGTATGTGCAGGCCACGGAGCTTGCCGCAGCCAGGAACCCCCCGGTGTACCAGCAGGAGCTGTACAACCCGGCTGACTTCGAGCACGATCTGCGGTGGAAGCAGCTGGACGGGGATACCGATGTGTTCGGCGACGGCAAGCTCCGAGTCATCTCAACTCCCGGGCATACGCCGGGCCACCAGTCCATTTACGTGGAGTTCGAGCACAGGGAGCCGCTCGTGCTGATGGGGGACGCGACGTACAGCCTGGCCAAGATGCGCCAGCGTCGACTCTCCGCGGTGGTTTGGAGTGCGGACGCTACGGTGGCGAGCTGGGAGCGATTCGAGGAGATCGAACGTGAGACCGGAGCAGAGTTGCGCTGCACCCACGAGGTCGAGTTCGGCGATGTGCCGCTTGCTCCGGAAGCCTTTTGGGAGTGACCTGGGCACGCCGGCCAACACTCACACGCACCGCCGGAAGACCCGCGGCAGCGACGTCAGAGACGCCGACCGCCGCTAGCGGTCCTGGTCGATCAACCGCTCGCCGAAGAGCGTGAAGGCGCAGACCGCGATCACGATCATCGCGCCGGCGTAGAGGGACTGCTGGGGGTGGCCGCCGAGCAAGGCCTGCTGGCCCGCCGAGATCATGACGCCCCAGTCGGCGGTGGGCGGCTGCACGCCGAGCCCGAGGAACGAGAGCCCGGCGAGGTCGATCATCACGTAGCCGAACGAGACGCTCGCCTGGGCGACGATCAGCGGCAGCAGGTTCGGAACGAGGTGCCGCGCCGAGATGCGAAACGCCGAGAACCCCTGAACCTCGAGCGCCTCGACGTAGGGCAGCCGGCGCTCGCGCAGCGCCGCGCCGCGCGTGATCCGTGCGAGGTAGGGCATGTGGGCGACCGCGAGCGCGACGACGGCCGATTTCAGTCCGGCGCCGAACAGCGAGATGACGAGGATGGCCAGCAGGATCCCGGGGAAGGCGAACAGCACGTCGAGCACCCGTGAGATCAGGCCGTCCACGAGCCCGCCCCGCCATGCCGCCGCCAGCGCGATGGGAACGCCCACAAGCACCTCGAGCAGGACGACGAGGAGCGGGCCGAGCAGGCTCGTCCGCGAGCCGAGGATGAGCCGCGAGAAGATGTCCCGCCCGGTGTCGTCGGTTCCCAGGAGGTGCTGGCTCGAGGCGGGGGCAAAGGGATGCAGCAGGTCGATCGAGTTCGGGTCCATCGGTGCGATCAGCGGAGCGAACACCGCCATCAGGGCCAGGAGCACGATCACCACCGCGCTCGCCATGCCGACCCAGCCGAGCCGGGCGGCGGGGAAGCCGATCGCGCGCCGGCGTGCGCGCTGCGTCTGCGCGAGGACGGCCTCGGTCACCGGTCATCCCCTCCTCCGAAGCCGATCCGCGGATCGATGACGGCGTACAGGAGGTCCACCACGGTGTTCACGACGATAAAGGCCGCGACCAGAATCAGGCAGATCGCCTGCACCACCGGCACGTCCTTCTGTCCCACCGCCTGCACGAGGAACGACCCCAGACCGTTCAGGGCGAACGCGTTCTCGACCACCACGGTGCCGGCGATGAGCCCGGCAATCGTGAGCCCCGCGGCCGTCGTGATCGGGACGAGCGCATTTCGCAGCACGTGGCGCTGGACGACGTAGCGCTCCGGGATGCCGCGGCTGCGAGCCGTCGCCACGTGTTCGCGGCGCAGCTCCTCGTTGGCAGCGGCCCGCGTCAGCCGGGCGACGTAGGCGATCCCCGAAAGCGCCAGCGCGACCGCCGGCATGGTGAGATGGCGCAGCTGGCCGGCGAAGCCGGACCCGCTGCCGAGGGCTGGTAGCCAGCCGAGCTGGAGCGTGAAGATCCAGATCAGCACGATCGCCGCCACGATCGACGGCACCGCAGTGCCGACGGAGGTGACGGTCAGGATGGCCGTGTCGGGGTGCCCTTTGTGCAGCGCCGACACGAGGCCCAGTGCCACGCCGAAGAGCAGGATCAGGAGCGCGGCGTAGGCGATCAGGAACGCCGTCGTGCCGATGCGCGGGGTGATCAGCGAGCTGACGTCCTGCCGGAAGACGACCGACCGGCCGAAGTCGCCGTGGATGGCGCCGGTCAGCCAGTCCCAGTAGCGGACGATGAACGGCTTGTCGAACCCGTACTCGTGGCTGATCGCGTGCAGCGTCGCGGGCGGCAGCGGCCGGCCGCCCGTAACCGCCGTGAGCGGACTGCCGGGAGCGAGGTAGACCGCCCCGTAGACGATGAAGCTGGTCGCCAGGAGGGTGCCGGCGAGCGCGCCCAGCCGGCGAGCCATGAAGGCTCCGACGCTCACGACGTCAGGCCGCCCCCACGTCGCGCGCCCAGGGGTAGTAGAGGTAGCAGAACGACGCCGGCGCACCGGTCGCGCGCTTGTTCAGGAAGAGCGGCACGGCCGGCGACACGAGCGGCAGGGTGGCGGGCTGGTCGGCCAGCACGCTCTGAGCGGCGATGATCAGCGACGCCCGCTTGGCGGGATCCGACTCGGCCACCGCCTTCTGTAGGTCGCTTGTGACGCTCGGGTTGTTGTAGTCGTCGTAGTTGTACGTGAGGGCGTTCGCCGGCTGCGGTGTGACAGTGACGTACAGGGTCTCCAGCGGTTCGGGCACGTCGGCGTAGTTCTCGGAGATGAACATGTCGATCCCCTTGCGCGCCGAGTCGGAGAAGAAGATGTCGCCGTAGTCGTTGGGGTTGATGGGCTTGATCTGGATGTTGAGGCCGAGCTTCTTGCCCGCGTCCTGCACGATCGAGGCGATATTGATGTACCGCTGGAAGGAGGCCCGCGTGGCGATCACGATCGTCCCGCTCGTGTCGACGCCTTGCATGAGCTTCTTCGCGCCCTCGAGGTCGAGCACCGGCGGCGGGAGCTTCTGGAAGGCGGCTTCGGCCTGGGACTGGGCGTAGCTCCACTGGCCGAGCGGGGTCATGGTCGACGGCAACGGGGTCGCGGCTCCGCTGTACACGGCCTTTGCAAGCGCCGGGCGATCGATGGCCTTGAGCAGCGCCTTGCGGACGTTGATGTTCGCCAAGGGGCCCGAGGTGGTCGAGATATAGATGACGGTGAAGAGCATGCTCTTGCCGAGGTACAGCGTGCCGACCGAGGAGGAGCGCAGCTGGGTGAGGCCGCTGTACGGCGTGTGGTAGGCGCCGTCGATCTCGCCGCTCAGGAGGCCGGTGGTCATCGTCGACTCCTCCGGGATGAAGCTGAACACGACGGACTTGGTCTTGGGCGCGTGTGCGGTGTCCCAGTAGGCGTCGTTCCGGGTCAGCGTGATGTTCGCCCCCTGGTTCCAGCTCGTGAACTTGAACGGACCGGTGCCGACCGGCCCGGCCGTCGGAGTGCCGTAGTTCTTGCCCTTCGCCGTGACGTATGCCTGCGGGCCAACGCCGCCCGCGGGCGTCGCCATGAGCGCGGGGAAGATCACGTCCGGGCGCTTCATGCGCACGGTGACCTCCGAGCTACCCGTCGGCTCGATGCTCTTCACGTTGAAATACGCAAAGGCCCAATACGAGTTGGGGTTCAGGTGGCGCTTCATGCTGAACACGACGTCGGCCGCGGTCATGGGGCTGCCGTCGTGGAACGTCACACCCTGGCGGATCGTGTACACGTGCGTCAGGTCGTCCGGCGCGGAGTACGACTCCGCGAGCCCGGGCTCGATTGAGAGCTGCGGGGTCAGCCGCATCAGGCTCTCGGTGATGTTGGTGACGACCGTGTTCTCCTCGTAGTTGTAGTCGTAGATCCAGTCCAGCGGCCCGGGCTCGTAGAAGAGCCCCCACTTCAACTGGTCGAGCTCACCCGTCGGCGCGGGCGTGGTCACCGCCGTTCCGACCTCGGCCACCGCGCCGGGCGCGCTCGAGCCAGAGCCGGCCGAGCCACCGCCGCCGCAGGCGGCCAGGATCGCGGCCAGCGCGGGGGTGCCCAGGCCGACCGCCGCCCCTCGGCGCAGCAACTCGGCCCGCGAAACGCGGCCGGCCAGTAGGTCTTCGTACAGCCTGGCACCGTCGTCAGACATCGTCGTCTCCCGTCGTCTCGGTGTGTGATTCGGACGGCCGGTCGGCCCGTATGACGAGGGCGGCGACCTCACGGATGTGATTCGTCATGGCGCATCCGGCGGCGTCGGGGTCGCCGGCTTCGATCGCTGCCAGGATGGCGCGGTGAGCCCGGCGGGACATCTCGAGCCGTGCAGGTGTCTGCAGGTTCTGGCGCCTGGTCTGGTTCAGCACCTCGAGCGACGTCTCGACCAGCATCACCAAAACGTGGTTGCGCGTCGCCAGAGCGATCGCGTGGTGGAACTGCGCGTCGAGATCGGCTGCCTTCGCGGGATCGTCCTCGGCCTCGAGGTCGGCCGAGATGCGGCTCAGGCGGCGCACGTCGACGCTCGTGGCGCGCTCGGCCGCTCGTGCCGCGATCGGCGGCTCGAGCGCCTCACGAAAGTCGAGCAGCTCGACCACATCCCGCTCGCTCTGCGTCAGGTAGCCAACGATCCCGCTCGTGAACTCGGAGCCGTACGGCCCCCGCACCTCCGTGCCCCGGCCCTGTCGGCGGTGCACGAGGCCCTTCAGCGCCAGCTCATGGATCGCCTCGCGGACGAGTCCGCGGGAGACGCCCAGGAGCCGGGCAAGCTCCCGCTCGGGAGGCAGGCGGCGACCCGGCGCCAGCTCGCCCGACACGATCATCGCCTCGAGCCGCGCCGCGACCGACTCCGAGAGGCGGATCGGCCGGGGGTTGAGCGCCGCCCAGTCGACCGGAGTCGTCTGCTCCGGATCGCTCATCGATGAATCTCGGTGTGGTACGGTTGCCACGGTGGTCCGACCATTGGGCCGCGAACGTATCATCCCCGTTCTACCGCGTCAACCACCTCGACCACCCGCATGCCAGACCCACCCGCCGAGCCGCTCGTCGAGCTGATCAGCCGGACTCGGGCGGGCGCGGCGCTCACGTCCCCGGACGTCGGGTCGACGCTGGGCTACGACCAGCTCGCCGACGCCGCTGCAAGCTTGGCTTCGCGGCTCGCGTCTGCTGGCGTCGGACGCGGCGGCCGCGTCGCCGTGGTGCTCCCGAACGGGCCCGAGATCATCGAGCTCCTGTTCGCCCTCGCCTCGCTCGGCGCGACGATGGCCCCGCTCAATCCCGCCTACACGGAGGCGGAGTACAGGTTCTACCTGGGAGACCTCGCGCCGCAGCTCCTGCTGGTGGAAGCTGGAGCTGCGCCCGCTGCGCGCGCGGCCGCGGACGGGCTCGCCATCGTCGAGATTCACGCCCACGAGGCGGGCGGACAACCGCGGCTTGAGATGGACGGCCGCCCGCTGCGCGCGGCGGGGTTCGAGCCGGGACGGCCCGACGACCCCGTGCTCCTGCTGCACACGAGCGGGACGACCTCGCGGCCGAAGCAGGTGCCGCTGCTCCAGCGGAACCTGACCGCCCAGGCCCAGTCGATCGCGACCCACTACGCGCTCACGGAGTCCGACGTGTCCTACTGCGCGATGCCGCTCTTCCACGTGCATGGCCTGGTTGCCTCGACGCTTGCCCAGCTTGCCGCCGGCGGAACGGTGGTCGTGCCGCGCCGGTTCAGCCCCCGGCGCTTCCACGCGCAGGCCGCCGCCCAGGGGGTGACGTGGCTGTCCGCGGGGCCCACGCTCCACCAGATGATCCTCGAGCACGCCACGGGCCCGCTGCCAGTCCTCCGTTTTTTGCGCTCGTGCAGCTCGGCGCTGCCGGTTCAGCTCATGCAGGAGGCGGAGGACCGCTACGGGGTGCCGATGGTCGAGGCGTACGGCATGACTGAGGCCACCCATCAGATGACCTCGAACCCTCTCCCGCCGGCGAGCCGCCGGCCAGGTTCGGTGGGTGTGGAGGCGGGCGCGGAGGTACGGATCGTGGACGCTGCCGGGGCGGACGTGCCCGCCGGTGCGACGGGGGAGGTAGCCGTGCGCGGACGCGGGCTCACCCCCGGCTACCTGAACAACCCGGAGGCCAACGCCCAGGCGTTCGTTGACGGCTGGTTCCGGACCGGTGACGAGGGCATCCTCGAGGACGGCTACCTGCGCCTGCGCGGCCGGCTGAAGGAGATGATCATCCGCGGGGGCGAGAACATCTCGCCGTACGAGATCGAGGCGGTGCTGCAGTTGCACCCCCAGGTGGCCGAAGCGGTTGCGTTCGGCGTGGAGGACGGCAAGTACGGCCAGGTCGTGCAGGCGGCCGTCGTGCTCGAGGGCGACGCGACGCCCGACGAGCTGCGCCGGCACGCGCGCGAGTCGCTGGCCGCGTTCAAGGTGCCCGACCGCGTGTACGTGCTCGACCAGATCCCCAAGACGGCGACCGGCAAGGTGCAGCGCTCGCGGCTGGCGAGCCAGCTGGCGGGGAACCCGTGAGGTTCGCCGTCCTCGGCGCCGGGGCGATTGGCGCCTACGTCGGGGCGGCGCTGGCACGCGGGGGCGCGGACGTCACCCTGATCGCCCGCGGCGACCACCTGCGGGCGATGGCAGAGCACGGCGTCCGCGTGCAAAGCCCGCGCGGCGACTTCGAGGCCCATCCGGCGGCCACCTCCGAGCTCACGGCCATCGCCGACGCCGACGTCGTCGTGCTCGGCGTGAAGGCCTACAGCCTGCCCGCGCTCGCGCCGCGGATCGGCGAGCTGCTGCGTCCGGACGCGGTCGTCGTCGCGGCGCAGAACGGCATCCCCTGGTGGTACTTCCAGCGCGACGGCGGGCCGCTGGAGGGGCGAATCCTGGAGAGCGTCGACCCCGGCGGGGTCGTCAGCCGGGCGATCCGCCCCGAGCAGGTGGTCGGCTGCGTCGTCTATTGCTCGACCGAGATCGCTGCCCCCGGCGTGATCCGGCACATCGAGGGCACGCGGTTCTCGATCGGCACGCCCGGCGGCCAGCCGAACGATGTCTGCGGGAGCATCGCCGCGGCGTTCACGGCCGGCGGGCTCAAGTGCCCCGCCGACACGGACGTGCGCCCGCAGATCTGGCTGAAGCTGATCGGCAACGCCGCCTTCAACCCGATCACCACCATCACCCGCGCCACCCTCGGCGGGCTGGCGACCTCGCCGCACGCGGTCGGGTTCGTCCGGACGGTGATGGAGGAGTGCGCCGCGGTGGCGGGCGCGCTGGGGATCGAGCTGCCGGTGTCGCTCGACCGGCGCCTGGAGGCCGGCCTGGCGGTCGGCGACCACCGAACATCGATGCTGCAGGACTGGGAGGCCGGTAAGCCACTTGAGACGGACTGCATGACGGCCGCCGTGGTGGAGATCGCCGGCATGGTGGACGTGCCGGTTCCCAGTGTGCAGGCGCTGCACGAGCTGACGAAGGCCGTCGAGGAGCTGCGCGATGCCTGACGGCGGCGCGCCGCACCGATTCGCCATCGCATCCCCGCACGCAGCGGCCAGCCGGGCGGGCGAGGCCGCGTTCGAAGCCGGCGGCAACGCGGTTGACGCAGCGCTGGCGGCGGCCTGCGCGCTTACCGTCGTCTATCCGCACATGTGCGCGCTGGGCGGCGACGTGATGGCGCTCGTGCACGACGGGGACGCCCACGCGATCAACGGCAGCGGCCGCGCACCCGGCGCACTGCCCGCGGGCTGGGGAGCGCCGGCCCAGGGGGTCGGTGTTATCACCGTCCCCGGCGCGGCTGCCGCCTGGCAGACCATGAGCGAGCGGTGGGGCCGGCGGCCGCTCGCCGACGCGCTCGAGCCCGCCGCGGAGCTCGCGCGCGCCGGCGTGCCGGTCGCCCGCTCGCTCGCCGCCGCTCTCTCCGCCGATGCGCCGCTGGTGGCCGCCGACGCGGGCCTGTCCGCCGTCTTTGCGCCCGACGGCCGCGTGCTGGGCGAGGGCGACCGGCTCGTCCAAGAGCGGCTCGCGCGCACGCTCGAACGGCTCGCCCGGTACGGGGCCCAGGAGCTCTACACCGGGGAGACCGCCCACCTGCTCGTCGGCGGCCTGGCGGGGCTGGGCTGCGCGCTCACACTGGACGACTTCGCCGCCCACCGCACGGACGTTGAGCCCGCGCTGCGCGGCGCCGTCGCAGGGCTGGACCTGCTGACGATGGGCGCGAATTCGCAGGGGTTCTCGCTGATCCAGATCATGGCTGCGGTCGAGCGGATGCGGCTCGACGACCCGCTCGGCGCGCAGGCGCCGGTGCTCGCCGCGCTGTTCCGCGCGTCGGTCGCCGACCGCGACGCCCACCTCGCCGATCCGGCCGCCATGGCCCTGCCGGTTGAGGCGCTGATCTCCGACGACAACGTCGACCGGCTGGTCGAGCGGGCGCGCAGCGACGCGGCGCGGCGGACGCCGGCGGCCCCGGCTGCCCGAGGCGACACCGTGGCCGTCGTGGCGGTCGACGAGCGACTCTCGGTGTCGCTGATCCAGAGCATCTTCTACGCGTTCGGGGCCGGCGTGCTGGAGCCTCGTACGGGGATCGTCTGTCACAACCGGGGCGCGTGCTTCTCGGCGGATCCGGCGAGCCCCAACGCTCCCGGCCCGGGCAAGCGGCCGTTGCATACACTGATGCCGCTCGTGGTCACCAGCACCGACCGACCCTCGTGGGTGGCGGGCACGATGGGCGGGCACGCCCAGGCCCAGATACACGCTCAGCTGCTGCTTCGCCACCTGGTGGGCGGCGACGCGCACGTCGCCGTCGCCGCGCCGCGGTTCGTCACCGGCTCGCTGGAGGCGGGCGGCGGCGATGTAGAAGTGGAGGACGACTTCGCCGCCGCCCTGGCGGCGTTCGGTCGATCTGGCGAGCGGGTCGTCCGGCTGCCGCCTCGAAGCGAGGCCGTGGGCCAGGCGCATGCGATCGCCATCGCGCGCGACGGCGCGCTGGACGCCGCGGCGGACCCCCGGTCAGATGGGTCGGCGGTGGTGCGGTGACGACACCGGAACCTCCGTCTGCGGCGCCGGCACGGCCGCTGCTCGGGGTCTCCCGCCTTCACGTCGAGCTTCGGGTGGACGGCGTCATGCGGCCCGTCATCCACGATCTGTCGCTGCAGATCGGCGCCGGCGAGGCCGTCGGGCTGGTGGGCGAGTCGGGGTCCGGCAAGTCGATGACGTCGCGGGCCATCGCGCGACTGCTTCCGCCGGGCGCGGCGGTGAGCGGCGACATCACGTTCGACGGCCAGCCCGTGATGCGGATGAGCTCGGCTGAGCTTCGCCGCTATCGCACCCGCGGGATCGCCATGATCTTCCAGGACCCCCGGGCGCACACGAATCCCGTGCGGCGGATCGGAGACTTTCTCACCGAGGCGCTGCGCACGACGATGGACGTTCCCAAGGACGAGGCGCGCCGGCGCGCCGTGCGCACGCTCGCCGAGGTCGGGATCGAGGACGGCGAGCGGCGCCTGCGCCAGTACCCGCACGAGCTGTCGGGCGGCATGCTGCAGCGGGTCATGATCGCCGCCGCGCTGCTCGCCGAGCCGAAGCTGCTGCTCGCCGACGAGCCGACCACGGCGCTCGACGTGACGACCCAGGCCGAGGTGATGGCGATCCTGGACGAGCTGCGCCGTGAGCGTGGGGTGGCCGTGCTCTTCATCACCCATGACCTGGAGCTCGCCGCCGCCGTGTGCGACCGCACCTGCGTCATGTACGCCGGGGAGATCGTGGAGGAGCAGGCGAGCGCGTCCCTGAACGCCGGCCCGCTGCACCCCTACACCGCCGCGCTCTTGGCCGCCCGGCCCCGACTTGACGGCCCGGCGGGGCAGCTCCCCGCCATCCCCGGCCACCCGCGCTCGGCGTTCGAGGTTGGCGAGGGGTGCGCGTTCGCGGACCGCTGCCCGTACCGCGAGCCCGAGTGCGTGGCCCGGCCGCAGGCCCTGCGCCAGCTGGAGGCCGGCCTCGTGCGCTGCCGGCGGGCCGAGGACGTGCATGGCGCGCTGCGCGCTATCTCGCTGGAGGCCGGGTCGGTTGGCTGACGCCGTCCTGGAAGCCGACCGCCTGCGCAAGGTGTTCCGCCTGCGCGGTCACGGGGGAGGCGACGGCGAGATCGTCGCGGTCGACGACCTGTCGTTCGCGCTGGCGGAGGGCGAGTCGCTCGCGATCGTGGGCGAGTCGGGATCCGGCAAGACGACCCTGGCGCGCATGCTGGTCGGGCTGGAGCGGCCGACGTCCGGCCGGATCACGATGGCCGGGCGCGACCGCAGCACGCCGGCCCGCAGGACGTCCGAGCGGCGACGGCGCGGGCGGGAGACACAGATCGTCTTTCAGGACCCTTACAGCTCCCTGGATCCGCGGCAAACCCCGGCGTCCTCGATCGACGAGGTGCTTCGGCTCCACTTCCGGCTAAGCCGGGCGGCCTGCGCGGCGCGGGTCGCGGAGCTCGCGGCGCAGGTCGGCCTGGACGACCGTCAGATGACCGCGCTGCCGCGGGCCCTCTCCGGCGGCCAGCGCCAGCGCGTCGCGATCGCCCGGGCGCTCGCCGCCGAGCCACGCGTCCTTCTGCTGGACGAGGCCGTCGCCTCGCTCGACGTCTCGATCCAGGCCCAGATCCTGAACCTGCTCGCCGACATCCGCGCAGCCACCGGCATCAGCTACGTCGTCATCAGCCACGACCTCGGTGTCGTCCGCCAGATCACCGACTCCACGATCGTCATGCAGCGCGGCGTGGCGGTCGAGCGGGGCACGACCGCCGACGTCCTGCACCGACCGCAGCACCCCTATACCCAGCTGCTTCGCCGCAGCGTGCCGGCCCCTGGCTGGAAGCCGGCGCGGCGCGCCCGTCCGGCGCCGGCCACTGAGCCGCGGGCCTAGTAGCGGGCCTCCCTCTTTCACATTGCCGGCTGGACGCCGAGTTCACACTCGACGAACCGATAGTGATCCGCTTGATGGACCCGTTGGCAGACGAGATCCGATCGATCGGTTCGCGGGTCTACGACCACGTCTCTGGCTGCCAACGCCTGGCGGACGTGTAGCTCCCGATTTTGCCGGACTCCGACGCCTCCTGAGTGCCGATACGATGACCCATCCTGTCGCCATGCTCGCTCGCGCAGCCTTGGGACCGACCACTCGGGGTCGGCAGTACGGACGCGACCCGTAACACGCCTGGTACACATTGAACTGTCGAACGGGCGTGACTCCTCGCGAGTTGGCTCAACCAAGCCATTCTAGATGGGCCGTGCTGGGATCGAACCAGCGACCTTGGGATTAAAAGTCCCCTGCTCTACCAGCTGAGCTAACGGCCCCGCCGAGCAAGTGTAGGGTGAACCCGCCGCATGAGCCCGCCCAGGCTGCACGTCCTCTTGGCCACGGACTCGGCCGTCGTGATGCGCCGCGGGCCGTCGCGGTGGTGGCATGTCCTGCGGTGGCGGCTCGACCCGCCGGCAGTCGAGGCCGGCGCGTGGTTCGGCGGTCGCCTGTACCCACGCCGGTGCGCCGTCTCGCCCGACGGGGCGCTCCTCGGCTACTACGCCCTGGCCGGAACGCCTCCGCCCTGGGACTCCTATCTGGCGGTCTCGAAGGTTCCGTGGCTCCATGCCCTCGCGGCCTGGCACTGGGGCAGCACCTGGCACTGGGGCTGTGAGTTCCTCCCCGACGGACGG
Source organism: Thermoleophilia bacterium (assembly GCA_025927685.1). Classification (GTDB taxonomy): domain Bacteria; phylum Actinomycetota; class Thermoleophilia; order Gaiellales; family JAICJC01; genus JAICJC01. Next base: position 26,226 of record JAICKX010000008.1, on the reverse strand, counting down.
TTCTGCACCGGCGAGGCGGAGCCGACTGCACCCGACTCGGGCAGCTACCCCGCCGGGCTGGCGCCAAGGCCGCCGCTTCCGGCTGTCAACCATCACGACCTGTGGCGGGTGCGAGACGTGCAGGCCGAGCTCCGCCGGGGATGGGTGCAGGATCCGCCCGGCGCAGACGAGCTCCCCGGCTCCCCGCTCGTGCTCCGCCGTCCACAGCCTGGAAACGGCGGCGCCGCATTGACGCTCGTGCACAGCGGCCACGACTTCGCCCACCACGGGATCGAAGGGGCCCACATCCGGTACCAGCTCGAGCGCGGCGGCGACCACGCGGAGCTCCCGGAGGCGGCGTGGGCCGACTGGGACCGGCGCGGGCGGATGCTCATCGCGACGGTGGGCGGAGAGCTTCGGATCGCCGCGATCACGCCATCCGGGATCGAACCGCTCTGGAGCCACGACCTGTCGGAGCTCGGGCCGGAGCCGGCTCGTGCTCCCGGTTGGGCGCGACGCTGGTAGGTTCACGGCGGTGCTGCGCATCGGGCATCGCGGCGCGGCCGGGCTCGCGCCCGAGAACACGATCGCCGCGATGCGAGCGGCGATCGGGGCGGGGGTGGACATGGTCGAGTTCGACGTGGCGCCCGGGCTCGTGGTCGGGCACGACGCCGGTCGGCGCGGGCTGCCCCTGCCGGAGTTCGTCGTGCAGCTCCTCGAGCTGGCTCCGCCCGATCTCGGGTTCCTGGTCGACCTCAAGGCGGCCGGGTACGAGCGCGCGACGCTCGCGGCCTGTGAGGCGGCGGGGATCGCAGATTGCTGCGTCTTCTCGACAGGCAACACCGCGTCGCTCTCCGCGCTGAACGGCCACGCCCGGACGAGCGTCACGATCAGGCCCGGCCGACGGGTGTCCCGGAGCCGCGTGACGCTCGCCGACATCTACCGCAAGTCGGGCGCCCGTGACGCCACCCTGCGCCACGACGTCGTCACCGCCGCCGCGGTCGCGGCCGTCCACACGGCCGGCGGCCGCGTCTTCGCCTGGACCGTGAACACCCGTGCCGGGATCAAGCGCATGGCGGCGCTCGGCTGCGACGGCGTCATCACCGACGACCCGCGGCTGTTCCATGAAACGATCGAGGAGTGAGCATGCAGGCCAACCGCCCCCACGAGCCCTCCTACGGCGGCATCCCCACCTTCTCGAAGCTGCCGCTCGTGCTCGACCCGCACGGCCTGGCCGGCGTCGACGTCGCCATCCTGGGGGCGCCGATCGACGAGACCGTGTCGAACCGGCCCGGGAGCCGGTACGGCCCGCGCGCGATCCGCGCGGCCGACGACTCGGCCGGCGTGCCACCGTCGCGGCCGCACATGTGGCTCGGCGTCGACCCGTTCGCCGAGCTCCGCGTCGTCGACTACGGCGACGCCGAGACCGTGCCCGGAAACGCCGCGGAGAGTCACACCCAGATCCGCCGTCGCGTTGGCGAGATCTGCGCCGCGGGCGCGGTGCCGATCGTGCTCGGCGGCGACCACTCCATCGCCCACCCGAACATGGCTGCGGTCGCCGAGCACCGCGGGAAGGGCGCGGTCGGCGTCATCCACTTCGACGCACACGCCGACACCGCCGCCGACCTGCGCGGCGTCGTCCGCTCCCACGGCACGCCGATGCGGCTCGTCGTCGACGAGGGCTGGGTGCGGGGCGACCGGTTCATCCAGGTCGGCCTGCGCGGCTGGTGGCCCGACCCCGACGAGTTCGCGTGGATGCGCAAGGTCGGGTTCCACTGGTACACGATGTACGAGCTCGACGAGCGCGGCTTCGACGTGTGCCTCTCGGAGGTCATCCGAAGCGCCCACGAGTGGGGCCAACCGGTGTTCCTCTCGATCGACGTCGACGCCCTCGACCCCGCCTACGCGCCGGGCACCGGGACCCCGGAGGTGGGCGGCCTCACGATGCGCGAGCTGCTGCGCGCCGCCCGCCGGATCGCCACCGAGCTGCCCATCGCCGGGGTCGAGCTGGTCGAGGTGGCGCCGGCCTACGACCCGTCCGGGATCACGGCCGTGAACGCCCACCGGCTGGTGCTCGAAGTCCTGTCCGGGCTGGCGCTCGCGCGCACCGGGCGGGCGCCGCAACCGGAGCATGACGGCCGCCCACATGTGTAATGCTGCCCACGGGGCGGGAACTACCTCACCCCCGCGAACGTATTAAGAGCAATGACCTCCGGCAAGCCCGCAACGATCCTTCCGCTCACTCGCGAAGCCGCCTGGCAGCGGTACCTCGAGCTGACCCGTGAGGTGGACGCCGCGGACTACGCCGAGACGGAGGCTGAGGCCTGGGACGAGCTCCAGGCGGCGCTGGAACGCCTTCCGGCACGGCCGGACGACGCAGCCTGACCGGTATCCTGCGCGCGCGCCCCCATCGGCTAGCGGCCTAGGCCCCCGCCCTTTCAAGGCGGTAACACGGGTTCGAATCCCGTTGGGGGTATTGCTTGCTTACTGGTGCCGGGAGCTGGGGCCGGCGTATTCCCGTGTGAGTCGGTCTGGGCCACACGTCAGGCACGCGCCTAGCTCGGGCGTGGCCGTCGTATGCCGCTGGAGGCCCGTGGGCCGCTAGACCCGGGTGGATCGCGGTTCCACCAAACCTTCAGTGCGGAGTTAGATGGGGTCGCGCTGCCGACACGAGCTCGCCTGGTGCGTCGGCGTATACGCGGATCGCGTCGATGTTGGCGGAGCGGCCATCGAGGAAGCTGACCATGAGCGATCGGCGAAGCGCGACCTCGAGGTTCGTCGTCTTCTGGAGTGAGAGCGCTGCACCGGCCGGGCCCTGCTCGACTTCGAGTTTTCGCTCTGTGCTGGCGCGGCACAGACGGATGTCGGTGATTTCGGCCCACGGGACGCGGAGGTCGATTTGGAATCCGGAGCGGAGTTGCAGTCCGGCGGCGGCGACCGCGTGAGGGTGAACGCGCAAGGAGGCGAGCAGTCCAGCCATCCAGAGAAGGCCCCATATTCCGAGCACAAGCAGCGTGTATCTCACTGGAGGCCACGGGAGAACGAGCGGCAGGATCGGGATCTCCAGCGCGGCGACCGCGATGAACGCGACCAGGATCGGCGTGATCTCGGATGCGTAGCCAAACAGCTCGGCGTCCGGGTCGATGGCGCGTACCCGGCGAGTGAGCCAGCGGACGAGGCTGCCCCAGATCCCAGCCTCATAGCGGGCGGCGTGGCGGAGAGCAGCGCGGCCGGAGGATGCGGAGCCGGCCTGCCTCAGCCGCTTCGGAGTTGCGCGGGACTGCATCACCTGATCTGCTCGAACAGGCCCGCAGTGTCGGAGCAGATCCACTCCTCGGCGATCAGCCCATCGGCCACACGATAGAACTCGTGACTCACATAGCTCACCGAGCGACCGGTCGCGGCAATGCCCAGGAACTCACTTTGGTGGGTGCCGCGGATGGTGAGCCGCAGCGCCACACGATCCCGTTCGGCGACGACGTCGTCGATCTCGACGGTCAGATCGGGAAAGGCCTTTTTGATCAGCTCAGCGCCCTCGCGCCAGGTGTCACGCCCCACGCGCGGCTCTCGCAGCTCGGACAGATGCTGGATTACATCGGGGGCGAGTCGCTCGACGCAGGCGTCGAGGTCGTTCGCGTTGAAGGCCTCGCGGGCAACGCGGACAAGGTCGACGTTGGCTTCTGTCTCAGCGGACACGACACCCTCCGATCTTGGGGAACAACGCGAGACAATATTATGAGTCTAGCTCACTATGAGCTATGCTCATCATAGACCGGAGGGTCGGTAGCCACGGAGATCACGCAATGGGACTCGACGACAGCCGTCACGCCCTCAACCGAATCCTGGAGTTGACGGTCCTTCTGAATGACGACATGGCGCGCGATCTTGCCCGCCGCGGACTCACGGGCTCGCGCGCACATCTCATCTGGGAGCTACGTGACGGCAGCCCGAGGACCCAAAACGGGCTCGCCAAAGCGCTCGGCGTATCGCCGCGCACGATCACGGGCCTCGTCGACGGGCTCGTCGCCCGCGGCTTCGTCACCCGTGAACCACACCCGCACGACCGCAGGGCAGCACTCGTCACCTTCACCAAGAAGGGCGAACGAGCGTCGAGGGCGCTCGAGCGCGACCACATCGCACTCGCGCACAAGATCTTCGACGACATGCCGGCGACAACGTTCCGCGGCTTCACCCGCGGCCTGGACGAGGTCATCGCTCGCCTCCGCGAAACCCTCGCGACCAAGGGCGAGCACAGAGCTCGCTAGACCGCTGCGCGTGAGGCACGGACAGCAAACGCCTGCCCGCTCCGGCGCCGGTCAGCCATGCATGCGCAAAGGTGCCCCGTGCGCTGGCGGGAACCATGCCCGGCCGAGCTAGCCGCGAGGCGATCCGCGGCCGAGCGCCCGCAAGAGCTCCACCAGGTTCGAATGCCGTCTCGTTTGGGGGTATTGCTTGGCGGCGATCTCAGCCCGGATGCCCGGCGGGCGAGGGATCAGCCAGGGCTCTTCGCTGGATCACTGTCTCGAAGAGAATCCCGACCGTCGACCCATCCCGAAAGGGCGTGTCGCAACGTCTCTCTCCGAGGCGCGCGAAGCCAGCACGTTCCGCGACAACCTGCGAGGCCAGGTTGTCGGGATGTGTCCAGAGTTGCAGCGATTGGATGCCATGCAGTTCGTGCGCCCAACGCACGACAGCACGAACCGCCTCTGTCGTGAAGCCGTGCCCACGAGCAGACCGAGACAGCATGTACCCGACGTTGCCGCCTTCGCGGAGCGCGACCGACACAGATCCGAGATAGACGTCATCCCCTCCGGCAATCGCAAAGGTTCGCTCATGCGACTCTCTCCAGGCCCGGTCTACGGACGCGATAAATCTGCGCGCGTCCTGCTCCCCGTACGGGGTCGACACCTCCGGCATGAAACGAGGAACGTCGGGGTCCTGGCACGCGAGGACGATCGCCGGCACATCCTCGAGACGAGGTCGACGCAAGACGAGACGCTCGGTCCGGATCTCCAACACAGAGCTGATTGTCGCACTGCATATGGGAGGTCGGACCACGATCCCGACATGGACGAGCGTCCCTGCGCCGTTGGGCCGGTTGGTGTCGGCGAAGGTGTGGCGGTGGTCGGCTGTGGAGGCGTGGGGCCTGAGTTGCGACGGCTTCTCGTACGGGTGGGCCGACTCCCCGCGGGCACCTAAGCAGGCGGCTCGTCGAGGCAGCGACGGAGCGCTGCCAGCCGTTCGGCCCAGGTCGAGCGGTTCGAATACCCTCCCGTTGGGGTATCAGGAGGAGTCTGACCAACCCCTAAGCCATCCTTGAGTTGCTCCCTACGGGCGACATTCCGGGATCTTCGACCCCGGCGCGTGGGAGAGCCACGTCAGCGCTCCGAGCGCGAGCACGCGACGCTGTCCCTCCGTCGTCCCGCTGCTGAGGTCGCCGAACGAGGTGCCCACGTCGCCGCCGAGAACGTTCGTGCCGGCGCCGGTCTCGACGACGACCACCTGATGACCATCCGTGTGCCCGGGCGCCGGCAGAAGCCGGACCCCCGGGAGCAGCTCCACCTCGCCCTCATGCTCGACATACGTCGCGCCGTCGAAGTCGACCCATTCACGGATCGTGTAGTCGTCGAGCGAACGCGCGTCGGCGAGCTCGCGCGCCTGGACGTGGATCGGCACGCCCGGGAAGAGGCGGTTGCCGCCGCAGTGGTCGAAATGCAGGTGCGTGTTGATGACGCAGGCGACGTCGCGCGGAATGTTCTCGGGATGCGGCGTCGGGCCCAGGTCGTCGATCTCGGGCCTCGAGTCGATCATCCCGGTGTCGACGAGCACGAGCCCGGCCGGGTGGTCGATCGTCCAGACGAAGACGGGCCAGCGCTCGCCCTCGACGAGGAGCTCCGCCGCGAGGTGGGCGCGGATCACGCCCCGACCCTACAGCGAGGGCCGCACGCCTCGTCACAGGGTCGACGGAGGCTCGTTCTCGGCACTCGGATTGCGGGGCTGGACGAGGCCGCTCTCGTAGGCGAAGACGACCGCGTGCACGCGGTCGCGGAGATCGAGCTTCGACAGCAGGCTTGCGACGTGCGATTTCACAGTCGACGGTTCGACGACGAGCTCCTTCGCGATCTCGGCGTTCGTGAGGCCGCGGGCGAGCAGTCGGAGGACGTCGTGCTCGCGCGCCGTGAGATGCTCGAGCACCGGTGCGGCGCTCGGTGGCCGGACGACCTGTTCGATGAGGCGACGGGTGCTCGCCGGCGCGAGGAGCGCCTCGCCTGCGTGGATCGTGCGGACGGCGGCAACGAGCTGCTGTGGCGGCGCGGTCTTGAGCAGGAAGCCCGACGCGCCGGCGCGGAACGCGTCGACGACGTACTCGTCGATGTCGAAGGTGGTGAGGATCAGGACGCGGGTGGTGGGTACCCGGGCCAGCAGGCGGCGGGTTGCCTGGATCCCGTCGAGCACGGGCATCCGGATGTCCATCAGCACCACGTCCGGCCGGGTTTCGATCGCGCGCTCGACAGCCTCCTCACCGTCGGCGGCCTCGGCGACGACGCCGATATCGGGCTCGGCGTCGAGGATGAGCCGGAAGCCGCCGCGCACGAGCGCCTGGTCGTCGGCGAGCAGAATGCGGATCACAGGGAAGCGATGGGAAGGCGCGCGCGGACGGCGAATCCACCGCCGGATCGCGGTGCTGCCTCGAGCTCGCCGCCGAACATGGCGACACGTTCGCGCATGCCGACGAGGCCGTGGCCGGTTCCATGCCCGGTCGATCGACCGGTGCCGGTGTCGCTGATCTCGAGCGAGACGGCCTCCGGCGCGTACCGGACGACGACGTCAGCGCGGGCCGGCCCGGCGTGCTTGAGTGAGTTCGTGAGCGCCTCCTGGACGATGCGGAAGGCGGAGAGGTCGGCGGCCTGCGGCAGCGGCCGCGGCTCGCCCTCGATGCGCAGCGACACCGGCAGCCCGGCCGTGCGGACGCCCTCCACGAGCTGCTCGAGGTCTGCGAGCCCGGGTTGCGGCTTCAACGCCGCGGCGTCCCCACGGTCGCGAAGCACCCCGAGCAGCGTTCGCATCTCGTCGACGGTCTCCCGGCCGGTGTCGGCGATCGCCTCGAGGGCGGCGCTGACATGCGGCTGGTTGCCGTCGAGGACGCGCGCGGCTGCGCCCGCCTGGACGACCATCATCGACACGTTGTGGGCGACGACATCGTGCAGCTCCCGGGCGATCCGTCCGCGTTCCACGGCGACGGCCGCCTGGGCCTGCAGCTCGCGTTGCGCGCCGAGCTCCCGATTCGCGTGTTCCAGCGCGACGGCCTTCCGGCGCCAGCCGCGCGCGGTCCGCCCGACCGCCCAGGCCGCGAGCAGCCAGACGTAGTTCGGCATCGCGTTGCCGATGCTCTGTCCATGGACCACCGCGACGACGAACAACGGCGCCGCCGCAAGCGCAAGCAGGAGCGGGGCCCACGACGTGCCCTCGAACCGGGCGCCGACCGTGTAGGCGACGAGCGTGAGCGCGACGAAGGGCTGGAAGGCTGCCTGATGCGGTGCGGCGGCGTACGCGCAGGCCCCGTTCGCCGCGAGCACAACGGCGGCGACGAGGAGGGGGCGGCGCGCGCGCCAGGCGACAGGCACGGTCGACGCGAGCGCCAGCGGGATTGCAATCCACTCGCGGTGGCCCCAGGAGACGTGATCGCCGGTGAGCACGGCGCCGACCGACGTCGCCGCAAGGACGAGCGCGAGCGCGGCGTCTCCAGCCGTCTGGAAGCGGCGACTGCGCACCACGATCTCGAGCCAGGCTCGCATCGCCTCGACAGTATCGCGGGCGGCTTCGGGCCGCATCCGCCGGTCGGGGGAATGCAGGTTCCACCGCGGGAAGGAGATGACTTCGCCTCGCCGGCCGAGGACACGCTGCAGCCGCCGCTCTAGGGTCGAATGTGTGTACGACACCCGGAAAGGAGCACATATGACCACACCTCTCGTCACTCGCCTCGGCGCCGGCTGCGGGGCACTGTTCGCGGTCGTTCTGTTCGTCGCCGCCGGCGACGGAAGCGAGGCGTACCTCGCACCCCGGGCGATCGCGGGCCTCGCTGCCCTCGCGCTCTTCATCCCGTTCCTCGGCTACCTGTGCAGCCTGCTCAGGGCCGCGGATGCCGAGAGCGACTGGCTCGCGACGACGGCACTCGTCGCGGGAACCGTCGGCATCACGCTCAAGGTCGCAAGCACGCTGCCGGCCCTCGCCCTGCACAACGCGCACGTCGCCGACGGCACCGCGCTGCACAGGCTCTTCGACGCGGTGGACAACGCCGCGACCGTCGTCGCGCTCTACCCCCTCTCCATCGCCTGCGCCGCGATCGCGGGCTCCGCGCTGCGCACCGGGGCGCTGCCGCGGTGGCTCGCCGCCGGCGCTGCGGTGACCGCCGTCGCGCTTGCGGTCAACGCGGCCTTTCTCGACGCGGCATTCGTCCCCGCGCTGCTCCTCTTCATGGTCTGGACGCTCGTCGCGAGCGTGCACCTCGTTCGCAGGACGTGGCGGCCGTCCGCGCGGGTCGCCGGCATTCAGGCCGCGGCGGGGCACGCCGGCGCTCACTAGGCACCGTCGCCGGCAACCGGTCTCGACGGCTATGCGGCGGCTCGCCGCCGCATAGCCGGCCGGGCGAGTCGTGAGCTGACACGTCCGGCTACGCCGCCCAGCGAAAGCCGGTGTCCTCCGGGCTCGGCTCGAGCGGGCTGGGCGGCAGGGGGCCGCGCGGGTCGTCCTCGTTGTAGGCGCTCGGCGCCACGTCGTTGGGCGCATCGGCGTGGAACAGGGCGGCGAGCAGCTCGATCTGCCCGCGGCCCACGCCCAGCTCGCCCATGCCGCCGCCGTACATCGGCCGCCGCTCCCGCGCGCAGCGTGCGTAGACCTCGAACAACGCGCGCACGCTCCCGATGCGCGACGGCTTCACGTTCACGACGCGCCCGGCCAGCGGCGTCCCTCCGATGTCGTCGGCGTCACGGATCGGCGCGTCGTACGACACGCGCTCGAGCTGATCGGCGAGCCGCTGCCCGACCTCGGGCAGGTCGTGCGGGTCCTCCAGATACGCCTCCGGGAACGCGGCGAGCACGCGGTCGTACAGCCCGGCCAGCGCCTCCGGATCCTCGACCTCGAAGCCGTACTGACCCTTGAAGTCGATCGTGTCGACGGCTCCCGTGGCCGCGACCGCCTCGACGAGCGCCGGCTCCCAGGCCGCCTCCGCATCGAGCTTGAAGCGAACGCCGGGAGAGCGGCCGATCCGCAGGTGCACCGGTGCGATCGACGGGCTCTTGCCGAGGCCGAGCGAATTGACGAACCGCACCGGTTTGGGCGTCAGCCCGAGCACATCCTGCAGGGAGCGCCCGGCCTGGCGCAGGGCCAGGTCGAGCGCGGCGGACTCGAACGCCCAGCGGCGAAAGCGCCGCGCCGCATCCCACTCCGGCGGCTCCACGAACAGGTCGAGCGTCGCGAGATGGTCGGAGAAGCTCGCCAGCGTCCACTCGCCCTCGAGCCCCAGCGCGGGCCGCGCCTCGTGCAGCGAGGTGCCGTCCTCCGCCATCAGCGAGACGTCCTCGCCGAGACCGTCGGCGCCGGCGCCGATCAGGCGCACGTGGGTGGTCACGCGGTGGAACTCGTTGGCGAGGACCGCATGCAGGGCGTCGTACTCGCACGACTCGACGACGAGCGGGACATCCGCCAGCCGTGGCCACAACGACTCGCTCTCCATCCCGCCGCCGCCTTCTACTCGTGCCGCTCGAGCGTGTCGCCGATGAGCCAGACCGTCGGCGGCCAGAGGCCGACGAAGAGCGCCCGCCGCTCCGCGTTGCCCCGCTCCGCCTGGTCGACGGTCTTGGCGCGGATCCACAGAGCGATGCAGAGCCCGACCGACCCGGCCGAGATCAGGTGCAGATGCCACCCACGCAGCCCGAGTCGGCGAAGAGCGTTCACCAGCATGCCATCTGTGTTCCCATTGAGCGCGCCGCCCACCCACGGGTTCGGCCGCCGCCTCGTGGGGTAGGGGAGCGGCGTGCCGCCTCGCCTCGGCCCCATCCGCCGGCTGTCCACCGCCGCAGGCTGGCCGTTCGGCGTCGCGCTGACGTCGTGGAGCTACATGTGGCGGACGACGCCGATCCACCGGGCGGAGGTCGCCGGCTCGCTGGCGGAGGACTCGCCGCCGGCGCTTCCTCCCGAGACTGACGAGCGCGACCTCCAGCCGTCCGAGGCGGGCTACGGCGCGCTCTTTCACCGCCGCTATGCCGTCCGCATCTCCGGATCAGCGCTGTCGCCCGAAGCCCTCATGGATCGAATCCAGCGCGACCTGAACGCGGCGGCTCCGCGCGCGCTCGCGAGCTTCCACAAGGCCCGCGGCGACGAGGGAACCATGCGCGTCGGAGACGAGTACGTGGTCCGCATGCCGGGGCCGTGGGACGGCCCGGTGCGGGTGGTCGAAGTCGAGCCGCGCGCCCTTCGGATGGCGACCCTCCGCTCGCATCTGGAGGCCGGGCAGATTCGGCTGTCGGCCGCCGCCGCGGGCCGAGAGATCGAGTTCGCGGTCGAGTCGTGGACGCGCAGCGGAGACCGCCTTTCGGACCTGCTCCACACCCGCCTTCGCATGGCGAAGGAGGTTCAGCTCCACATGTGGACCTCCTTTCTGGAACGGGTGGTCGACCTGTGCGATGGGCGCATGGTGGACGGGATCTCCATCACCACCCGCCGGGTGGACGACCCATCCGGCCGGACGCCCCTGCTCGCCGACGCAGATGCGCGCGCGGCGCTGGCAGCGCTCCACGACCGGCCGATCAACTTCGACCTCGACACGGCTCCCGGCCCGAAGGCCGAGGAGCGCGGCTGGTTCGCCGATCACCTCTGCCAGCCGCTGCCGAGCGAGCCGCCCGGCGATCCCGTGCCCGGGGGCTCATGGGAGATCGCGCGCAGGCTCATGCAGGACTACGAGTTCGCCGATCCGGCGCTGATCCGGGCGGTGTATCGACCCGAGGATCCGCTCGAGGGACGCGACATGCTGCTCGAGGGCCGCTTCGCCGGGTTGACGTTTCGACTCGGCGTGCGCGCCGGCGGCGTCCATGACGAGACGCGCACGGTGGACGGACGAGAGGTACGCGTCTGGGGATGGCTGTACCGAACGCTGGAGGGCCACCTCGAGGCGGGCCAGATGGGCTACGAGGTCTGGAAGTGGCTCGACACCGGGAGCGTCGAGTTCCGGATCGAGCGCGTCGTCCGTCCCGCCCGGATCCCCAACCCCGTCGTGCGGGCCGGCTTCCGCCTGTTCGGCCGCCGGCTCCAGGTGCGCTTTGCACGCCGTGCCTGTGAGCGGATGGCGCTCCTGACGGCCGCGGCCCTGGGCGACACGTCGGTCCCGCCCGTCAGCCGGGCGGCGGACGGGATCGCCGTCTGGCCGGCCTCCGCGCCCGTTTAGGGCGGGGGCCTGCGGGTGACCGCGGTCTCAGCCTCAGGAGCGACGGAGGCGAGGGCGGCGGCTCTGCTCGCGTAGGTGGGGATCAGCGTGCCCACGACGAGCGCCAGCACCCGGCTTGCGAAGCTGGACGGCGGCGCGACGAGCGCGAACCCGCCTTCGGGACGCGCCAGCGCCCGCTCGCGGGCCGCAAGGAGCGCATTCAGGATCGCGCTGTCCAGGAAGTCGACGCCGGCCAGGTCGACCACCAGAGGAGCGCCGGCGTCGAACGCCTGCTCGAGCTCCGCGACGAGCTCCGGGGCGGTCGAGAGGTCGTGGTCGCCGCGCATGACAACCACCCACGCCGGACCCTCCCGGTGCCTCCGAACCGTGCCTGGCGAGAACCTTTGCACCCCCACCTCGGCGAGTGTACGCAGAATCGGGGATGGTGGCAACGCCGCCGGCGGCCGATGCGCGGACCATGAGCCTGGGCGGCGAGATCAAGCTCCTCGACGACGTGGCCGCCAGCCTGCGGGCGATGGCGTCGAACGCGGTCGCATACGACGACGACGTCGTGAGGTGGCTGGCCGATCAGGTCGAGCAGGCTGCGGATCACACCCAGGAGCTCGCCGACGCCAAGGCGGCGATGGCGCTCCTCGACCGCAGGCCCCGGTAGCCTGCGCGCCGTTTGCCGCTCGCGGTCGGCGGGCAGTCAGGCTGGGTGAATGCCGACCCGCAGCGTGAGCCCGACGCTTCGCCGTACGACGCCGAGGGCCGCATCGACGTGCCCGGCGCACCGGGCTGGCGCTATCTGCCGATCCAGCCGGGCGACGGCGATGCGCTCGACGTCACGCTCGCCGGGCCGGAGGACGTGCAGGTCACGTTCACCGTCCCCGGCTTCCTGAGCCGCGGCGACGAGCTCGGCGAGGTGGCGCGCATCGTCATCCGGGCGTGGGAACGGATGGACCGCGCGTCGGGCCTGGGCGCGTGACGTCGCAACCGCCTCCCAGGCAGCCGCCGCCGGCGACAGGCGAGCCGCTCGACGCGTGGCCGATCGACGAGGACCAGGGAGTCGCCGTGGGGGCGATCGTCGACATCGACGGCACGCTGGTCGACACGAACTACCAGCACACGATCGCCTGGGGGCGGGCGTTCGCCGAGCACGACGTGAACGTGCCGCTCTGGCAGGTGCACCGCCACAACGGCATGGGCGGCGACCAGCTCGTCGCCGCGGTCGCCGGCGACGCCGTCGAGGAGCGCCTCGGAGATCGCATCCGCGAGAGCGAGGCGCACCGCTACAGCGAGCTGATCGGCGAGGTGAAGCTCCTCCCCGGTGCGCGCGACCTGCTCGTGCGCCTCAAGGCGGGCGGGCACCGCGTCGTCCTGGCATCGAGCGCGAAGCTCGAAGAGGTCGAGCACTACGTGGATCTGCTCGACGTCCGCGACCTGGTCGACGCGTGGACGTCGAGCGGCGACGTCGACCGGACGAAGCCCCACCCGGATCTGATCGCAGCGGCAGCCGAACGGCTGAAGCCGTCGGAGCACCTGGTGGTGATCGGCGACACGGCCTGGGACGCCGTCGCGGCCCGGAAGGCGGGGATCCCGGCCATCGGCCTCCTGTCCGGCGGTTTCGGCGCGTCCGAGCTTCGGGACGCCGGCTGCTGCGCCGTGTACGCCGACGCCGGCGAGCTTGCGGACTCGCTCCACGAGGCGCTCGCGGCCGCGGCCCCCGCCCGAGCCTAGGGCTCGTGCCCGGGGTCGATGGCGGCCGCCGCGCCGATCTCGAGCGGGTCGAAGCGCTCGACGGCCCACACGGCGACGGGCTCGAGGAGATGGCCGACATGGTCGCCGAACGGATGCCGCTGAAGGACGCGGCCGGACAGCCGTAGCGGGCAGTCGAGGAGGAGCGGCTCGCCCCCGGGGCCGGCCTCCCAGCGGCAGCGCGCGAACTTGTCGACGTCGTCGCCCGTCTCCCCGCCGAAGAGCTCGGCGAGGTCGCGGCGGTCGCGCGGTACCGGATGCACTCCCAGATGCGTCGCCCGCTCGGCTGTGTGGAAGGTCGCGTTCTTCACCGAGAGGCATACCAGGAGGCGCGGTGGATGGATGCCGGCCTGCGTCGCGAAGCCAACCAGGCACCCCTCGCGGTCTCCGCCGGACTCCGCGGTCACGATGAGCACGGCGCCGGGCACGGCGCGGGCGAACTGGTCGAACTCGGACTCCACTCCCTACATGATGCCCGCGGACAGGAACCTGACCGGCGGGTTGTGGAAGCCCGTGACGTCGTTCAGCGCGATCTCGAGCGGCCCCTCGTCCTTGCCGTGGCTCGTGAGCATCGGGTTCTCCGGATCGTCGGTCGAGAGCACGACGCACGTGTGCTCCCCGGTCGACGGGCCGAACACCACGTAGTCGCCCGGCTTCAGCTCCCGCCTTCCGATCTCGCGCGAGTGGGTCAGCATGGTGCCGGTGAAGACGCTCCCGCGCAGGCCGAACGACGTGCCGGTCGGATCCGGCGCGCCGGCTGCCGCGGCGATGCACGCGGCGTACTCGGAGCAGTCGAGCGTGATCGGCAGCTCGTGCTCCTGCCAGCGCTGGAGCGCGTTCGCCGTCTCACCCGGGGTGCGATTGTCGCCCGGCGGATAGTGGATCTGGGCCTCGTTCCGAAGCGCCCACTGCTGCTCGGCGACCATCCTGTCGCGCACCTTCTGGCGGCGCGCGAACGTCCGGAGCTGCGAGCGCCCGGAGGCGTCGACGTGCCGGAAGAGGAGCGCGTAGGTGCGCCTCCCGATCGTCCCGGTCCGCGTGATGTTGGCCTGCGCCTGGAAGGCGAGCACGCCCTCCAGCATGTTCGCCTCGAAATGGCCCTGCCTGGCATGTGGGACGAGGCCGAGCGTGTGGAGCGCCCGCCGGTAGGCGAGCACGTCGAGCCCGGTGTCGCCCTCGCCGACGATGCGGGGAAGGGGAATTGTGGGGTCGTTCGGCAACGGATCGATCCTCCTTCGCGACTGCCCACACCAGACGGCGCCCGTCGGCCGGAGCTTCCCGTCACTCCACCTGCTCGGAGAGCGGCCGCACCAGCTCCTCGAGCGGCCCGAGCCGGTCGATCAGGAGCTGGAGCAGGTCGGTGTCGACCCGCCACTCGCCGTCCTCCTCGAGCATCCGGAACTCGACCGGGTGGCGCTCGCCGGCGCCGATCGCGGCCCGGTCGGGCACCGGTTCGGGCTCGATCTCGCCATCGGAAACGGTCATCGCCACGCTCACCGTGCCTGAGCCGTCATCGGAGACGGCGTGCTGGAGCGAGAGCCTCTGGGTCACCGAGCCGTCGTCGCCCACCACCGGGCCGCCGCTCCCGCTCCGGCCGCAGATCGGGCGCAGCATCGTGTGCGCACCGAGCAGCCGCTCGTAGCGCTCGCGGCCTCCCCACGGCTCGACGACGCGCGCCGTGAACGCCTCGCCGATCGACGGAGCGCCGGCGTTTCGGTCGAGCGCGTCCATCAAGCCGGTCAAGGCGACCGTCGCCGGCTGCCGCCGGGAACGGCGGCGCGGCATGTACGGCGCCGGGTCGGCGATGCGTTCGAGCACGACGTTGCTGACCTCGTATCCGTCCGCCGCCAGCCAGACCGTCGTGCTACCGATCCGCCCGACCGCGGCCCAGCGGCTGTCGAACCGGACGAGCTCGAACGCGGCGGGCGCGCCGTCCACCGGCATCTCGACGGGCGTCCACGCGAACCCGTCGGGCGCGCCCGGCTCGTCGCCGAGCCCGAGGTGCTCGAGCGCCTCCCGCCGGGCGGTGTGCCGGTCATCGACGGACGACGCCACCGCAATCGAGGGCCCGTCCCCGTCGTGGTCGCCGAACGTGACCACGAGCTTGGAGAGGACGCCGTACGCCGCCCCTGACCCCGAGGGCACGCCGGCGGCGCCGGCCAGCCCGTAGAGCTCGAACCGGGGCTTTCCTTGGGAGGACGGCGTCTCGACGTCCCCGAGCACGAGCGCGCGCAGCTCGCCGTCCGCCGACGCCCCGGCCCGCACGTCTTGGTGGCCGACCCTCGCCCACTGCTCGGGCCGCTCCCCGCCGAACCGGACGACCGCCAGCGTCCGCTCGCCGTCCCGCCACCACGTCGCCCGTACGCCGAGCGGCCAGCGCTGCCACAGGCGGAGCTCGTCTACCCCCGGGCCGTCCGGCTGATCGACCGGCTCGCCCTCCTCGGCATTCGCGACCGTCAGCGACAGGAGCGAGCCGTCGGCCGCCCGGCCGAGCCATGCGCCGCCGTCCGCGGACTCCAGCGAGTCGCCCCCTTCCGGGTCGATCCAGGAGCGGCGCTCGACGTGCAGGAAGCCCTGGTTGAGCGTCGCTCGGTACTCGCCCGAGCGAAGCAGGAGCGCCTCCCGCGAGCGCGTGACCGGCGCCGCCTCCGCCACGATCCGCAGCAGCTCGCGGTCGGCGCCGAGGCCGAGGACCGCCGCGGCACCCGGGACGGTGACCCACCCCGCGGGCTCGGCATCCGAGCACCTGACCTCGTACCGGGTCGTCTCACCCGAGTCGTCGAGCCGCGCCGTCCACTCGGCCGGCCACCCCATCGTCAGGTGAAGGTCGGCGTCGAGCTCCGGCGCGCCGGCGGGCCACCGCACCTCGCCCCGGTCGCAGCCCCGCACCCAGATGTCGTGCACGACATTCTCGTCGGTCGTGCCGATCCAGCCCGCCTCGGGCTCGAGCGGCCAGTGCCGGAACCACCCCGACTCGCCGTCGACCAGGGCTTCGAGCCGGAAGCCGCCCGCGTACGGCGTGAGCCGGAACGCCCGCCCGCGCTCGATCACGAGCATCGCATCGACGACTGCCGTCACGCTCGGCATGACGCGAAGCCTACGCCTGAGCCCGGCGAGGGGCTAGCGTCGCAGGAGCCGGCGGACGCCGCGACGCGGCTCGCCCTCGCCGTGCGAGAGCAGCCGAAGCTGGCTGTAGCTGATCGGGGCCTCGGGATTGAGCGCGTGCTCGAGCACCCGGTCGATCGCGGCCCGGCCGTCCTCGTCGATCTCGTCGAACCAGCAGCCGACCACGAGGCCACCGCCGTCGGCCTCGGCATCGACCGAGAAGACGCGCACGCCTGCCCGCACCTCTTCCGTGAAGAACCGCCCGTGGAACCGCAGCCGGTCGCCCGTGCGAAGCGGCTTCGTCGTCGCGAACGTGACGCCGGTGGCCGACAGGCCCGCGACCTGGCCGATCACCTCGGTGCCCTCGTGGAGGCCGCCGCACGCCACCGCCTCCAGCGTCGCCGATCCGCCGATCTCGAGCCGGAACGGCGCCCGGTCGAGCTGCTCGATGCCGGCCGGCAGGAGCGCGAGGTGCGACCGGTGGCCGTGCTCCAGCTCGGACTCGACGCGCAGGTCGACCCGCCACGGCGCGCCGGCCGCGTCGACGATCGATCCCGTCAGCGTCGCTCCTTCCCCGGCCACGCCCTGGTCCGTGCTGACCGTGACGAGGGCCCCGGTGCGGTACTCGACCACGGCAGTGACCCGGCGGCCGGCCTCGGTCTCGAGGTCGCCGATCCCCGCGTCGCCGAAGAGCAGCGCGAGCGCGGAGTCGACGTCCGGCCGCCCGTCCGCCGGCGTCGCCGTCGCCGCCTCCCGGTTGGCCTCGACGAGATCGGTGATGGCCATCGAGCGGCGGACGGTCGCCGCCAGCCGGTCAAGCCGCTCGTTCAGGAGCCGGCGCATCTCGTCGACCCGTGCCTTGGCGCCGTCGATCGGGGAGCGGTCGACCCCGGCCAGCCCCGCCTCGACGAGCGCGTCGGCAGAGCTGTCGAGCGCGGCCACGGCGAGCGAGAGCCGGGCCTGGGCGTCGAGCAGCGCCTGCTCGTGGACGGCAGTGACGGCGAAGTCGTCGACCCGGTGCGCAGACATCTTGGCGGTCGTCATCGGTCGCCGCGCAGGCGCCGCGTATACGCGGATCCGGTCGTTCTCCCCCAACTTGCGGTACGCACCCGGGCCGCGCTCCGTTACCATCGCCCGCCGTGAAGGCGACCGAGGGAGAGGCATGACGCTTCGCGTGGTAGGTGCCGGGCTTGGACGCACCGGCACGCATTCGCTCAAGCTGGCGCTCGAGCAGCTGCTCGGCGGGCCGTGCTACCACATGAGCGAGCTGATCGAGCGCGAGGCCGACACGCCGGTGTGGGCGGCCGCGACCCGCGGCGAGGAGGTCGACTGGCCCGGGTTCCTCGCCGAGTTCGCCGCGACGGTCGACTGGCCGGCATGCGCCTTCTGGGAGCCGATCGCCGCCGCGCATCCCGATGCCGTCGTCGTGCTCTCGATGCGCGAGTCGCCCGAGGCCTGGTGGAGGAGCTTCGAGCGGACGATCGCACAGGCGCTCCAGAAGGCGGTGCCGCCCGAGGACGAGGGCTGGGTCGAGCGCCGCCGGATGGTGCTCGCCATGATCGAGTCCACGTTCACGCCAGACTGGCGCAGCCGCGACGGCGCGATCACGGCCTACATCCGGCACAACGACCGCGTCCGCGAGACGGTGCCCGCCGACCGGCTGGTGGAATACCGGTCCGGCGACGGGTGGGAGCCGCTGTGCGCCGCGCTCGGCGTCGAGATACCGGAAGAGCCCTTCCCACATACCAATCGGACAGCCGACTTCCGGGCCTCGAGCGGCCTGGAGGAGGACTAGTCGCGATCCATATCGGGGTACGATTCGCGTGACGGGAAGGAGGTGATGCGAGGATGCGAAAGCCACTCACCCGGCTGACGGAGCCGATGATCCGCGAGAACGGCGGCCTGCGCCCGGCGACCTGGGACGAGGCGCTCGATCGCGCGGCGGCCGGCTTCCAGGTCGCGGCGGCCGAGGGGCCGAACGCGTTCGGGCTGTTCAGCTGCTCCAAGGCGTCGACCGAGATGAACTACGCGATGCAGAAGTTCAGCCGCGTCGTCATGGGCTCGCACAACATCGACAGCTGTAACCGCACCTGACACGCTCCCAGCGTCGTCGGTCTGGCGACGGTGTTCGGGGCCGGGGGCGGCACCAGCTCCTATCAGGAGGTCGAGGAGACCGACGTGATCTTCCTGTGGGGGTCGAACGCCCGTGAAACCCATCCGATCTTCTTCCATCACGTCCTGAAGGCCGTGCACGCCGGCGCGCGCCTCTTCTCCGTGGATCCGCGCCGCACCACCTCGGCGCAGTGGGCCGACGCATGGCTCGGCATCGACGTCGGCACCGACGTCGCGCTCTCCAACACGATGGCGCGCGAGATCCTGCACGCCGGGCTCCACAATCGCGAGTTCATCGAGCGCGCGACGACCGGCTTCGACGAGTACGCCGCGTCGGTCGAGCCGTGGACGCTCGAACGCGGCCAGGAGGAGACCGGCGTCCCGGCCGAGATCATCCGCGACGCCGCCCACGCCTATGCCCGCGCCGACCGGGCGATCATCTGCTGGACGCTCGGCATCACCGAGCACCACAACGCGGTCGACAACGTCTTCGCGCTCATCAACCTGGCCCTGCTCACCGGCCACGTCGGCCGCTACGGCTCGGGCCTGAACCCGCTTCGCGGCCAGAACAACGTCCAGGGCGGCGGCGACATGGGCGCGATCCCGAACAAGCTGCCGGGCTTCCAGGACGTCGAGCGCGATGACGAGGCCCGCGCCAAGTTCGAGGCGGCCTGGGGCGTCACGATCGAGCCCCGCTACGGCTGGCACCTGACGCAGATGTTCGAGGCGATGGAGCGGCGCGAGCTGCGCACGCTCTACGTCGTCGGCGAGAACCCGGCCCAGTCGGAGGCCGACACCGCCCACGCCGTCGAGCTCCTGGAGGGCCTCGACCACCTGGTCGTGCAGGACATCTTCATGACCCGCACGGCCGAGCTGGCCGACGTCGTCCTGCCCGCGTCGGCGAGCTGGTGCGAGGCCGAGGGCACCGTCACGAACAGCGAGCGGCGCGTGCAACGCGTGCGCAAGGCGCTCGAGCCGCCCGGAGGGGCCCGCGACGACATCGAGATCGTGTGCGACATCGCCGCCCGCATGGGCCACGACCTCGGCCCGCCGGACGCCGAGTCGGTGTGGAACGAGCTGCGCTCGCTCTCGCCGATGCACGCCGGCATGACCTACCCACGCCTCGACGAGCTGGGCGGCATCCAGTGGCCCTGCTACGACGAGCAGCACCCCGGCGAGCTCTTCCTGCACGGCCGCCTGTGGGAGAGCCCGATCTCCGGGCCGCCCGCGCCCTTCAACGTCGTCGAGCACGCGCCGCCCGTCGACAAGCTCTCCGACGAGTTCCCGATCCGGCTCACCACCGGCCGCCGGCTCGACTCCTACAACACCGGCGTCCAGAGCGGCGGGTACGCCTCACCGCTCCGCCGTCGCGAGTCCCTCAACCTCTCGCCGGAGGACTGCGAGCGGCTCGGACTGGACGAGGGCGAGCTGGTGAAGGTGAGCTCGCGGCGAGGCTCCGTCTATGCCCCGGTCCGGATCGACGAGACGCTGCGGCCGGGGCTCGCGTTCATGACGTTCCACTTCCCTGAAGAGGTCGAGACGAACGTGCTCACCATCGACGCGACCGACCCGAAGTCGGGCACGGCCGAGTTCAAGGCGAGCGCGATCCGGGTCGACCGGCTCTCGGATGCGGAGCGCACCGGCCAGGCCGCCTCGCAGATCGCGGTGCCCGCGAAGTAGCCGTCGTGGACCTGAAGCTCCTCGACAGCCCGCCGACCACCGCCGAGCGCGACGCCGTCGACGGCGTGCTCGGCCCGCCCGCCTCGGCGTGGGTCGGAGGCGAGCGCGGCGCCGACGGCCACGCGGCCCTCGGCGGCCACGCCGCCCGGGCCCAGCGGCACCTGCTGCTGCCGGTGCTCCACGAGGTTCAGGGGCGAATCGGCTGGATCAGCCCGGCGGCGCTCGGCTACGTCTGCCGCCGGCTCACGATCCCGCCCGCCGAGGCCTACGGCGTCGCGAGCTTCTACGCCCTCTTCGCGCTCGAGCCGCGCGCGCCGCTCGTCACGCACGTCTGCACGGACATCGCCTGCATGTGCCGCGGCAGCAGCGAGCTCGTCGCGGAGCTCGAGCGGACGGTCGGCCCGGCCGGCGAGCACCCCGGGAACGGCAGGTCGATCTGGCTCGAGAGCCCCTGCCTGGGGATGTGCGAGCGAGCGCCGGCCGCGCTCGTCACCCGCGCGGGCGACGAGGCCCACGAGCACGAGATCGCGCCGGCGTCGGCCTCCGACGTCGCGGCCGCGCTCGCAAGCGCCGACGCGCCTTCGCCTCCGCCCCCGCTCGTGCCGCAGGCCGGCGACCCATCGCTCCGGCTGCTTCGCCGCATCGGCCGGGTCGACCCGGGGAGCCTCGACAGCTACCGGGCCGCCGGGGGCTACGCGGCGCTGCGCGCGGCGATCGACATGGGCCCGGCCGGCGTCATCCGCGAGGTGACCGACTCGCGGCTGCTCGGGCGCGGCGGGGCGGCGTTCCCGACCGGCCGCAAGTGGGACGCCGTGGCCCGAAACCCGGTGCGGCCCCACTACCTGGTGTGCAACGCCGACGAGTCGGAGCCGGGGACGTTCAAGGATCGGGTCGTGATCGAGCACGACCCCTTCGCCCTCGTCGAGGCGATGACGATCGCCGGGTTCGCGACCGGCTGCGAGCGGGCCTTCGTCTACCTCCGCGGCGAGTACCCGCTGGCCTGGGAGCGGCTCTCGACGGCGATCACCGGCGCGCGGGCCCGCGGCTTCCTCGGCGACGACGTGATGGGCGCGGGCGTGCGGTTCGACATCGAGCTGCGCAAGGGCGCCGGGGCCTACATCTGCGGCGAGGAGACGGCGCTCTTCAACTCGATCGAGGGCTACCGCGGCGAGCCGCGCTCGAAGCCGCCGTTCCCGGTCGACTCCGGCCTCTTCTCCAAGCCGACGGTCGTGAACAACGTCGAGAGCCTGATCAACGTGCTCGACATCGTGCTCGAGGGCGGCGCCGCGTTCGCGCGGATCGGCACCGAGCAGTCGACCGGCACCCGCCTCTTCTGCCTCTCCGGCTGCGTCGAGCGGCCGGGCCTCTACGAGGCGCCGTTCGGCGTGAAGCTGGGCGAGCTGCTCGAGATGGCCGGAGGCGTCGCCGGCGGCCGCCAGCTCAAGGCGGTGCTCCTGGGCGGTGCGGCCGGCGCGTTCGTCGGCCCGGACAAGCTCGACCTCGAGCTCTCGTTCGAGGCGACCCGTGAGGTGGGGACGACGCTCGGCTCGGGCGTGATCATGGCCTTCGACGAGACGGTCGACCTCGTGCCGGTGCTGCTTCGGATCGCGGCCTTCTTCCGCGACGAGTCGTGCGGGCAGTGCGTGCCGTGCCGGGTCGGGACGGTGCGGCAGCAGGAGGCGCTCCTGCGGCTTGCCTCCGAACGGCCGCGCGGGACGGTGGCCGACGAGCTGGCCCTGCTCGACGAGATCGGCCAGGCGATGCGCGACGCCTCGATCTGCGGCCTCGGCCAGACGGCGGCGAACGCCATCGACTCCGCGGTGCGCGAGCTGCGCGTGTTCGAGCGGGCGGCCGGATGAGCGCGGTCCCGGTCACCATCCGCCGCACCGTCGAGCTCCAGATCGACGGCGATGCGGTGCGCGTCCCCGAGGGATCCACCATCCTCGACGCGTGCAAGGCCCGCGGGCTCGACATCCCGACGCTCTGTTACGGCGAGACGCTGACGCCCGTCAACGCCTGCCGGGTGTGCATGGTCGAGGTCGAGGGGTCGCGCGTGCTCGTCCCGTCGTGCGCGCGCAAGGCCGAGGACGGCATGGTCGTGCGCACCCGCAGCGACCGCGTCGACCACAGCCGGAAGATGGTGCTGGAGTTCCTGGGATCGAGCGTGGATCTGTCCACCACCCAGCACGTCGACCGCTGGAATCGCGAGTACGGCGCGGCGCCGGAGCGATACGGCCCGCCCGCGCCACCGGCGCCGGAGGGCGCGCGCGACCGCGCCCAGGCGGGGCGCCACCACGCGGGCGACGGCCAGACCGCGGCGACGGTGGCCCAGCCGGTCAAGATCGACAACGAGAACTACGTCCGCGACTACGCGAAGTGCATCCTCTGCTACAAGTGCGTCGAGGGCTGCGGCACCGACTGGCAGAACACGTTCGCGATCGCGGTGGCCGGGCGCGGCTTCGACGCCCGCATCGCGACGGAGTTCGACGCCCCACTCCCGGACTCCGCCTGCGTCTACTGCGGCAACTGCATCGCCGTCTGCCCCACCGGGGCGCTCATGTTCAAGAGCGAGTACGACCTGCGCCAGGCCGGCGGGTGGGACGAGTCCGCCCAGACGGTGACCGAGACCATCTGCTCCTACTGCGGCGTCGGCTGCAGCCTCGAGCTGCACGTCCAGGACAACACGATCGTCAAGGTGACCTCGCCGCTCGACCACGGGGTCACGCACGGCAACCTGTGCGTCAAGGGCCGTTTCGGGTTCCAGTACGTCCAGAACCGGGCGCCCGGTGCGGACGATGGCGCCTGAGCCGGCAGAGGACGCCCGCGGCCTGATCGAGGCGCCCGCCCGCCCGGCGAGCACGAGCAGCGTCCGCGTCCTGAACGTCGAGGACGGCGCCCGCCGGCGCCGGTCGGACCGGCTCGCAACCGAGGAGCCGATGGAGATCCGGGTCGACGAACCGGGCGGCGAGCAGCGCACGATCGCCGTCACGATGCGCACCCCCGGCCACGACTTCGAGCTCGCCGCCGGCTTCCTCCTCACCGAGGGGCTGATCGGCCCGGACGACGTGCGCGGCGTCCGCTACTGCGACGTGCCGCGGGAGGAGCAGCACTACAACGTCGTCACCGTCGCCGTGGGGCGGGCGCTGCCCGACCTTGCGGCACGCAGCTTCTACACCACCTCGAGCTGCGGCGTCTGCGGCAAGGCCTCGCTCGACGCGCTCGATGTGCAGTGCGCGCCGGTCGCGCCCGGCCCCGAGGTCGCGCCCGAGGTGCTGACCGCGCTGCCCGACGAGCTGCGCAGAGTCCAGCGGGTGTTCGATCGCACGGGCGGCCTGCACGCGGCGGCGCTCTTCGACGCCGCCGGGAAGCTCCTGTCCTCCCGCGAGGACGTCGGACGCCACAACGCCGTCGACAAGATCGTGGGCGCCGAGCTCATGGCCGGGACGCTGCCGCTCGCCGGCCGCATCCTGCTCGTCTCCGGCCGGGCGAGCTTCGAGATCGTCCAGAAGGCGGCCGTCGCCGGCATCCCGATCGTGTGCGCCGTCTCGGCCCCGTCCAGCCTGGCGGTCGACGCCGCCCGCCGCTTCGGGATGACTCTCGTCGGCTTCCTGCGCGAGCGGCGCTTCAACGTGTACGCGCACGCCGAGCGCATCGCCGGCGCCTGACCCCGGGTGTGCGTCAGCCGGACCGGCGCAGGAGCCTGCGCCAGGGCCCATCCTCGACGCGCTCGACGACGAGCGAGCGCCGCACCGACGCGATGTCGAGCGGCGTCGTTTGGACCCCGGCCCGGCGGGCGGAGGCGATGCGCTCGACCGTCTCGGCCAGCTCGCGCGTCGGGACCTGGAACACGCACTCGGCGACGACGGCGCCGTTCACCGTGCGCGTCGCGCCACGCGGACCGGGGCCTCGAGCGGCTCGGCGTAGAAGCGGGCCCGCAGGAACAGGCGGTCGCCGCGGCGCAGGAGGCGCGTCGTCTGGAACGTGAGGCCGAGCCGGGTGAGGTCGACGATCGTCCCCTCGACGACGTCACCGTCGACGACGTCCTGGCAGTAGACGGCGGTCATCCGGGCGGGCGGCCGGAGCGTCTGCCGGGCCGCGAGGACGGTCGTCTCGGCTCCCTCCTCCGAGACGGAGACGGCCCGCAGGCGGATGCGCGCGTCATGCGCGGTCTCGAGCACCGCCCGCTCGTACACCATCATCACCCGGTAGCGGCGCCCGCTCACGACCACCCGCCCCGCGAGCTCCATCCCGCCGACCACCCGCATCGCAGTGATTCCGGCCGAAACGGTCAGGAAGTGGACACCCGACCGGGAGAACCTGGCGGTGCGGAAGCGCTAGCGGAGGCCGTACTCGCGAACGACGTACGTCGCCGGGGTGCCCTCGCGGAGGGCCAGCGGCAGCGTGTCGAACGACGCGACGAGCGCCGGCGTGGCCGGCTCGAGCGTTCCGCGGTAGGTGAGGCGCGCGAATGGGCGCACGCGCTCGCCGTCGCGGCAGCGCAGGCCGGTGCGGACCGTCGGCGGCCCCGAGGTGAAGGTGGCCGACCCGCCCAGGAACTCCTCGCCCTGGCCGTGGATGGCGGCCTCGAACCGCCCCGGGCCGACCTTGACCGGCTTGGCCAGGCTGGCCCGCGTTCCCAGCGCCTCGATGATGTGGAACTCGGACTCGTCCGGGGGCACCTCCCGCGCGCGCAGCGCGAGCTGGAGGATCTGCGGGATGCGGTAGTCCTTCTCGAAGCCGAAGAAGCGGCCGGGGCCGACCTTCGCGCCGAGCGTCCGGTTCACGAAGCACGGCTGCACGAAGCGCGTATGCGGCGCCGGCCCTGCGATCGCCGGCCCGAGCTTCGGGATCGCGCGCACCGAGCCCGCGGCATTGAAGACGATGACGTCGGTCGCGCAGCCCGGGTCCTTCACGATCCTGGCCCGCACCGGGGCCGTGTGGATCGTCCCGAAGAACGGGGACGTCGAGGTGACCACGTCGAACGAGCTGAACGACATCGTCCCCCGCGCGACCAGCTTCGTCCCCGTCCGCCCGTCGTACAGCGGGCACGTCTTCGACTTCACCGACGTCGCGGTGAACGAGCCGGTGACCTGGCTCGGGTCGATCGCCGTCGTGGTGTCGATGCTCGCGGTCGCGAGCGTCTTCTTGTCGTACCGGAAGTTGATCCCCGACTGCGGCGAGAACGAGTAGTCGTGACTCTGGAACGCACGCTCGTCCGCCGACCCGCGCCCGAGCGAGACGTCGACCGTCGAGCCGAAGCCCGGATCGCCGAACACCGACATCGACATGCTGTACGTCACGCCGTTCCTGACGACGGGGACGGGCGCCGTCTGGAGGTAGACGGTCGTCAGTGAGAAGAACGCGTGCGGCAGCGCGCGCACCCGCTGGAGCGCCCGGGCGCGCAGCCGCAGAGACGGGGCCGTCGAGGTGGTCGCGGCGGCGGTCGCCGCGCCCAGCGCCAGAAGGGCCGTCACCGCAGCGGCGACGGCGCCGATCCGGATCAGACGCCCCTCCATGCGGCGACTATACGTGCCGATCGGCGCGTGCGGAAGGGACTACGCTTCGCGCCATGCCGGAGATCGAGCGCCGCCAACAGCCGTCGGGGCGGCGAGCGTTCGACGAGCTCGGCGACGCCACTCGGCGGACGCGGCTGGCGAACGAGCGCACCTATCTGGCGTGGTGGCGCACCGGCCTGACCGCGCTCGCCGTCAGCCTCGCGGCGGGTCGCGTCGTTCCCACGCTCTCGCACGGGACCGCGTGGCCCTACGAGATCGCGGGCGCGGGGTTCGCGGTCCTCGGCGTCCTCTGCATCGGCACGGGCTACCAGCGCGAGCGCGAGATCGACCGGGCCCTGGAGGAGGGCCGCTTCGCCACCCTGAGCCCGCGGATCAACCTGGTGCTGACCGCCGTAGGGGTCGTCCTCGGCGTCTTCACGTTAGGGCTGATCGTCGTGCATCCGTAACCGGCACGCCGGCGTCGTGCAGCACCTCGCGGAGCATGACCGCGTTCGTTGGCGCCTGGGCGATCGGGGAACCGCCGTCGCCGGCGGCGCTGCGGCCGTTGTTGTTGAACATCGCGAAGGCCCGCTCGGAGAGCGTCGACAGCCTCCGCAGCGGTTCCGACCACTCCGTCAGCTCCTCGGTCGCGTAGAGGTAGTCGAACCGCTCGGCTGC
>JAICKX010000069.1 GCA_025927685.1 Thermoleophilia bacterium | reverse complement strand
GCTGGCCTTCAGCGCCTGCGGGCCCGCTGCGATCCGCGACGGCATCGCCCGGCTGGGCGCGGTGCTCGAGGCGGAACGCGCCCCCGCCGCGGCGCTCTCCGATTGACAGATTCCGCTCGCTGGGGCAGACTGCCTCCGGCGTTCGGAGATCAGGGGGGCACGCTGTGAGGATCAGGGGCACGATCACGACCATCGCCGCGCTGGGCGCGGTGCTCGTCTGGGCGCCGGCGGCGCTCGCCACCATCGCCGCGACACCCGACTCGACGTGGCAGACGAACGGCCGCGTGCTGGCGATCGCGGTGAGCGGCAGCACGGTCTACCTGGGCGGGACGTTCACCGAGGTGGAGGATCACACCGGCCAGACCGCCGTCCGAAATCACGTCGCGGCGTTCAACGTCTCGACGGGCGCCGTGACCTCGTGGGCTCCCGACGCGTCGGGCGCGGTGCGGGCCATCGCCGTCTCCGGCTCGACCGTGTACCTGGGCGGCGACTTCACCACGCTCGACGGCAAGAACCGCAAGCGGCTCGGCTCGGTGACGACGTCCGGCACCGTGACGTCGTTCAAGGCCCAGGCCGACGCGAGCGTCTTCGGCATCGCGATCATCGGCTCGACCGCCTACGCGGGTGGCAACTTCACGACGATCAACTCCACCGCCCGGACGCGGCTCGCCGCGGTGAACGCCACGACCGGCGTGCTCGTCTCGGGCTGGGCGCCTGCCGCCGACGGCGAGGTCACCTCCCTCGTCGCGGCGACGGACGGGTCGAAGGTGTTCGCCGGCGGCCTCTTCACCCACATCGGCTCCGCCTCGCAGAAGCACGTCGCGGCGCTCAACCCGGCGACCGGGGCGACGCTCTCGTGGTCGTATCACCCCAGCTATCCGGTGGAGGGCATGACCGCCACGTCCTCGACGCTCTTCCTCGCCGGAGGCGGGGCGGGCGGCCGGGTCGGCGCGCTCAGCACGTCGAGCGGGGCGAAGCTCTGGGAGATCTCCGTGGACGGCAACGTGCAGGGCGTGGCGGTGACCGGCTCCGAGGTCGTCGCCGGCGGCCACTTCGACAACGTGTGCGATCCGGGCACGAACTGCCAGAACCCGGTCGTGCGCCACAAGGTGCTGGCCGCGAACGTCTCGACCGGAGCGCTCGACACCGGCTGGCACCCGAGCGTCAACAGCTCGCTCGGCGTCTTCGGCGTGGCGGCGACGTCGTCCAAGGTGATGATCGGCGGCGACTTCACCAAGGCCGGCGGGGTCGACCAGGCCCACTACGCGCAGTTCTCGGTCACGTAACGCACGCGTTCGCCGGGGTACCGTGGGGCATGGACGCCGTGCGCCGCCTCCTCTTGAGCTCGCGCGCTCCTGCGAGCTGGGGAGCCGCCGCACTCCTCGCCCGCCTGGTCGCCGGGCCGGTCTTCCTCGGGTTCTCGGTCGGGAAGTTCGCCCGCCACGGAGCGGAATCCGCCGCGCTCGACCGCTACGGGCTCCCCTACCCTGACGCGTTCACCTACGGCGTCGGCCTCGTCGAGCTCGGCGGCGGGGCGATGCTCGTGCTGGGCCTCGGCACGCGGGTCGCCGCCCTGGCGCTGGCCTGCGACATGGTCGGCGCGATCGCGACCGCCGGACGGATCGAGGGCGGGCCGGTCCACCTGGGCCTCGCCCCCACATTGCTCGTGATGATGCTGCTCCTTTTGTGGATAGGTCCAGGAGACCGCTCGCTCGACCGCCGGCTTCTCGCACGTTGACGGGACGCGGCGCGGCCTCGTCGGCGTAGTTCCCGCAGGCGAAGGAGGTCGGCCATGAGCGCGAGGACGGCAGTGGTGGCGGTGACGGCGGCGGTGCTCGCCGGGGGTGGGACGGCGTACGCCGCGGGTGCGCCCGTCGCCGGCGTGAGCGTCGGAGGAGCCGGGGTGACGTGGGGCGCGTTGCGCTACGTCGCGCTGGAGGCGCCCAAGGGCACGGCCGTCGCCCAGATCGACCGGGCCACCGGCACCGTGAACGGCTTCGCCGCGCTGCGCGGGGCGTGGGGGATCCCGCAGGTCGCCTTCGACGGCTCGACGGCCGGGATCAGCGCCGGCGGCCAGACGCTCGTCCTGGCCCAGAACCGCCAGGTCTTCTACCCGAGGCACAGCAGGTTCGCGCTCGTGAACCCGGTCAAGATGCGCGTCGACCGGATCGTGACCCTGCCCGGCGCGTTCTTCTTCGACGCCATCGCTCCCGATGGTTCCAGGATGTACCTGATCCAGCTCACGTCGCCGCGGCACGTGCTGCGCTACGCGGTGCGCGCCTACGACCTGCGCCACGACCGGCTCGTGCCCGGCGCGATCGTCGACACGACTGAGCCCGACGAGCGCATGACCGGCATGCCCATGGCGCGCGCGACGAGCGCGGATGGGGTGTGGGCGTACACGCTCTACTACAAGCCGACCGGCGCGTACTTCGTCCACGCGCTGAACACGCAGGCCGGCATCGCCCGCTGCATCGACCTACCGCCGCTCCGGTCGCAGAACACGCCGCGGCTGGCCGTCGACGGCGGCCGGCTCGACGTCCTCGACGGCGGCCATGCGCTCGTCGCGGTGGACCGGGCCACGTTCGGCGTCACCCGGTCGCCTGAGCCGGTGGCTCAGAGCGCGCCCAAGCCCGTCAAGCCGGCCACGTCGCAGGCACCGGCACGGCGGTCGCCGGACGGCGCCCCGGTGTGGCTCGCCGTCCCGGCAGGGCTGGTGCTGGCGGGGCTCGTGCTGCTCGTCGTCAGACGGCGGCGGCCAGCCCGGGGCGGGCGATCAGGCGGGGCTGCGGCGGGGGCACCATCTGGCCCTTGAGCATCGGCCGGAAGGTGGGACACGGCTCTGACAATCGCAGCGCGCAAAGGTTCGTCTTGCGGAAGTAGCAGTCCTCGCAGCTGACGCAGCGCGCCTTGGATGACACAGTCGATTTCCCCCTGATGGACGGTTCCCGGAGCGGCGCAGTCTACGCACCCGGAGCCCTCGGTTCCAGCGTTGTCCGGACTGAATTCTCGCTAAATCGGGGAACAATCGTTCAGGCCCGCGAGGCTCAGATCGGCGGGAGCCGGCGGACGGCGGCGAGGGCCTGCTGGAACGTCCTCACCCCGATCACGCGCAGCCGGCCGGCGGCGGCCTTCCGGGCCGCGGCGACGTTGTCCACGGGGACAATGAACGTGTCGGCCCCGGCCTCGACAGCCCCGAGCGCCTTCTGCTTGGCGCCCCCGATCGTCTCCACGTCGCCCGCGAGGTCGAGCTCGCCGGTGGCGGCGATGCGATGGCCGTCGAGCAGCGTGCGGCCGCTCAGGCTGTCGTAGATCTCGAGGGCGAACGCCAGGCCGGCGGAGGGCCCGCCGATGCCGTGGATCGTGTAGCGCACGTGGATCGGGATGCGTTCGATCCGGACGGCGTCGCCGATCGCGACGCCGATGATGGCGCGGTGCTTGCCGTCGCTCGACTCGACGGTGCGAAGCGTCTTCTTCCCGGCGTCCCGGAACGTGTACGCGGCGGTGTCGCCGGGCGAGAGCCCGTTCGTGAGCCGAATCAGGTCGCGATCGTCGTGGACGGGGTGGCCGTCGACCGCCGTGATGATGTCGCCGGGCCGCACCCCGGCCTTCGCCGCCGGGAGCCCGTTCGAAACCGCGTAGACGAGGGCGCCGAGGCGGGCCAGCTTGACCGGCTTCCCGAGCGCCTGCTCGGCGACGACCTCGGCCGTCCGCTGGGAGTCGGCCATCGCCTGGAAGTCGTGGTGGACGCGCTGGCTCTCGCTCACGCCCGGCGATCGCAGGTCGCGCACCGGGATCAGGTCGGCGCCGTCCTGGAGGTGCCGGCCCCAGAACTCCTCGAGCTTGTTGGCCTCGAGCTCGTGGACGTCGACGAAGTAGAAGCCGCTGCGACCGTCCGGCTTCTCGCCGCCGGGGACGTGCAGGTAGTCCGCCGCCGGATGGGCCTCGTCGGGCCAGAAGACGTAGTAGCCGGACGGCGTCGTCACGGCCCAGGCGAACCCCGCCAGGAGCAGGACCATCACGACGGCCAGCGCCGCCGTGACGCGGCGGCCGAAGAGCCTCACCCGGCCACCGCCAGGGCGCCGACGAGCGAGCCCACCGCGACGGCCGCTACGCCGAGGGCGGAGAGCACCCCCAGCCGGCCGTAGGCCAGGTGGCCACGGCCGTAGCCGGAGAGCGCGAATGCCACCAGCCCGCCCCCGACCAGGCCGCCCACGTGGCCGCCGATCGAGATGCCCGGGATGCCGAATGTGATGAGCAGGTTGATCAGGATGAGCCCGCCGATCGAGCCGCCGAGCAACGCCATCCCGCGCTGGCGCTCGAACACGAACAGGGCGCCCATCAGCCCGAAGATCGCGCCGGATGCGCCGACCGTGTGCGCGTGCGGCGTCACGAGGAGCGCGCCGAAGCTCCCCGCCAGGGCCGAGACCATGTACAGCACCAGGAACCGCGTCGGCCCGACGTAGCGCTCGAAGACGCCGCCGATCAGGTAGAGCGCGTACATGTTGACGGCCAGGTGGAGCAGGCCGTAGTGGACGAACGCGGCGGTGATGAGGCGGTAGTCCTGGCCGTTTGCGACCGCCGGGCCGTACAGAGCGAGCTCGTTCCCGAACGGCTTGAGCTGGCCGCCGCCGAGCCCGAACCCGCCGCCGACCTTGTTGGTGAACGCCAGCGTCGCGACGTTGATCGCGATCAGGAGGTACGTGACGTACGGATCGCGCGCCATGAGGAAGCCCGGGCGGCGCATCCGCGTGCGCCCGCCGCACTCGGGACAGCGCACGCCGACGGGCGTCGACACCATGCACGCCGGGCAGATCGGCCGCCCGCAGCTCTGGCAGTGGACGGCGGTCTCGCGGTCAGGATGGCGGTAGCAGGTCTCCACGCCCGAATGCTAGGCGGGGCGATGGGCCGGCAGTGTGTGACTACCAGATGCCGTGCAGTGCGCCGCCGTCGACCGGCAGCACGGTGCCCGAGATGTACCCGGCCCGCGCCGAACAGAGGAACACGACGGCGGCCGCGATCTCGTCCGGCTGGCCCATCCGCCCGACCGGGATCGAGGCGATGTCCTCGGCCTCCGCGGCGGCGGGGTCGGGTCGCGCCTCCCACAGCTCGCGCATCCGTCCGGTCGCCACCTTGCCCGGCGCGATCGTGTTCACGGTGATGCCGTCGCGTCCCACCTCGTGGGCGAGCGACTTGGCCCAGCCGACGACGCCGGGCCGGATCGCGTTCGAGAGCACCAGGTGCGGGATTGGCTCGCGTACCGACCACGAGCTGATGTTGACGACCCGGCCGCGACCGCTCGCGCGCAGGTGCGGGAGCGCGAGCCGGGTGAGGCGGACGACCGAGCGCAGCGAGAGCTCGAAGGCGTCGGCCCACGCCTCGTCCGGCGTCGACTCGAACGTGCCCGGGGCGGGGCCGCCGGCGTTGTTGACGACGATGTCGAGCCGGCCGCGGGCCTCGACGGTCTCGTCCACCAGGCGTTGGAGCAGCGCCGGATCGCGCACGTCGCCGCCGATCCCGAGCGCTCCGGGGATGCGCGCGGCCGCCTCGGCCAGCCGCTCCTCGCCCCGAGCGCACATGGTGACGGCGCAGCCCTCGGCGGCAAGCGCCTCGGCGATCGCGAATCCCATGCCCGCCGACGCGCCGCCGACGATCGCCGCGGTGCCTTCGAGCCCCATGTCCATGGCGACAACGCTAGCCCATGACCAGCGGCCGTGCGCCCGGCCCGCCGGTACGATCCTCGGCGTGGGAAACGCGTCCGTGCGCCTGCGCCGCCGTGCCCGCCTTGCGACCGCGGGCGCGCGCCGCCTCCCCGACTTCCTCGTGATCGGCGCCCAGCGGGCCGGGTCGACGTCGCTCTTCGCGCAGCTCTGCGCCCACCCCGCCGTGGTCCCGCCGAGCCACAAGGAGATCCACTACTTCGACCTCCAGAGCTTCCGCAGCCTGCGCTGGTATCGCAGCCATTTCCCGCCTGCCGCATCAGCCCGTGGCCGGATCACGGGGGAGGCCAGCCCCTACTACCTGTTCCACCCCGCGGCGCCGGCGCGTGTCGCCGCGGCCCTTCCGGACGTCCGCCTGATCGCGCTCCTGCGCGACCCGGTCGCCCGTGCCTACTCGCACTACCAGCTCTCGGTGCGCGACGGCCACGAGCAGCTGGGCTTCGAGGAGGCGCTGCGGGGGGAGGATGACCGGCTGGCCGGCGAGGAGGCCCGCCTCCTGACCGACCGCGCCTACCGCAGCCACGCCCATCGCCACCAGTCCTACGCCTCCCGCGGCCTCTATGCGGGCCAGCTCCGGCGCTGGCACGAGCGCGTCTCTGCCGAGCGGTTGCTCGTCGTCTCGAGCGAGGAGCTCTTCGCGGACCCGCGCCGCACGGCCGCGACCGTGCTCGAGTTCCTCGGCCTCGACCCCGCCGAGGTGCCGGAGCTTCCGGTGCGAAACCAACGCCCGTACGAGCCGATGAGCGATGCCGCGCGGTCCCTGCTCGAGGCCCGCTTCGAGGCGCCGAACCGCCAGCTCTACGAGATGCTCGGCCGCGACCTGGGCTGGCCACGCCCCCGGCCGGTGGCCGCGACGTGAACGTCCTCTGGGTGATCGTGGACTGCCTGCGGGCCGACATGCTCGCGCGTCCGCGCGCCGAGTGGCCGGTCGCCTCCCGGCTGGCGGAGGAGGGAACGGCCTTCACCGCCTGCTACTCGACCTGCCCCACCACGACCCCCGCGTTCACGTCGATGTTCACCGGCCGCTATCCGACCTCGCACGGCGTTCGCGGCCTGCGCGGAACCCGGCTCGCCGAGACGATGCCGACCGTGGCCGAGCGGCTCTCCGCCGCCGGCCATGCGACGTGGTGCTCGGTGACCGGCCCGCTGCTTCAGACCGTCGGGACGGTCCGCGGGTTCGAGGAGATCGAGTACCGCGAGGCCGGCGACCGCTCGGTGCACTCCGGCTTCGGCGCGCGGGCGGTCGCGCAGGTGGAGCGGCTCGAGGCCGGCGGGCGGCCGTACCTGGCGGTGCTCCACGTCTGGGACGTGCACATGCCCCGTCGCTATCCGGCGAGCTTCGACCGCCGCCGGTACGGGCGCGACGCCTACGAGCGGGCGTTCGCCGGCGTCGACTCGTGGCTCCGCACGCTGCTCGCCGCCGCCGGCGACTCGACGCTCGTCGTCTTCACCGGGGACCACGGCGAGAACACCCGGCTCGAGCCGCGCACCCTCCGCACGCAGGAGCTCCACCGCCGGGCCGTGCGGCGGCTGCCGGTGATCCCGTGGGCGCAGTGGACGCTCCACCGCGGCGCTCGCTCCGACTCGAAGCGGCTGCTCCACCTGGCACCGCGGCACCTGTGGGGCCACGGCCAGACGCTCTTCGAGCCGCTCGTCCGGGTCCCGCTCGTCTTCCGCGGGCCGGGCGTCGCCGGCGGTGAGCGGCGGACGCCGGTGAGCCACGTCGACCTCGCCCCCACGATCCTCGAGCTGGCGGGTGCGGAGGCGGGCGGCGGCTGGCAGGGCCAGAGCCTGGCCGGCGCGATTCGCGGCGGCGCCGAGCCGGCGGCGCGGCCGGTCGCGATGGAGATCGCCGGCGAGCCGAAGATGCCGCCGGTGCGCCAGCGCGCGATCCGGGTCGGGCGCCACAAGCTGATCACGTCGTTCGACGACGCCCGCTGGGTCGAGGCGCTCTACGACCTCGAAACCGATCCCGGCGAGCGGCGAAACCTCGCCCGCCGAATGCCGGATGTCGCCGACGATCTCCGCGCCAAGCTGCGCGCGCTCCTCGCCGAGGAGGCCGAGACGGTGGCGATCGCGGGCGACGAGGACGCGGAGATCGCCGACCGGCTTCGCGAGCTGGGCTATCTCTGAGACGTTTCTGCTGCTAGGGTGTGACCGAACCCGGAGTCGACCGAAGGAGGCGGACAGATGATGACGACCGATCGAGCAGCCTCCCGGCGCCGCACCGCCTGACTCCGGCTCTCGCCTCACGTCGCTCCTGAGTCGGGCCCCCCGGCGCCCGAAGCGCTGTCCATTCCCACTCAGGAGATCTCGCGTTGAACATCGCATCCCTCGGCTGGGGCGAGGCCCTCGCCGACGCATTCCAGCCGCACGCCGACGCCGGCCTTCGCCCCGGCCGCGTCGCGATCCAGCACCGGGGCGCATACGTCCTCCTGGCGGAGGAGGGCGAGGTGTGGGCCGCCGTCCGCGGCCGGCTCCGCCATGCCGTCGGCTCGACGTCCGAGCTTCCGGCCGTCGGCGACTGGGTCGCCTACGACCGGCCGGACGGCGCCGAGCGGGCTGGCATCCACGCCGTCCTGCCGCGCCGGTCGGCGTTCACGCGCAAGCAGGCCGGGTTCGAGACGGCGGAGCAGGTCGTGGCGGCCAACGTCGACGTCCTGTTCCTGGTCACGTCGCTCAACCAGGACCTGAACGTGCGCCGCATCGAGCGGTACATGACGCTGGCCTGGGAGAGCGGCGCCGACCCGGTCGTCGTCCTCACCAAGGCCGACCTGTGCGCCGACGTCGGCACGACCGTCGCGCTCGTCGAGACGGTCACGTTCGGCGTCCCGGTCCACGTCACCTCGGCGCTCACCGGCGAGG
The DNA here is from genome assembly GCA_025927685.1 of Thermoleophilia bacterium. GTDB lineage: Bacteria > Actinomycetota > Thermoleophilia > Gaiellales > JAICJC01 > JAICJC01. The sequence goes on along the minus strand of JAICKX010000069.1, from coordinate 7,352 downwards.
GGCTCGAGGGCGTCCGCGCACACCTCGAGGGCGGCCGAACGGGCGCCGCGGTCGGCTCGTCGGGCGTCGGCAAGTCGACGCTCATCAACCACCTGTGCGGCGAGGACCGGCTTGCGACGAAGGAGATCCGCGAGGACGGCCGCGGCCGCCACACGACCACCCACCGCGAGCTGATCGTCCTGCCGGGCGCAGGCTGCGTGATCGACACGCCCGGCATGCGCGAGCTCCAGCTGTGGGACTCGGAGGAGGGCCTCGAGCGCGCGTTCGAGGACGTCGACGCGCTCATCGCCGAGTGCCGCTTCTCGGACTGCGGGCACGACACCGAGCCGGGCTGCGCGGTGCGGGCGGCGCTCGCCGAGGGGCGGCTGGGCGCGGAGCGGTTCGAGAGCTACCAAAAGCTCCAGCGCGAGCTGCGCTGGCTCGAGATCCGCCACGACGCCCGCGCCCGATCCGAGGAGCGCAAGCGCTGGCGGGCGATCAACAAGGAGGCACGGGCCCGGGCCCGGCCATAGCGGAAGGAGAGGCGATGCAGGACTACGAGCCGGTGACGAGCTTCCTCGGCGAGGCGGCCGAGCAGTACGACCGCACCGTCCGCGGCGACGAGGACGACGCGGTCGCGTTCCTGGCCGAGCTGGCGGGCGACGGACCGGCGCTCGAGCTCGCGATCGGCACGGGCCGGATCGGCCTCCCGCTGGCGGCGCGGGGCGTGGCCGTCGAGGGCATCGACCTCTCGCCCGACATGGTCGCCCAGCTCCGCAAGAAGCCCGGGGGCGAGGACATCCCGGTCACGATCGGCGACTTCTCCGAGGTGCCGGTCGCCGGCACCTACGGGCTCGTCTACGTCGTCTTCAACACGTTCTTCAACCTGCTCCACCAGGACGAGCAGGTTCAATGCTTCGAGAACGTGGCGGCGCATCTCGGCGACGGCGGGGCGTTCGTGATCGAGGCCCGCGTGCCGGCGCACATCCACGCGCTGCCCGGCGGCCAGTACGTGCACGCCGAGGAGGTCGGCGTCGACGAGGTCTGGCTCGACGTCGCGAGGTACGACCCGGTCACGCAGCGCCTCGAGGAGACCCACGTGCGGCTGCGGGCCGACGGCGGCGTCGGCCTCTTCCCGATCGTCACCCGGTACTGCTACCCGAGCGAGCTCGACCTGATGGCCCGCATCGCCGGCCTTCGGCTCAAGGAGCGCTGGGGCGGCTGGAACCGCGAGCCGTTCGACGCGCGCAGCGAGCTGGCGGTCTCGGTGTACGGACGGTGACGGCCCGCACCGGGCCTACGGGTCACCGGTGGCGCTTCGCGCGATTGCGGCGACTTCGGCGACCACCGCACTGAGCGGTTGGCCGCTGTCGATCGACACCGGCGGATCGCGCCAGCGCTCGTACGTCCTCGCGCGCTCCTGCACGTGCTCCCACGGCGGTTCTGGCTGGTGGGAGAGGTGCCGCGTCCGTTCGTGCAGCCGAAGGCGATGCTCCTGTTCAGGCGGTGGTGTCAAGAGCACGAACACCAGGGCCGCCGAGGCTGTCTCCGCGGCGCGACGCCACGTGTCGCGGGCTGGTTCGCTGTCGTTGACCGCGTCGACGATGACGACGTGGCCGAGTCGCAGGTTCTCAGCGGCCGCCGCAGCGACGGCCTCGTACGCGGCGACGCCGGTCGTCCGGTCGGACGGAAGCCCGACACCAAGCAGCGCGTCCTCGATGTCGTCGACAGACAGCCAGACGGCGCGGCTGTGCCGAGCCACGGCCTCGCCGACGGTCGTCTTTCCGGTGCCCGGTAGCCCGGAGATGACGATCAACAGCGCCAAACGGTCTCGACTCTCCGTCACACCGGCGCCTCCTCCGACTCCTGCTCGACCTCGAGCTCCTCGGCCTCGTCGGCCCGCTTGCCCTTCCGCGGGCGGCGCATGTCCGCGAACATCTGCGCGATCCGGCGGCGCTCGCCGGGGTTGAGGACGCCGGCGGCCATGAGCGCGAGCGGGAATCCGAAGAGGAGCGCGATCCGGGCGGGGATCCCGACCCAGCCGGTCGCCGGCACCACCTGCGCCGAGACGACCAGGAACGCGGCGGCGACGGCGACGGTGCGGAAGATGCGGCTCCAGTCGTGCGAGACCGGGTAGCCGGCCTGGGCGTTGGCGAAGCCGAGCCCGGCCAGCGCCACGTAGCCGATCACGGTCGAGACGCCGGCGCCGACGATGCCCCAGGCCGGGATCAGGAGGAAGTTCAGGCCCACGTTGATCCCGGCCGCGGTGGCGTTCACGACCGGCGTGAGCTTCGTCCGCTTCGAGCGGTTGACGCCGATCGAGAGGATCATGTACGCGCCGTAGAGCGCCGACCCGGCCGTGAGCAGCGGGACGACCGGTGCCGCGCCCCACCAGTCGCGCGGCATGAGCAGGTGGATGTACGGCGGCGCAAACAGGCTGAGCGCCACCACCGCCCATGCGATGAGCGCCGACCAGTACGAGAAGACCGCCCGGTAGGTGCGCTTGGCCTCGTCCTCGTCGGTGAAGGAGTTCGCCCACGGCACCCAGGCGGTCTGGAAGGCCGCGATCGGCAGCATGATCCCCAGCGAGATCTTCGACGCCGCGGAGTACGAGCCCAGCTCGGACGGCGAGGCCAGGTTGATCACCTGGAAGCGGTCGGCGAGGTTGAGCGCCCACAGGGCGAGGCCGGCCGGCATGAGCGGGAGCGAGAAGTCGAGCATGCGGCGCAGCAGCGGGCGGTCGAGCGCCAGCGCAACCGTCTCGCGACGAGCGTACAGGAGCATGGCGTAGGTGATGTACGTCCCCGAGAAGTTGCCGAGCATGATCCCGGCTGCGCCCTGGTCCAGCGGCAGCACCAGGATGATCGAGAGGACGACCGTGATCGCGACGTTCACGAGCGAGTACACGACGAACGCCGTCGGGCGCTGCTCGATCCGGTAGATCCCGGCCAGGATGTCGAAGTTCATCGACACCCACAGGCCGAATGCGCCGATCACGACCAGCTCCCGGCTCGAGCTGAGCACATCGGAGAGCGGGTTCAACGCAAGCAGGGAGAGCACGAGGCCGACCGTCGACATGGCGAGGACGGCCGTGAAGGCGGTGCGGATCGTCTTCGCCCGCGCGTCGGGCTCGCGGTGGTCCCAGCAGAAACGGAACATCGCGGTCACGAGCCCCATCCGCAGGACGACGGCGGCCACGGCCACGAATGCCATCACCTGCTCCACCTCGCCGAACTGGGCCTTGTCGACCCGGTGCGTGTAGATCGGCAGCAGGAAGATGCCGACGAGCTTCGAGACCAGCCCGCCGAGGCCGTAGACGAACGAGTGCCGGGCGAGCTGGCGCAGCCGCCCGCCCGTCCCCGTCACGCGCTCGTCACCCATCTGTCACGCGGACCGTACGGGGACTGTCCCCGTCACAGCCCCATGACGGCGATGAGCTCGCGGACGGCCGCCGCCGAGCGCTCGAGCTCGGCGCGCTCGTTGTCGGAGAGGTCGATCTGGATCACCTCTTCGAGGCCGGCCGCCCCGAGCCGGCACGGGACGCCCATGAAGAGGCCGTCGAGCCCGTACTCGCCGGAGAGGAGCGCGGCGCACGGCAGCACCCGCTTCTGGTCGTGGACGATCGAGTCGACCATCTCGCAGATCGAGGCCGACGGGGCGTAGTAGGCCGATCCGGACTTGAGCAGCTTCACGACCTCGGCGCCGCCGTCGCGTGTGCGCCGGACGATCTCCTGGAGCCGCGCCGCGGGGATGAGGTCGGCGACCGGCACGCCGGCGACGTTCGTGTACGACGCGACCGGCACCATCTGGTCGCCGTGGCCGCCGAGGACGAACCCGGTCACGTCGCGCACCGAGACGCCCAGCTCCCACGCCAGGAAGGTGCGGAACCGGGCCGTGTCCAGGACGCCCGCCATGCCGAACACGCGCTCGCGCGGGAACCCGGACTCCGCCGCGGCGACCTGGCACATCGCGTCGAGCGGGTTCGTGACGACCATCAGGATCGTGTCCGGCGACTGCGCGACGAGGTTCCTGGTCACGTCGGCGACGATCGCCTGGTTCGTCCGCAGGAGGTCGTCGCGGCTCATGCCGGGCGTCCGCGCCCGGCCCGACGTGATGATGCAGATGCTCGACCCGGCGGTCTCCTCGTAGCCGTTCGTGCCGACGACCGTCGGCTCGTAGCCGACCACCGGCCCGGACTGGTTCAGGTCGAGCGCCTTGCCCTGGGGCAGCCCCTCGACGATGTCGACGAGCACGACGTCGGCGTAGTCGCGCTCGGCCAGCCGCTGGGCGGTCGTCGCTCCCACGTTGCCGGCACCGACCACGGTGATCTTCGTGCGGCTCATGCACCCCCCAGCTTCTCGATGATGGCGTCCGCCACGTGCGACGTGCCCACCGCGGTCGGGTCGTCGGGCGACGGCTTCATGTCGTAGGTGACCGACCGGCCCTCCTCGACGACGGCGGCGATCGCGCCCTCGAGCCGGTCGGCCGCGGCGGCTTCCTCGAGGTGGTGCAGCATCATGACGCCGGAGAGCATCATCGCGATCGGGTTGACGCGGTTCTGGCCGGCGTACTTCGGGGCCGAGCCGTGGGTCGGCTCGAACACCGCCGCGTCGGTGCCGAAGTTCGCGCCCGGCGCGACGCCGAGGCCGCCCACGAGGCCGGCGCCGAGGTCCGAGACGATGTCGCCGTACAGGTTCGGCAGGACGAGCACGTCGTACAGCTCGGGCTTCTGCACGAGCTGCATGCACATGTTGTCGACGATCCGGTCCTCGAACTCGACGTCGGTGTTCTCGGCCGCGACCTGGCGCGACACCTCCAGCCACAGGCCGTCGGTGTGCTTCATGATGTTGGCCTTGTGCACCGAGGTCACCTTCCGGCGCCCGGTGCGGCGGGCGTAGTCGAAGGCGAACTGGACGACCCGGCGGGTGCCGGTCTCGGAGATGGGCTTGATCGAGATGCCGGAGTCCTCGCGCAGCTGCACGCCGGCCGCCCGCTCGATGGCGGCCGCGATCTGGAGCGCGCCGTCGGAGCCGCGCTCGAACTCGATGCCGGCGTACAGGTCCTCCGTGTTCTCGCGCACGATCACGAGGTCCACCGTCGTATCCGCGTAGCGCGTGCGGACGCCGGCGTAGAGCTTGCACGGGCGCACCTGGGCGTACATGTCGAGCGACTTGCGAAGACCGACGTTCACGGAGCGGAAGCCGGAGCCGACCGGCGTCGTGATCGGCCCCTTGATCGCGGTGCCGTTGCGGCGGATCGACTCGATGACCGGCTCCGGCAGCGGGTTCCCGCCGTGGCGGTCCATCACGTCGGCGCCGGCCTCCTGGACGTCCCACTCGAACGCGACGCCGGTGGCCTCGAGCACGCGCCGCGTGGCCTCGGCGATCTCCGGCCCGGTGCCGTCGCCGGGTATCAGGGTCACTGCGTGCGACACAGGGGCGGAGCGTACAAGAGAGTACGGGCCAGATGACTGGTTCCCCATTCCCGCGCGCCTGGACGTCCGTCTGCGGTGGGATACCGGTTCGTGGTGGGGCTGCGGCTGCGAACCGTCGCCTCGCGGCGTCCTCGGTCGGGCCGATATCAACCGATATCGGCCCTCCCTGTGTCCTGGCGACGCTCGGTTCTCGCCGCCCAGGACATCACGGGCCTGGGGAACCAATCATCTAGGATGCCAGCATGGCCGACAAGGGCGGACTCGAGGGCGTCGTCGTCGCTCGCAGCAGGCTGTGCTCGATCGACGGGCAGAACGGGGTTCTCGTCTACGGCGGGTACGACGTCGGCGACCTCGCGGAGCACTCCTCCTACGAGGAGGTGTGCTTCCTGACGCTCTACGGCGAGCTGCCGACGAAGGAGCAGTTCGACGCGTTCCTGTCCGACCTGTCCGGCCATCGCGCGCTCTCGGATGAGACGGCCCAGGTCGTCGACATGCTCGCGAGCCACGCGGCGCCGATGGAGATGTTGCGCACGGCGGTCTCGTCGGACAGCTTCGACGATCCCGACAAGGACTCGAACGACGCCGAGGCGAACCGCCGCAAGGCGATGCGGCTCATCGCCAAGATGCCGACGATGGTCGCGCGCTACGCGCGCCGCCGCGCCGGCCAGGAGCCGATCGCGCCCGACCCGGCGCTGGGTCACGCCGCGAACTTCCTCCAGATGCTGACCGGTGAGCGGCCCTCGCCCGCGGCCGCCAAGACGTTCGACGTCGCGCTGATCCTGCACGCCGACCACGAGATGAACGCCTCGACGTTCACCGCGCGCGTCATCGCCTCGACCCTCTCCGACATGCACTCCGCGATCACGGGCGCCATCGGCGCGCTCAAGGGCCCGCTGCACGGCGGCGCCAACGAGCAGGTGATGCACCTCCTGGAGGCGATCCCGGAGGGCGCGTCGGTCGAGGACGAGATCCGCGCCCGGCTCGACCGCAAGGAGCGGATCATGGGCTTCGGGCACCGGGTCTACAAGACCTGGGACCCGCGCGCGGTGATCCTGAAGCGCTTCTCCCGCCGGCTCGCAGACGAGTCCGCGGAGCCGCGATGGTTCGAGATGTCGGAGGCGATCGAGAAGACGGTGGTCGGCGAGAAGGGCCTCTACCCGAACGTGGACTTCTACTCCGCGTCGACCTACCACTACCTCGGGGTCGAGACCGGCCTCTTCACGCCGATCTTCGCCATGAGCCGCGTCGTGGGCTGGGCGGCCCACGTCATCGAGCAGCACTCCGACAACCGGCTCATCCGCCCGAGCTCCGAGTATGTCGGCCCCGGCCCGCGCAGCTATGAGCCGATCGAGCGCCGCTCGCAGGCCGCGTGAGCGCCGCGGGCGGCCCTGAGCCCGACGCCGACTTGCGGGAGCTGCTCCTGAGCGCCCGGGCGAGGACGGGGTGGGCCGACCCCGACCTCATCGCGAGGCCCGCCTGAGCCGCATCGTCTGGCCGCGGCCGTGGCGGAAGCCGACCGCCTCGTACGCCCGCACCGCCGGCACGTTGCGCGGGTCGACCTCCAGGATGATCTCCTCGACGTCCAGCCGCTCGAAGGCGTAGCGGCAGAGGAGCGCGGTCGCCTCGCGGCCCTGGCCGGAGCCGCGGTGGTCGGCCTCTCCGATCAGGATCGAGAACCGGGCCCGTCCGCGGGAGAGCAGATGAAGCCGGGCGTTCCCGATGACGGTCCCGCCGGCCAGCTCCTCGATCCCGACGACGAGCATCCACGGGTCGGCCAGCGCCCGCCGGCCCCAGGTGCGCAGTTCGGGCTCGGTCGAGGGCGCCGGCGGCGGCCCCCGCCGCCCGTAGAGGTAGCGGGTGGTGTCGGGATCCCGCAGCCAGCGTGCCCAGGCGCGCGCGTCGGACACGTCGAGCGGTGCGAGCGCCACCAGCGCGCCCT
>JAICKX010000014.1 GCA_025927685.1 Thermoleophilia bacterium | reverse complement strand
GGTCTCGAGCGCCTCGCGGTAGCGGGCCGAGACGGCGTCGGGGATGAAGAAGAACCTCTCGGGATCGAAGCCGAGCGCGCGCTTCGTCTCGGCCTGTTGCTCGGGCCCGCGGGCATCGGAGTGGGCCCGCGAGGTGCCGGCGTCCACCGAGCCGTAGCCGATGATCGTCTTCACCGAGATGAACGTCGGCTGTCCCTCGTGGGCGATGCCCTCGGCGATCGCGGCGTCCAGCGCGTCCAGGTCGTTTCCGTCCTCGACGGTGAGCGTGTGCCAGCCGTAGGCCGCGTAGCGCCCGGCCCGGTCCTCGGTGAAGGCGAGCTGCGTGTCGCCGTCGATCGTCACGTGGTTGTCGTCGTAGAGGAAGACGAGATTGTCGAGCGCGAGATGCCCGGCGAGCGACGACGCCTCGCCGGAGACGCCCTCCATGAGATCGCCGTCTGAGACCAGCGCGAAGACGCGGAACCCGGCGGGCTCCCCGAAGCGGGCGGCCAGGTGCTTGCCCGCGATCGCCATGCCGACCGCGTTGCCGGCGCCCTGCCCGAGCGGGCCGGTGGTGGCCTCGACGCCCGGCGTGTGGCCGTGCTCCGGGTGCCCCGGCGTGAGGCTCCCCCACTGGCGGAAGTGCTGGAGCTCGTCCAGCGCGAGGTCGTAGCCGGTCAGGTGCAGGAGCCCGTAGAGCAGCATGCAGCCGTGCCCCGCCGAGAGCACGAACCGGTCACGGCCCGGCCAGGACGGGTTCGCGGGGTTGTGGCGCAGGTAGCGGGTCCACAGCACGTGGGCCATCGGCGCGGCGCCCATCGGCAGGCCGGGATGGCCCGACTTGGCCTGCTCGACGGCGTCGAGCGCGAGCGTGCGAAGCGTGTTGATTGCCAGCTGATCGGTGTCGTCGAACGGCCGTGACACGAAGGCGACCTCCAGGCGGTCTCGCTACGGGCGGAGGGACGATAGCAACCCCTTACCCGATCTCCCGGCCCGCTTACCGGTGCTGGATCCCGTAGGCCGCGAGCACGCGCCGAGCCTCCGGCACACCGGCCTCGAGGGCCCGGGCCAGATCGGCCTGCGTCGCGATGCCGTAGGCATTCGCGGCGACGTAGCGGCGCAGCGCGCAGGTCACGGCGGCGGGGTGGCCGAGCGCGCGCAGCATCCGCGCGCCGTCGGCATAGACGGCGAGCGCGTAGAGGTTCCGGGCGCGGCCGCGCCAGAACGTCATGGGCTGGCCCGTCCGGTGCCGCAGCGACCTCGGGTCGGGCAGGGTGTCCAGGTACGGCCAGATCTCGTCGAGCTCGGCCTGGACGTAGGTGGCCAGCCCCTCGTCCAGCACCGGGTCGCGCCCCTGGTCGTTTCCGACCAGCGAGTAGAACCACTGGTGGGCGACCTCGTGCGTCGTCGTCCGCGCGATGCCCTCGCCACCGAGGAAGATCATGGTCGGGTACTCGATCCCGACCCGCCCCAGCGCCGGGACGACCGCCAGGTGGAGCGCCGGCCACGGGTAGGGGCCGTACCGGGCCGAGATCGCCTGAAGCGCCGCCTGCGCCCGGTAGGCGACGTCCTGCGCCGACGCCCCCGCCCCGCGCTCGACCGCCGCCGTGACCCGCACCGGGCCGGGCGCATGCGCCACGGTCGTGAAGGTCTGGAACCGGCCCGCGGCGATCGCGAAGTCGCGCACCGCGGTCGCCGTGTACCGCCCCGGGCCGGCGGCCCCGCCGGTCGTCAGGAGCCGATCGCCCGCCGGCGCGGCGATCCGGACCTCGAAGTCCGCGGTCGGCGTCGAGGACGTCTCGGCCAGAAGAGGGGTCGGCGGATCGGTGTCCCAGCCCACGCCCGGCTCCCACGCGAGCACCGGGTAGAACGAGCCCAGCCGCACGGTGCCGCCGGAGCGCGCCAGGCGGTCGGGCACGGCCCCGGGAAGCCGGAGCCGATACGGCATCCGGACGTCGATCGGCTCGCCGGCCGCGAGCGTCCGCGGCAGCCTGACCACGAGCGTCGTGGGGTCGGGATGCGCGACGGTGACCGTGAGACCGCGGGCACGAACCGGCCCCGCGTCGAGGTGCGCCCCCTCGCGCGCCTGGAGCGGCCCGTTCGGCCACTCCCGGAAGACGAGCCGGCGCGTCGGCCGGTCGGGCGTGAACCGCACGCGCACGGTCCCAGTCACGTCGCCAATCGCCGGGATGCGCACCATGAGGCGGTAGCTGGGCCGCGCCGGGTCGGGCGCCGGGTAGGTGGGCGCGCGGCAGCGGCCCGCGGGGCTGTCGCCTGCACCGCTCTTGCAGGCGGTCAGGCCGAGGGCGAGGACGAGCCCCAGCGCGAGGCCAGCTCCCGCCCCGCGCGCTCCAGGTCTCCCTGCTCGTGGGTCTCGCATCCGCGCCGTCCCAGCTCCTCCGCCGCGCCGGGCTCGACGATCCCGCCCACGGCAGTGCATTGGACGCGCGCGACGTGGCAGATGTCAGCAACCTTGGCCACGACCTTCCCCGAGAGCGTCTGCCGGTCGATCCGGCCCTCGGCCGTGACGCAGAGGGCGGCGTCGCCGAGGGCACCGGCCAGGCCGGCCTCCTCGGCGACGAGCGCCGCGCCGGGAACCGGGTATGCCCCGAGCGCCATCAGCATGGCGCCGATGCCGCCGCCCGCGCCGGCGCCCGGCCGGTGCGCGGTGGGCAGGCCGAGGCCGCGCAGGCGCTCCTCGAGCTCCGCCACCTGGTCGGCTGTCGCGCCCTTCTGCGGCCCGAAGGCCGCGGCCGCGCCGTCGGGGCCGAGCAACGGGTTCTGGACGTCGAGCGCCGCGACGAGCTCGACGTCGCCGGGCAGCCTGCCGAGTGCGTCGCGAAGCCCGGCGCCGCCGTCGGTCGACGCCGTCCCACCGACGCCGATCACGATCCGAAGCGCCCCGTCGGCGATGGCGGCCCGGATCAGCTCGCCGGCCCCGAACGAGCTGGCGCCGAGCGGGTCCCGGGGCAGATCGGCGACGCGCAGGGCGCCGCAGGCCTCGGCCACGTCGAGCGCCGCAGAGCCGTCGATCAGGCGGGCGAACCGGGCCGTGCAGGACCGGCCCAGGGCGTCGTGCACCTCGGCCTCGCGCCACGCGCCGCCGCGCGCCCGCAGGATGGCGGCGGCGGTCCCCTCGCCGCCGTCCGCCAGCGGCACCTCGACCAGCTCGTCGCCGGGGCGGACGGCCCGCCAGCCCCGGGAGAGGGCGGCCGCGGCCTCGTCGGCGGTGTACGTGCCGCGCAGCTTGTCGGGGGCGAGGACGACCCGCATGGCCGCCGAACTGTGTCATGCCGCGGCATGACTAGCATCCTCGGCATCGCCGCAGCGGCCTACATCTGGGAGCCGACCACCGAGGCGCTGGAGCACGCGCGCGCCACGGCATTCATGCGCGAGCATGGGATCGCGGACTGGCGCGAGCTGATCCGGCGCAGCCAGGACGACGTCGAGTGGTTCTGGGACGCGGCGGTGCGCTTCCTCGGGATCGAGTTCGCCCGGCCCTACGAGCGCGTGCTCGACACCTCGCGAGGAGTCGCCTGGGCGACCTGGTTCTCGGGCGGCGCGCTGAACCTGACGCACAACTGCGTCGACCGCCACCCGGCCGACCGCCCCGCGGTCGTGTGGGAGAGCGAGGACGGCCGGGTCGAGCGGGCGACCTACGGCGAGCTCGCCGCCGAGACGAACCGGCTCGCGAACGCGCTTCTCGAGCTCGGCGTCGGCCGCGGCGACGCCGTCGGGCTCTTCCTGCCCATGTCGATCAAGGCGGTGGCGGGCTTCTATGCGATCTGCAAGATCGGCGCGATCGTCGTGCCGATCTTCTCGGGCTTCGCCGCGCCGGCGGTCGCCGCCCGGCTGGCCGACGCGGGCGCGGTGGCGCTCCTCACCGCCGACGCCGTCCCCCGCCGCGGGCGGCCCGTGTCGATGACGGCGGTGGCCGCCGCGGCGGTCGCCGAGGTGCCGGGCGTGCGCGCCGTCGTCGTCTGGGACCGGCTTGCGACCGAGGTCCCGATGGCGGAGGGGCGTGACCACCGCTGGGACGAGCTGGTCGCCCGCCAGAGCCCGGTGCTCGCCGCCCCCGCGCTCGACGCCGAGACGCCGATGATGGTGATCTACACGTCCGGGACGACCGGCCGGCCGAAGGGGGCGGTCCATGTGCACGGCGGGTTCCTGGTGAAGATCGCCGAGGAGGCGGCGTTCCAGGGCGACGTCCACCCGGACGACCGCGTCATGTGGGTGACCGACATGGGCTGGATCATGGGACCGTGGGTCGTCGTCGGTGCCGGCGCGGCCGGCGCCACGCTCGTCCTCTCGGAGGGTGCGCCCGACTACCCGGGGCCCGGGCGGCTGTGGGAGCTGGTCGAGCGGCACCGCATCGGCGTGCTCGGCGTCTCTCCGACCCTCATCCGGGCGCTCCGCTCCCACGGTGAGGAGCCCGTGCGCGCGCACGACCGCTCGTCGATCCGGATCCTGGCCTCGACCGGCGAGCCGTGGAACCCCGACCCGTATGTGTGGCTGCACGAGGTGGTCGGCGAGGGCCGCGCCCCGATCATCAACCTCTCGGGCGGAACGGAGGTCGGAGCCTGCTTCCTCTCGCCGATGCCGGTCATGCCGCTTCGCCCGTGCACGCTGGGCGGGCCGGCACTGGGGATGGCGATCGACGTCGCCGGCCCCGACGGCGAGCACCTGCCCGCCGGCGAGGTGGGCGAGCTGGTGTGCCGGAAGCCGTGGCCGTCGATGACGCGCGGCGTGTGGGGCGACCGGCAGCGCTACCTCGACTCGTACTGGTCACGCTGGCCGGACGTGTGGGCGCACGGCGACTGGGCCTCGGTCGACGAGGACGGCTTCTGGTACCTGCACGGCCGCTCGGACGACACGCTGAACGTGGCCGGAAAGCGGATCGGGCCGGCCGAGTTCGAGTCGGCGGCGGTGTCCCACGCCGCCGTCGCCGAGGCGTGTGCCATCGGCGTCCCCGACGAGGTGAAGGGCGAGGTGGCGTGGGTCTACTGCGTCCTTCGGCCCGGAATGGATGCCAGCGACAAGCTGCGCGCGGACGTCCGCGGGCAGATCTCCGCGGTGCTCGGGAAGGCGTTCGCGCCGGCCCAGGTGCGGTTCGTGGACGCGCTCCCGAAGACGCGCACCGCCAAGATCGTGCGCCGGGCGGTCCGGGCGGCCGCCCTCGGCGAGGACCCGGGCGACCTGTCCTCGCTCGAGAACCCGTCCGCCCTGGAGGGGGTGGCGACCTCGCGGTGATGGACGTCGACGCCGCCGTCCGCACGCGGCGGACCCACAAGGCCTACCGAGCCGAGCCGGTCGACGCGGAGACGCTCGACGAGCTGCTCGACCTGGCGCGGTGGGCGCCCAACCACCACCTGACGAACCCCTGGCGCTTTCGCATCCTCGGGCCGGCGTCGCTCCAGCGGCTGAAGGCGGCGGCCGACGCCGCCAAGCCCGGCTCGGCGCGCAAGCTCGACCGGGCGCCGACGCTCGTCGTCGTCTCGGCCCGTCAGACGGGCGACCCGGTGCAGGACCGGGAGGACGTCCTCGCCACCGGCGTCGCCGCCTACATCGTGCTCCTGGCCGCCCATGCGCGCGGGCTTGCCGGCTACTGGCGCACGCTCGGGATCCTGGACCACCCCGACGGGCGGGCCGCGGTCGGGCTCGAGCCGGATGAGGTCGCGGTCGGCCTCATCCACCTCGGGCATCCGCTGCACCCGCCGCAGCGGTCGGAGCGGGCGCCGCTCGCAGACGTCGCCACCCGGCTCGACTGATTGCTAGGGTCAGCGGCGCCAACGGGAAGGGAGTGCTGACGTGGCCGACGGGATTCTGGACGGCAAGCTCGCGCTGGTGGCAGGCGTGGCCAACAAGCGGTCGATCGCGTGGGCGATCGCGCAGGCGCTGCACGGCGCGGGCGCACAGCTCGCGTTCACCTACCAGGGCGAGCGGCTCGAGGGCTCGGTGCGAAAGCTCGCCGAGGAGGCGGGGTCGGACGTCCTCGTCGAGTGCGACGTCTCGGCCGACGACAGCATCGACCGGGCCTTCGAGCAGGTGGGGGAGCAGCTGGGCGGCCTCGACATCCTCGTCCACTCGATCGCGTTCGCCCCGCAGGACACGTTCACGAACCGCTTCATCGAGACGTCCCGCGACGCGTTCCGCATGGCGCTCGACGTCTCGGCGTACTCGCTGATCGCGATGGCCCGCCGGGCCGAGCCGCTCATGGCGGAGCGCGGCGGCGGGTCGATGGTGACGATGACGTACATGGCCAGCGAGCGCGCCTTCCCCGGCTACAACATCATGGCCACGGCCAAGGCCGCGCTCGAGTGCTCGGTCCGCTACCTGGCCTACGAGCTGGGGCCGGCGGCGATCCGGGTGAACGCCATCTCGGCCGGTCCGGTGCGGACGCTGGCGTCGGCCGGCATCGCCGGGTTCAAGGAGATGGAGACGGTCATCGAGGAGCGCTCGCCGATGCGGCAGAACATCGATGCCGCCGACGTCGGCCAGGCGGCGCTCTACCTGTGCAGCCCGATGTCGCGCATGGTCACGGGCACGACGGTCTACGTCGACTCGGGCTACCACGCGATGGGGATCTGAGGATGGGGCTGGCGCTCACCGTCCTCGGCGGCAGCCCAGCGTGGCCCAATCCCGGGCAGGCGGCGAGCGGCTATCTCGTCGAGAGCGACCAGGCGCGCGTGCTGCTCGACTGCGGCTCGGGAATCGCCTCTGAGCTCCGCGCCCACGACCCCGGCCCGCTCACCGACATCGTGATCAGCCACTTCCACGCCGACCACTGGTTCGACCTGGTCCCGCTCCACTACGCCTACCGGTACGGCTCGTGGAACGACCGGCCGCGGGCCACGCTGCACCTGCCCCCGGGGGGCCGCAACGTGCTCGACCAGGTGGCGGCGGTGTGGGACGGGTCGGTCGAGACGTTCGAGGCCGCCTGGGACGTCATGGAGTACGACCCGCAGCTCGACCTGAGGATCGCCGACATGCGCTTCACGTTCGCCCCGAGCCTGCACTACACGACCTGCTACTCGATCAAGATCGCGTCCGGCACGTCGACGATCGCCTACTCGGCCGACACGGCGCCGACGGAGCGGTTGGCCCGATTCGCCCACGGCGCCGACCTGTTCCTGTGCGAGGCGTCGCTCAAGGACGCGAAGGGCGACTCCACCGAGCGCGGCCACATGGACGCCTCCGAGGCCGGGCGCGAGGCCGCTCGCGCCCGGGTGAAGCGGCTGCTCCTCACCCACGTCCCGGCCGAGAACGGGAACGACTTCGTGCTCGAGAAGGCCCGCGCCGAGTACTCGGGCGAGATCGAGATCGCCCACCCGGGCCTGCGCATCGAGGTCTGACGCTTGAACGGGGTCAGACCCCGATGTTGCGTCAGCTCGTCAGCGTCACGCGGGAGATGCCGAGCATCCCCTCGGCGGCCTTCTCGGCCGTCCGCTGGAGGCTCTCCGACATCGACGGGTTGACCGCGGCCGTCTCGGCCAGCACCTGCACCGAGAGCCGCGCGTGCACCGCCAGCGCGACCGCCGTGATCACCTCCGAGGCGCGGAACCCGACCATCGCCCCGCCCAGGATCGTGCCGTCGTCGGGGTCGGAGAGGAGCTTGATCATCCCGTCGGTCTCACCCTCCATCACCGCCCGCGGGTTGGCCCGGATCAGGTGCTTGGTCACCCGCACCGGGACGCCCTCGAGCCGGGCCTGACGCTCCGAGATGCCCGCTTTCGCGATCTCGGGCCGGGTGAACACGCACCACGCGACGCCGGTGTAGGAGACCGGCTCGACCTCGATCCCGAGCGCGTGCAGGGCGGCCGTGCGGCCGTGCACCGCCGCCGTGTTGGCGAGCATCACCTGACCGGTGACGTCGCCGCACGCGTAGACGTGGGGGACGTTGGTGCGCAGGAACTCGTCGACCGGGAGCGTGCCGCGGTCGCCGAACTCGACGCCGGCCGCCTCGAGCCCCAGGTCGCGGGTGTTCGGGCGCATGCCGATGCACAGGAGCACGTGCGAGCACGTCAGGTCGCGGCCGTCCTCGAGCACGAGCCGGACGCATTCCGGGTCCTCGGTGTCGATGGCCGAGGCGCGCCCGTTCTCGAGCACGTCCATGCCGCGGCGCAGGAAGACCTCCTCCACCACCTCGGCCAGGTCGGGGTCGTCGCTTGGCAGGAGCTGGTCGCGGGCCGAGACGAGCGTGACGCGCGAGCCACAGCGCGAGAAGAAGTCGGCGAACTCGCAGCCGGTCGGGCCGGCGCCGAGCACGACCAGGTGCTCGGGCAGGTCGCGCAGGTCGAACACCTGCCGCGTCGTCAGCACGCGGTGGCCGTCGGGGCGGGCGAACGGCGGCACGAACGGCGACGCGCCGGTGCAGACCAAAAGCGCGTCGAAGTCGAGCTCGTGATCGCGGCCGTCGACGTTCGCGACGAGCGTGTTCGGGCCGGTGAGCCGCCCGCGTCCGGGCAGCACGCGCACGTTCATCCCGTCCATCCGCTCGCGCACCCCGCGGCTCTGGTGCAGCGCCACCGCCCGTGCCCTCGCCAGCGTGCGTCGCAGGTTCACCTCCGGGAAGCCCTGGACGAAGTCCAGCCCGGCCTCCTCGGCGCGGGCCACCTCGAGCATCGAGTCGGCCGTGGTGAGGAGCGTCTTCGACGGCACCGCGTCGGTCATCGTGCAGTTGCCGCCCAGCGAGAGCTCCTCGACGAGCGTCACCTCTCCGCCGATGTGCGCGGCCGCCGAGGCGGCGGCGTATCCGGCGGGACCGCCGCCAAGGATGACGAGCTTCATCGCGGCAGTTTACGATCTCGGCATGAACCCGATTGCCTCCACCATCGACGTCGCCGCCGTCCGGGCCGGCTTCCCGTCCATCGACGACCGCCGCGTCTTCCTCGACAACCCCGGCGGCACCCAGGTGCACGGCTCCGTCTACGAGGCGGTCGAGGGCTACTACCGCGACATGAACTCCAACCTGGGCGGCCCGTTCGCGACGTCACAGGCCACCGACGCGATGCTCGAGGAGGCGCGCGCCGCCGCAGCCGGGTTCCTCGGCGCCGCGTCGGGTGCGGAGATCGTCTTCGGCGCCAACATGACGACGCTCACGATGCACGCCTCGCGGATCCTCACCCGCGGCCTCGGCCCGGGCGACGAGATCCTCGTGACGGGCCTCGACCACGACGCCAACGTCGCGCCGTGGATGCTCGCCGCCGTCGACCGCGGCGTCACGGTCCGCCAGGCCGGGATCGACGCCGAGTCGTGTCTCGTGGACGTCGACGACTTCGCCTCGAAGCTCACCGGCCGCACCCGGGTCGCGGCCTTCGGCTGGGCGTCGAACGGCGCCGGCACGGTCAACGACGTCGCGCGGCTCGCGGCGCTGTGCCGGGAGACGGGCGCGATCTCCTACGTCGACGCCGTCCACTACGCCCCGCACGGGACGATCGACGTTGGGGCGATCGGGTGCGACTTCCTGGTCTGCTCGGCCTACAAGTTCTTCGGGCCGCACGTGGGCGTGCTGTACGGGCGGGCCGAGCTGCTCGCGCAGCACCGGCCGTACAAGGTGCGCCCGGCCCCGGACGAGGCGCCGCACTCGTGGGAGACCGGGACCATCAACATGGAGGGGATCGCCGGCACCGCCGCAGCGATCCGCTACCTGACCGGGCTCGGCATGGAGCAGGTGACCGTCTACGAGCGCGAGCTCTCCGCCCGGCTGCTGGAGGGGCTCGAGGGCATCGCCGGCGTGATCGTCTACGGCACCCGCGACCTCGATCGCCGCTGCCCGACCTACGCCTTCAACGTGGCCGGGAGGCACCCGGCCGAGGTGTCGGCGGCCCTCGGCGAGCGCGACATCTTCGTCTGGGACGGCAACTACTACGCGCTCGAGTTGATGCAGCGGCTCGGGATCGAGGACTCGGGCGGCGCCGTCCGGGTCGGCGCCGTCCACTACAACACGCCGGCCGAGATCGACGCCTTCCTGGAGGGCGTGGCGGCGCTCGCCGGCTAGGACTCGGCGGCGTCGGAGATCCAGGTGCCGTAGCCGGGGTCGCTCCCGATCCCGCCGATGCAGACGATGCGGGTGCCCGGCTCGAGGGCGCCGTAGCTTCGGACGGCGGCCGGGTCGGGAGCTGAGACGACCTGCCCGGGGCCGGCCTCGACCTGCTCGTCGCCGATCCGAAACGCCGCCCGCCCGGACACCACGACGTAGGCCTCCTGCTGGCCGCTGTCGGTCTCGTCGTGCTCGATGTCGAACTCCTCGCCCGGGTCGCACACGATGGCGCTGATCCCGAACCCGGCCACGCCGAGCGGCCCGTTCAGCGGCTGCCAGCGGCCGTACGGGGTCTTGACGGTGGGATGGTCGGTGAGGTCGACGACGGGCATGGAGCTCCTCTCGGTCGGTGGCCTCGTATTCATACCCGGACCAGAACCATATTTGCAGATACATCTGTGGTGATGTAGTTTGGGGTTGTGAACGCGCTCGACCTCTACCTCCTCGGACGCCGGCTCATGAAGCTCGGCGAGGGCGCCATGCGCCCGCCGGGGGCGCCGCCGGTGCCGACCGGCGTCCGCCTGATCGTGACCGACATCGCCGAGCATCCCGGAAGCCCCATCGGGACGATCGCCCGCCGCACCGGCCTGCCGCAGAGCCACGTGTCGCACTCGGTCGCGCGCCTGCGCGATCGCGGAGCCGTCGAGACCGAAGGCGATCCCACGGACGGCCGGCGCACGCTCGTCCGCCTCTCGCCGACGGTCTCGACCAGGGCTGCGCGGCACGGCGCCGCCGGGATCGACGCGCAGCTCGCCGAGGCGGCCGGCCTGGAGGACCCGTCCGAGGTCGTGGCGACCCTCGAGGCCCTGCTGGCCGGGTTTCGCCGGAACGGAAAGGAGGCCCGGGAATGAGCGACCCCATCGTGCACGCCCGCGATCTGCGCAAGCGCTACGGCAACCGAGAGGTGGTGAGCGGCGTCGACCTCGACGTCCGCGCGGGCGAGCTCTTCGCCCTGCTCGGCCCGAACGGCGCCGGAAAGACGACCATCGTCGAGATCCTGACCGGCTTCCGCTGCCGCAGCGGCGGCGACGTGCGCGTGCTCGGCGCCGATCCGCAGACGGCCGGCACCGTCTGGCGCGAGCGCGTCGGTGTCGTGCTCCAGGAGTCGCAGCCCGACCCCGGCCTCTCCGTCCGCGAGTGCCTGAGCCTCTACGCCGGCTACTACCGCGCGCCGCGCCGGCCCGCCGAGATCGCGGAGCTGGTCGGCCTGGCGGACAGCCTGGAAGCGGGCACCGGGCAGCTCTCCGGCGGGCAGCGCCGGAGGCTCGACATCGGCCTGGCGCTGATCGGACGGCCGGAGCTGCTCTTCCTCGACGAGCCCACCACCGGCTTCGATCCGAAGGCCCGCCGCGAAGCATGGGACATGATCGACGGCCTGCGCCGGCTGGGGACGACGATCGTCCTTACGACGCACGCGATGGACGAGGCCGAGCGGCTGGCCGACCGGATCGCGGTGATCGTCGACGGCGCGGTCGTGGCGCAGGGGACGCCGGCGACGATCGGCGGCCGCGACCACCATGCCCACGAGATCACGTTCACGCTGCCGACCGGCCGCCGGGTGTCGATGCGCTCGGCTCAGCCCCTGGCCGACGTACGAGCACTCGCCGACTGGGCCCTCGGCCGCGGGATCGACCTGCCCGACCTCGAGGTGCGCCGGCCGGCGCTGGAGGACGTCTACCTGGCGCTCGCAGGTTCGCCCACGACCACCGACTCCCAGGAGGCCTGATGTTCCACGGCTCCACCAGCATCCTGATCATCGTCGCCGTCGTCGCCGCCCGGTTCGGGCTGGGGCGAGGGATCAAGGCCGTCCGTCGGCCCCGCCGCCGCACGGCTCCCGACGACCCGACCGCCTCCGGACCGCGGCGGCGCGGCGCGACGGGGCTCGTCCTCCATCAGGCCCGCTACGACCTGCGCACGCTCGCGCGGAACGCACAGGCGCGGACGGCGACGATCATGCTGCCGCTGCTCCTGCTCGTGCTCTTCCTCGGGATGTGGGGCTCCGACCGGGTCGCCGGCGCCGCCGCCTCCACCTACTACGTGCCCGGCCTGGTGGCGCTCTCGGTGATCGCGTCCTCGTTCACCAACCTCGTCGTCTCGATCGTGACCCAGCGCGAGTCCGGAGTGCTGAAGCGGCGGCGGTCGACCCCCGTGCCGGCCTGGGTGCTGATCGGGGGGCGGGCGCTCACGGCGATGGCGGTTTCCCTGTCGGTGTCGACGGGGCTCGTCGCGATCGGCTGGATCGGGTTCGGGGTCTCGCTCCCCGCCGAGGCGATCCCGGCCGTCGTGCTGGCCGCGGTCGCCGGCTCGCTCTGCTTCTGCGTGCTGGCCTATGCCGTCGCCACGCTGATCGGGTCCGCCGAGGCCGCCCAGCCCACCGTGCAGGCGGTGATGCTGCCGCTCTACCTCGGCTCGGGCATCTTCATCCCGAACGCCAGCCTGCCGTCATGGCTGCGCCAGTTGGCGTCGGTCTTCCCGGTCGAGCGCCTGGCGGATGCGCTGCACCGGCCGTACGCTTCGGCCGCCCCCGGCCTCCAGGTCGCGTGGACCGACCTGGCCGTGATGGCGGTGTGGGCAGCGGCCGGCCTGGCCGTCGCGCTGCGCCGGTTCAGCTGGCTTCCGGGAGCGGGTCGAACAGCGTGAGCTCGGGGACGGCGTCCGCGGCGAGCTGGTCGTAGCTCACCGGGACGAAGTCGAACCCCCGCGCCTCGCACATCACCCGCGCCTGCGGGGCGATCTC
This sequence comes from Thermoleophilia bacterium, assembly GCA_025927685.1. Taxonomy (GTDB): domain Bacteria; phylum Actinomycetota; class Thermoleophilia; order Gaiellales; family JAICJC01; genus JAICJC01. Next base: position 32,916 of record JAICKX010000014.1, on the reverse strand, counting down.
GGGTGCGACCAGGATGCCACGGCACGGGCGATGGGCCGGGTCGAGGTCGACCCGTTCGCAGTAGCGCGTGAGCTGCTCCACGTGGGCGGCCACCGCCCGTACGCGCTTCACCTCGACCACCACCGTGCGGCCGTCGCCGTCCCGGCAGAAGAGGTCGACCGGGCCGACGTCGGTGAACCGCTCGCGCGAGACGACCACCAGCCCCGCCTCGATGATCTCGGGCGACGCCTCGAGCAGCAGGTGCATCTGCCGCTCGGCGCCGTGGTGCTCGAGCACCGCCTCGTCGTCGAGCGCGTGGCGGGCGTCCTCGTGCACCTCCTCGACCACGATCACGAGCGTCTCGCCGGACGCAGGGCGGTAGACGCGGATGACGTCGCCCTCCTCCTCCACGGTGGTCGGGCCCGGCATGTAGTTGAGCGGCTTGTAGCCCTTCTCCGCGTGGACGCAAAGGGAGCCGTCGTCCTTGAAGAGGATCACCCGGTCGCCGGCGCCGAGCCGGGTCGTGGCCCGGCCCTGGTAGGCGATCTCGCAGCGCGCGACCAGGATCCTCATCGTCACGTCACCGTACACTCACGACCGGGTGACAGGTCACCGCGACCGGTCGCTCGGAAGGCACGACCAGAGCTCGTGGTCCTCACGCAGGCCCTCCTTCACGTAGAGCGAGCGCAGCACGCCCTCCTTGACGTAGCCGGCCCGCTCGGCGACCACTTTGGACGCGACGTTCCCGACGCTGATCATGAGCTCGAGTCGAAGCAGCCCGCGCTCGTCGAACCCCCACTCCGTCAGCAGGCGAAGGGCCGCCGTTGCGACGCCCCGCCCGCGAGCCGCCGGCGCGACGAGGTAGCCGAGCTCGCCGGTGCGCGCGTCGGCCTCGATGCCGAACGCCATGACGCATCCCAGGAACTCACCCGCCTCGTCCTCGACGGCGAAGGCGTCGCTCGTGCCGTCGCGGCGGCCCTGCTCGTAGCGGTCGAGCCACGTGCGCGGGAACCCGGGCGGCGTCGGGACGGGAAGGCGCGTGAACCGCTTCACGTCGGGGTCGTCGAGCATCCCCTCGAAACCGGGCAGGTGGCGCTCGCCGAACGGCACGAGCCGGACGTCCATGGCGGCGCAGCCTACTGTGTCGAATTCGCGGTGCGCCGTTTGTCGTACCCACGACCGCACCCCGAAGGAGGGAACGATGAAGTACATGCTTCTGATCTACCAGGGCACGACGCCGCTCCCGGGCACGCCCGAGTGGGACGCGCTCTCACAGGAGGAGCAGGGCGCCGTCTACGCCGCCTACGGCGAGCTCAACCGGACGCCCGGCTTCACCCCCGGCGGGGAGCAGATGCAGCACCCGGAGACGGCGACCACCGTCCAGGTGAAGGACGGGACGACGCTCACGACCGACGGCCCGTTCGCCGAGATCAAGGAGGCCATCGGCGGGTACGGCTTCTACGAGGCCGGCGACCTCGATGCGGCCATCGCGCTGGCCGCCAAGATCCCGGCCGCGAGCATGGGCGGCGCGATCGAGATCCGCCCGCTGGTGGAGCGCTAGCCATCCTCGACCGGGTGTTCCGCGAGGAGTGGGGCCGCGTCCTGGCGAACCTGATCGGCTTCCTCGGCGACTTCGACCTCGCCGAGGAGGCCGCCCAGGAGGCGTTCGCGATCGCGGCCGAGCGGTGGCCGCGAGACGGCGAGCCCCGAAACCCCGGCGCGTGGCTCACGACCACCGCCCGGAACCGGGCGATCAACCGCCTGAACCGCGACCGCACCCTGCTTCGCAAGACCCGGCTCCTCGAGGTGCCGGACGCGGTGGAGGACACGATGGATGAGGCGACCTTTCCCGACGAGCGCCTGGAGCTCGTCTTCACCTGCTGCCACCCGGCGCTCTCGACCGACGCCCAGGTCGCGCTGACCCTGCGGACGCTGGGCGGGCTCGACACCGGCGAGATCGCGCGCGCCTTCCTCGTCCCCGAGCCGACGATGGCCCAGCGGCTGGTGCGGGCCAAGCGCAAGATCGCCGCCGCCGGGATCCCGTTCCGGGTGCCACCCGACGACGTCCTGCCCGACCGGCTCACGGCCGTGCTCGCGGTCGTCTACCTCATCTTCAACGCCGGCTACGGCGGCCGCAACGAGCTGGCCGGCGAGGCGCTCCGGCTCGGGACGGCGCTCGCGGAGCTCATGCCCGACGAGCCGGAGGTCCACGGCGTCGTGGCGCTCATGCTGCTCCACGACGCCCGCCGCGATGCCCGCTTCGAGGGCGGCGACGTGGTGCTCCTCGAGGATCAGGACAGCTCACGCTGGGACCGGGAGCAGATCGCCGCCGGTCGCGCGCTCCTCGACAGGGCGCTCGCCCTGCGCGGCCGCGGGCCCTACGTCGTGCAGGCGGCGATCGCCTCGCTCCACGCCGACGAGCCGCGCGACTGGCACGAGATCGCGGCGCTCTACGGCGAGCTCTCACGCCTCACCGGCTCCGCGGTCGTCGAGCTGAGCCGGGCGGTGGCGGTCGCCGAGGCGCAGGGGCCCGAGGCCGGCCTCGCGATCGTGGACGGGCTGGAGCTCGGCGACTACCACTACCTGCACGCGACCCGGGGCGAGCTGCTGCGCCGGCTGGGTCGCGTCGACGATGCGCGAGCGGCCTACGGACAGGCGCTCGAGCTCGTCCACGACGATGCCGAGCGCCGGCTCCTCGTGCGGCGCCTGGCCGAGCTCACGACCTGAGCGCGTCCCGCAGGCGCAGGATGTCCTCCGGGTCGGACTGGTCGCGGAGCACCGGCATGATGGTGTCCCTCATCGCGCCACTACCGTACCGCCACCCATGCAGGCGGTGAAGGCGGCAAACCTCGGGCTCCGGTTCCTCCTGGAGCTGGCGGCCATCGCGGCGCTCGCCTACTGGGGATGGGGCGTGAGCTGGGTCGTCGCGATCGCCGCGCCCGCCGTGTGGATCGCGCTCTGGGCCACGTTCGGCTCGCCGAAGGCGCGGGTGGCGCTCTCGGCAGGGCAGCGGATCGCGTTCGAGGCCGTCGTCTTCGGCGCCGCGGCGGTCGCGCTGTGGGCGGCCGGGCGGGAGGCGTGGGCAGTCGTCCTCTTCGCCGCCTGGGCGGCCAACCGGGCGACCATCACAGCGCTCGCAAGCCGATGACCCCATGGGTCCCGGCGCCGTCCGGGGGCCAGGCCCCGATCGTCAGCTCTCGGCATCTCGCCGGCGGGCGACATGCAGCACGGTGCCCCAGTGCCGCCGCAGCCGTCCATCGGGCCGCTCGGCGAGCCGGCGGCGGATCTCGCCGAACAGCCGCTCGCGCTGCAACGGCCGCATGGCGATGTGACCCGAGAAGGTCTTGAGGAGCTCGATGTAGCCCTCGGCGTCGTACACGACCTCCCAGTCGTAGTGGCCCGCGTGCACGACGTCGAAGAGCCCGCTCCGCTCGATCTCACCCGACTCGACCGCGAGCCCGCCCGGGCGCGGGAAGCCCTCGCCGCCGACCACCCCCTCGCCGATCTCGTCGTAGACGGCCTGGAGATCTGCGAAGAACGGGTCGCCGCCCTCGGGCACGACGTGCTGCGCGGACCAGAACGCCAGATGCCCGCCCGGGCGGAGCAGGTCGAACGCCCGCCGGTACTTGACGGCGGGGTCCATCCAGTGCCAGGAGGTCGCCGCCGCGACCAGGTCGAACCGCCGGCCGGCCGGCGGCTCCCATTCCTCGAACGCGGCCTGCACGACCTCGACCGTGCGGTATCCGGCCAGCGCCGCCGCCGCACGATCGGCCAGCCGCGGGCCCAGCTCGACGCACGTCACGCGGAGGCCGCGCTCGACCAGCGGGCGCGTCGCCTTGCCCGTGGCGCAGCCGGCCTCGAGCACGGAATCGCCCTGCGCGAGACCCGCGATCCGGACGAGGTCGTCGAACAGCCGCTCCGGATAGCTCGGCCGGGCGCGGTCGTACCGGTCCGCGGCCGGCTCGAAGACGCTGCTTCGGCCTCGTGGGCTCCCCACCGCGATGGCTACGATACCGCCGCCATGTACCAGAAGACGACCCTTGACAATGGGCTGCGCGTCGTGACGGCACCGATGCCTGCCGCAAAATCCGTGGCGGTGATGGTGATGGTCGCCGCCGGAAGCCGGTACGAGACCAGGGAGACCAACGGCATTGCCCACTTCGCCGAGCACATGTTCTTCAAGGGCACGGAGAAGCGGCCGACGGCCAAGGACATCTCCGCCGAGGTCGACGGCATCGGGGGCGAGTTCAACGCCTTCACGAGCAAGGAGTACACCGGCTACTACATCAAGTGCGCGGCCGAGCACCGCACGCTGGCACTCGACGTCCTGGCCGACCAGATCCTGCACTCGAAGTTCGACGCTGAGGAGCTGGAACGCGAGAAGGGCGTCATCATCGAGGAGCTGAACATGTACGTCGACACGCCCCGCGACCACGTCGACAGCGTGTACGACCACCTGCTCTTCGGCGACCAGCCGCTGGGCTGGGACATCATCGGCACCAAGGAGACGATCCGCGCCGCCGGGCGGCAGACCTTCCTCGACTACCTGGACGCCTGGTACGCGCCGCGGCGGATCGTCGTCGGCGCCGCCGGGGCGGTGAACGGTGACTTCCTCTCGGAGGTCGAGTCGCAGTTCGGCTCGCTCGAGGACCGCTCCACCGGTGAGCATGCCCCCGTGGAGGTGAAGCAGGACGCGGCCCGTGTCAGCCTCGAGACGCGCGACTCGGACCAGGCCCACCTGCGCCTCGGCGTCCGCGGGCTCCCGACCGACCACCCCGACCGCTACGTCATGCAGGTGATGTCGGCGATCCTCGGCGGCGGGATGTCCTCACGGCTCTTCATCGAGGTCCGTGAGCGGCAGGGCCTCGCCTACTACGTCTTCGGCCACCACTCGTCCTACCACGACGCGGGCACCCTGTTCTCCCAGGCCGGCGTCGACATCGAGCGCATCGACCTGGCCGTCTCGACGATCGTCGGCGAGTTCGCCAAGCTCGCCGCCGAGCCGGTCGAGGACGACGAGCTGCGCCGGACGAAGAACTTCCTGAAGGGCCGTCTGGTGCTCCAGCTCGAGGACCCGCGCGGCCTGCTCGCCTTCGGCCTGCGACGCGAGACGCTGGAGGACCGGCTCGTCGAGCCCGAGGAGGTGCTCGAGCGGATCGAGGCGGTGACCGCGGATGACATCCAGCGGCTGGCCCGCGACACCATCCGTCAGGAAGGTCTCAACTTCGGCCTCGTCGGGCCGTTCGACGACGACCAGCGCTTCCTCGACCTGCTCCACGTGTGAGCGGGCTTCGGGTCTACGCGATCCCGTTCTCGACGAACGTCGAGCGGGTGGCGCTGGCGCTCGGCCACAAGGGCGTCGAGGCGGAGGTCGTCATGTGCGACCCGGCCGACCGCGAGCCGATCCGCGAGGTGAGCGGCCAGGACCTCGTCCCCGTCCTGGACGACGAGGGCTTCGTGGTCGCCGACTCCAGCCGCATCATCGAGCACCTCGAGGAACGCTTCCCCGATCCGCCGCTCTTCCCCGCCGACCCGGCCCGCCGGGCCGAGACCCGCGTCTTCGTCGACTGGTTCAACCGGGTGTGGAAGGTGCCGCCGAACAGGATCGAGGAGGAGCTCGACGCAGACGCGCCCGACCACGTCCTGATCGAGGCCCTGGCTGCCGAGATGCGCGCGTCGCTCGCGCTCTTCGAGGAGCTGCTCGAGGGCCGAAGCCACCTGCTGGGCGAGGAGCTCTCGGCGGCTGACTGCGCCGCGTTCCCGTTCCTCAAGTACGGCCTCTGGCTGCGCGATGACGACGACGAGCGCTTCCACCGCATCCTGGCCGAGCATCTCGCCCTCGACGGGGGCTATCCGCGGCTCGAGGACTGGCTGCGGCGGATGGACGATCGCCCGCGGCTCGCGGGCGTGATCGTCCACCCGCCCACGGGTAGGCGCTAGGTGCGCGTTGCCGGCCGGCCGGCGGTGACGCGGCGCAGCGCCGCGAGCGCCGCAGGCAGGTTGCCGGCCGTCTCCTCGACGTCGGCGAGCGTCTGCCACACATCATCGAGGTAGTGCGCGGCCACCGTCCCCGCGAGCACTCCCGCCGCCTCGTGGCACAGGCGCCTTGCCTCCTCGAGCTCGCCGCGCGCGAGCGCGATCTTGGCGAGAAGCGTGTACAGCATCCCGGCTGTCCCGGGCTCGGTCGTCCCGGTCCGGTCGAGCCCCGCCCTCGCCAGCTCGTCGGCCTCGTCGAGCCGTCCGCCGACGAGCGCCGAGCGCGACCGCTCGTAGTCGAGGAGCGCCAGCTCCGGTGCGGGCGTGCTGCTGCGCTCGAGCAGCTCGGTGGCGCGGCGCAGCTCCGCATCGGCCTCGGCGTGCCGGTCGCGGTCGAGCAGGATGCTCCCGAGCAGCACATGCGAGCGGCCGAGGAGCTGAAGGTGCTCGCTGCACTCGAGCGCCGCGACGACCCGGCGGGCGTAGCGCTCGGCGAGATCGATCTCGCCGTCCTCGGCGTACGCCCGGGAGATGGCCCACTCGAGCCGCGCCAGCGAGACCGGATCGCTCAGGACGTCGCGCACGCCGGTGATCGCCTCGAGCGTCCGATAGGCGTCGTCGGGCTGGCCCGCGTCGGTGTACGCGCTGGCGAGAAGTACGCCGAAGCGGACGGCGAGCCCGGGATCGGTGGGCTCGGCGAGCGCCTCGTCGAGCGCCCCGCGCAGAACCTCGACCGATCGGTCCATCCGGCCCAGACCGGCATACGCCCGGCCGAGCGTCTCGTGCAGCGCCGGACGGGCCCGGCTCGTCGCCGGGGACGGAGCCGCGCGGATCGCCTCCTCGCACAGGCGCGCCGCATCACTGTCTCGGCGGGCCTCCGCGGCGATGTGCGCCAGCGCCTCGAGCAGCCGGCTCTCGGCCCGCCGATCGCCGATCCGGTCCGCATCTTCGAGCGCCCGCCGCACCTGGTCGGGGGCGGTCTCGTCGCCCATGCGTGCGGCGAGCTCGATGTCGAGGAGGCGGGTCTCCGGGATCCGGGTGCGGATGTCACGTCCACCGAGGTCCTCGAGCGTCACGCCGAGCTTCTCGGCCAGGTCGGCCATCACGCTCACGGACGGCACGCGCTGGCCGCGCTCCACCCGCGAGAGGTAGCCGGGCGAGCAGCCCGGGCCGGCGATCTGGCGCAGCGAGAGCCCGTGCTGCTGGCGCAGCTGGCGGATCCGGCGTCCGACCGCGACCGGGTCGTCCACGTGGAAGACCGGCCGGGGGCCGGTGCGGCCTCTAGGCATGGATCTCCATGTCGTAGGCGAACTCGGTGAGCACCTCGGCGCCGCCGTCCTGGACCACGGCCAGGTCCTCCAGCCGCACGCCGCCGAAGCCCTTGCGGTAGACGCCGGGCTCGATCGTGACGACGTCGCCGGCGATCAGATCGTCGCCGGAGAGGCCCATGCTGGGCGCCTCGTGCACCTCGAGTCCGACACCGTGGCCGAGCCCGTGGAAGAAGTCCTCGTCCAGGGTCTCGCCCTTCGGCATGCTGCGCTGCGTGCGGTAGCCGTCGGCCTCGATCACGTCACAGGCGGCCTCCCACACGCTGCGCCCGTTCACGCCGGAGCGGATGGCCTCGGTCGACCGCTTCACGGCCTCGAGCACCGTCGCGTGCATGCGCCGCAGCTCGTCCGGGGCGTCCCCGAAGCAGAACGTGCGCGTCATGTCGGCGCAGAAGCGGGACTGCCCGTGCCTCGGGAAGATGTCGACGATGAGCGACTCGCCCGGCCGCACGGGGCCGGTGCCGAGCTCGTGGACGAACGCCCCCTGCGGGCCCGGGCTCGTGATCGGCGGCTCACCCTCGCAGCCGTGAGCGCGCAACGTCTCGATCACCTCGGCCCGCACCCGCTCGGCGGTGAGGTCCTCGCCCTCGAACACGAGGCCGGCTCCGCCCGGGCTCGACGAGCCGAGCACCTCCACCACGCGTGTCATCGCGGCCTCGGTGGCCCGCTGGGCGGCGCGGATCCCGGCCAGCGCGTAGTCGTCCTTCGACCGCCGGCGAAGCTCGAACCTGTCCCGGTCCGGCGTCACGGTGAAGCCCTTGCCGCGCAGGTGGTCGGCGAAGACGACCGGGAACGACGGCGGCACGACGACCTCGTCCAGCCCGAGCTCGGCGACGACACGGTCGAGCACCTCGAGCTGGGCGTCGTCCCACGACATGCCGCCCGCGACCAGCTCGCGAGCGCCGAACCTGGAGTTGAGCCAGACGTCGGTCGCCCGCGAGTTGCGGCTCGCGGCGTCGGCTTCGATCTCGCTCGTCACGATCACGCGCTGTCCGTTCGTCTCGACGTAGATGAACGGGTCGCCGACCGAGATCCCGGTGGCGAAGAAGAGGTCCGGATCCCGGACGGAATCGGCGAACATGAGCAGTCCTCGGGTCATGCGGACAAGCTATCACCCGGCCGCTGATAGCGTTCGCGACGTGCCGACGCCGCGGTTCGAACGTCTCCTCACCGAGCACTTCGACCGCATCCGCTCAACGCTGCCCGAGGACATCCGCGTGTGGGACGCGCACACCCACCTCGGCGTGGACGAGGACGGGTTCACGCTCTCGCCCGAGGAGCTGATGGCCGCCCTGCGCCGGCACGGCGTCGAGCGCTGCTTCACGTTCCCGCTGAACGACCCCGACCGCTTCCCCGCCTACCGCGTGCCGAACGACCGCGTGCTGGAGTGGGCGGCGGCGTCGGAGGGCGTGCTCGTCCCGTTCTGCCGGCTCGATCTCACCGACGGGCCGATCGCCGAGGCGGAGCGGTGCCTCGACCGGGGCGCGTGCGGCATCAAGCTGCACCCGCGCGCGCAGAAGTTCACGTTCGGCGAGGCGGCGCTCGACCCCGTCTTCCGGCTTGCCGCCGAGCGGCGTGTGCCGATCCTGATCCACGCCGGCCGCGGGCTCCCGGCCATCGCCGACGACCTCCAGCACCTGGTCGAGCACCACCCGCAGGCCCAGCTCATCCTGGCGCACGCCGCGATCGCCGACCTCCAGCAGATCGGGCGCACCCTCCTCAACCATCCCAACGTCCTCTACGACACCTCCGTCTGGTCCAACACCGACCTGCGTGCGCTCTTCGCGACCGTCTCGCCAGAGCAGATCGTCTTCGCCAGCGACGCTCCCTACGGGGCGCCGGGGATCGCCCAGATCCAGGTGGGTACGGCGCTCAACCGCGCGGGCGCGGCGCCCGAGCAGGTGCGGGCGATCATGTGGGACAACGCCGAGCGCGCCGCCCGCGGCGAGCCGGCGGGGACGCTCTCGCCGCCGCTCGTGGCACGCGACCGCACCGTCCCGCTCCAGCGCGTGCGCGTCCACGAGTACCTGATCATGGCCACGACGCTGCTCTGGACGCGGCTTCCCGACACGCCGGGCGCCATCGGCCTCGCCCGGCGCGCGTGCGACACGAACGGCAACGACGATCTCGAGATCGTCGCGGGCCTGCTCGACCTGGCCGAGGAGCTGTGGACGCAGTCACTCGCCATCGAGGATCCCGACGACGCCCGCCCGTACAGCCGGGCGGCGGCCCGAACGCTCCAGATCGCCGACTCGATCGTGCTCGACGTGTGATCGCCGCGGTCGTCCTGGCCGCCGGCGAGGGCCGCCGCTACGGCGGGCTGAAGCAGCTGCACGGGGTCGACGGCGTCCCGATGCTCGAGCGGGTGCTCGCGGCGGTCGCGGAGTCGGCGATCGGCGACCGCGTGGTCGTGCTGGGCGCGCGAGCCGGAGACGTCCTCGCCGCCGTCGACGTGCACGGGGCGCGCGTGGTCGTGAACCAGGCGTGGCGTGACGGGCAGGCGGCGTCGCTGCACGCCGGCCTGGCCGCGCTGTCCGAGGACGCCGACCGGGCGCTCGTCGTGCTCGGCGACGGCCCCGAGCTCGATCCCGAGGCGGTGCGACGGCTGGCCGCGGCGCCGGCGTCCGGGCGCGTTCTCGCCGCCGACTACGGCGCCGGACGCTCCCACCCGGTCGTGGTGCCGCGACCGCTCTGGGGCCGGATCCCGCGCCACGGTGAGACGCCGGTGCGTCCGCTCGGGGCGGACCTCATAGACTGCCGCGACCTGCGCCCGCCGGGCGACGTCGACTACGCCACGTCGTCCTGACCACAGCAGCGGAGCCGCAGCCGGTCGACGAAGCCGGCCGGCACCGGATCCCCGCAGCAGCAGTCGCGCACGACCTCGCGCAGGCGCCGCTCGAAGACGTAGCGATCGTTGCAGTACTCGCACTCGCGCAGATGGCCGTCGATCCGGGCCACCTCGGCCTCCGTCAGGGCGCGATCGAGATACGGCTGGACCAGGTGCTCGGCGCCGTGACAGGGATCGGCGCTCACGCCGCGCCCTCCCGCTCCGCCCGCTCCGCGAGCCGCTGCTTCAGCAGCCGCCGGCCCCGATAGAGCCGCGACATGACGGTCCCGATCGGGATCCCGAGGATCTCGGCGGCGTCGGCGTAGGAGAAGTCGCCGACGTCGACCAGCACCACCACCTCGCGGAAGTTCTCGGGCACCTCCGACAGGGCCTCGACGACCCCGGTCCCCGACAGGCGGGCCAGCACCCGCTCCTGCGGCTCACGCCCGGCATCGGCCAGGCGGTTGTAGAGGTAGTAGTCGCTCTGCTCGTCGAGCGGCTCGGACGGCGGACGGCGGCTCTGGCGCCGCAGCTCGTCCATGTTCGCGTTTCGCATGATCGTCGCCAGCCAGGCGGCCAGGTTGGTCCCCGGCGAGTACGACCGCCACGCACGGAAGGCACGCAGGTACGTCTCCTGGACGAGATCCTCCGCCGTCTGCGGCGAGCCGGTCAGGCGCAGCGCGATCCGGTAGAGGTGCTCGGCGTGCTGGAGCGCCTCGTCCTCGAAGCGCGCGCGGTCGCGGGCGGCGGCCGCCTGCGCGGCGCCGGGCGTCGACGAGTCCGGCTCGGAGGCCATGCCGACGAGCGTATCAGCCAGGAGGAGCATGCCCTCAGGGGAACGTCACGCCCCTCTGGTCCATTCCCGGCGAGTTTTAGTCACTTAGGCTAATATGGGTGCGCCGTGCCCGAACGATGGTCACACCGCACCGACGTCCTGATCGTCGGCGCAGGCCTGGCGGGGCTCTACGCCTCGCTCGAGGCGGCGGCGCGCGGCGCCCGGGTCACGCTCGTCACCAAGGGCTCACTCCAGTCCTCGAACTCGTTCATGGCCCAGGGCGGCATCGCCGCCGCGGTCGCGGACGACGACGACCCCGCCCTGCACGCCGCAGACACGCTGGCGGTCGGCCGCGGCATCGCCGACCCCGCCGCCGTCGAGGTGCTCGTCCGGGACGGGATCCGACGCGTCGCCGACCTCGAGCGGCTCGGGGTCGAGTGGGACCGCGACGAGGCCGGCCGGCCAGAGCTCGCGCGTGAGGGCGGGCACAGCCGCAACCGGATCTTCCACGCCGGCGGCGCGGCGACCGGCGCCGCGATCGCCCGCGCCCTGATCGTGCGCGTGCTCGCCGATGAGCGGGTGCGCGTCGTCGAGCACGCCGCGGCGATCGGCCTTCTCGGCGGCGGCGAGGCGTGTGCGGGCGCGTGGGTGCTCGGCCACGACGAGCTCGTCCCCGTACGGGCGCGGATGACCCTGCTTGCCACCGGCGGCGCCGGAGCGCTCTACGCACGCACCACCAACCCGGCCGGTGCGACCGGGGACGGGATCGCGCTCGCCCAGCGTTCCGGGGCTCGCGTGCGCCACATGGAGTTCGTCCAGTTCCATCCGACGGCCGTCGCCGCCGGGGGGCGCGCCTTCCTCGTGTCGGAGGCCGTCCGCGGCGAGGGCGCCCACCTCGTCTCTGCGGACGGCGAGCGGTTCATGCCCGCCGAGCACCCGGACGCGGAGCTGGCCCCGCGCGACGTCGTGACGCGCGTCCTTCAGGCCCGCCTCGAGCGCGGAGAGGCGAGCTTCCTCTCGCTCCGGCATCTCGACCCGGACCACGTCCAGGGCCGGTTCCCGAGCCTCGTCGAGGGCTGCGCCGGCCTGGACATCGACCTGTGCCGCGACCCGGTGCCGGTGGCGCCTGCGGCCCACTACCTCATGGGCGGGATCGCCACCGACCTCGACGGCGCCACCAGCCTGGCCGGCCTCTACGCCTCCGGTGAGAGCGCCTGCACGGGCGCTCACGGCGCCAACCGGCTGGCGTCGAACTCGCTGCTCGAATGCTTCGTCTTCGCCCACCGCGCCGTGCACGCCGGCCTCGACGCCCCCACCATGGACGCGCCCGACGGGCCGGCGCCGGAGCGGCCGCTCGCGCGGGCGCGGCTCCCGGAGCTGCGACGGCGCATGTGGGAGGATGCCGGCCCGGTTCGCGACCGCGACGGGCTCGAGGGGCTCCTCGCCTGGCTCGACGGCCAGCCGGAGTCCAACCCGGTTCGCGTCGCCACGCTGATCGCCTCCGCCGCCCTGGAGCGGCGCGAGAGCCGCGGCGCCCACCTGCGGCGCGATTTCCCCGACCTCGACCCGACCCTGGAGGGAGCCGAGCCGTGCGCAGCGGCATCGTCGACGACGTGATCGAACGGGCCCTCGCCGAGGACCTCGGCACCGGCGACGTCACCACCGAGGCGATCGTCCCGGCCGGCGCCGAGGTCGTCGCCGCCGTCGTCGTGAAGGCGGCCGGCGTCATCTGCGGCCTCGCCGAGCTCCTGGCATGCGTGCGGGCGCTCGACCCGGGCGCCGAGATGGAGCTCCTGGCGGCCGACGGCGACGCGATCGCCGCCCCGCCCGTCACGGTGGCGCGCATCCGGGGCCGGGCGCAGGCCGTCCTGAGCGCGGAGCGCACGGCCCTCAACGTGGTGCAGCGGATGTCCGGCATCGCGACCGCAACCCGGGCCTACGTCGACGCCGTTGCCGGCACGGGCGCCGAGATCCTCGACACGCGCAAGACCGCCCCGGGGCTGCGAGCGATCGACAAGCGCGCCGTCGCCTGCGGCGGCGGCCGGAACCACCGCATGGGCCTCGACGACGCGATCCTGATCAAGGACAACCACGTCGCCATCGCGGGCGGCATCGTGCCGGCGGTCGAGGCGGCCCGGGCCGCGGGCCCCGGCCTCTCCGTCGAGGTGGAGGTGGACGACCTCGGCCAGCTCGACGAGGCGCTCGCGGCCCGCGCCGACACCATCCTGCTCGACAACATGGATCCCGCCCGCCTGCGCGAGGCTGTCGCCCGCACGGACGGCCGCGCCCGCCTCGAGGCGTCCGGCGGGATCACGCTCGACACCGTCCGCGCCGTCGCCGAGACCGGCGTCGACACGATCTCGATCGGGGCTCTCACCCCCTCGGTGACGGCGCTCGTCGTCTCGCTGGAGGTACTCCCGTGGCAGTCATGACCGCATCGATGACCGATCGCCTGCAGGACGAGATCCGCTCGCTGGCGACCGAGCGCAAGGCCGTGCTCCTGGCCCACAACTACCAGGTGCCCGAGGTGCAGGACGTGGCGGACTACGTCGGCGACTCCCTCGGCCTCTCGCAGCAGGCGGCCGCCACCGAGGCCAACGTCATCGTCTTCTGCGGCGTCCACTTCATGGCCGAGACGGCCGCGGTGCTCGCCCCGGAGAAGACCGTCCTCATCCCCGACCTCGACGCCGGCTGCTCCCTGGCCGCCGCGATCGACGCCGACGCGCTGGCGCGGTGGAAGGACGAGAACCCCGGCGCGGTGGTCGTGAGCTACGTGAACACGACCGCCGAGGTGAAGGCGCTCTCGGACTACTGCTGCACGTCGGGGAACGCGCGACAGGTGATCGAGGCGGTGCCGGCGGATCGCCAGATCCTGTTCCTCCCCGACATGTTCCTCGGCGCATACCTCGAGCGCGTCACCGGCCGCAAGATGAAGATCTGGCCGGGCGAGTGCCATGTCCACGCGGGGATCCGGCCCGACGACGTGGCGAAGACGCTCGACGAGCACCCCGACGCCGAGCTCCTGATCCACCCGGAGTGCGGCTGCGCCAGCCAGTGCATGTACGCGGCGACCGAGAGCCCGGCGCTCGGCGCACGCACCCACGTCCTCTCGACCGAGGGGATGGTGAAGCGGGCGCGGACGTCGCCACGGCGCGAGTTCATGGTGGCGACCGAGACCGGCATCCTGCACCGGCTCGGGAAGGAGGCGCCGGACGCGCGCTTCTACGCCATGAGCGAGCGGGCGGTCTGCCGGTACATGAAGATGATCACGCTCGAGAAGCTGCGCGACTCGCTGCTCGAGATGCGCCACAGGGTCACCGTCGAGCCCGAGCTCGCCGCCCGCGCGCGCGGCGCGATCCGGCGCATGGTCGAGATCGCGTAGACGGAGGCACCGGCGCTCATCCTCGTCCCCACCGAAGCCGAGGCGGAGCTGCTGGGCGGTGCGCTGCCCGGGCCGGTCTGCGTGTGCGGCTTCGGGCTCGCGGCCGCCGGGGCCGGCGCTGCCCACGCCATCGCCACGCATCGCCACGCCGCCGAGGAGGGAGTCATCCTGGCGGGCGCGGCCGGGACGTATGACCCGGATCGGCTGGCGATCGGCGCGGCGCTCGACTCCTCAGCGGTCCGCCTCGACGGCATCGGCGCCGGCGGCTCGGGGCCGGCCGCGCTCGGCTTCGCGGAGACCGACGTGATCGCGCTCGGAGGGACGGAGGGCGAGATCCTCTCCGTCGCCGAGGCGGCCGCGACCCCGGCCGGCGCGGAGGCGCGCGCGGCGCGGTATCCCGCCGCGGTGGCCGAGGAGATGGAGGGGTTCGCCGTGGCGATCGCCGCCTCCCTCTTCGGCGTGCCGCTTCGGATCGTGCGCGGGGCCTCCAACCGGGCGGGCGACCGCGACCACGCGGGCTGGCGCATGGCCGACGCGCTACGAGCGGTGCGCGCGCGGATCGAGGAGCCGGCGTGAAGCTGCGGCTCGGGCTCTCGACGTGCCCCAACGACACGTTCGCGTTCCACGCGATCCTGGAACGCAAGATCGACCTGCGCGGCCTCGAGTTCGAGGCCGAGCTGCTCGACGTGCAGGCGCTGAACGACGGCCTCTTCGCCGACCGCTACGACGTCTCGAAGGCGAGCTTCCATGCCGCCCTCCTGCTGGCGGACCGCTACGGGGTGCTCCCGGCGGGATCGGCGCTCGGGTTCGGCGTCGGGCCGCTGATCGTGGCCGCCCGCGACGGCATCGGGCCCTCGCCGGAGGCGCGCGTCCTCTGCCCGGGCCCGACGACCACCGCCACCCTGCTCTACCGCTGCCTGCACCCCGACAGCCCCCGGATCGAGCACGCCGTCTTCTCGGACATCGGTCCGGCGCTCCATCGCGACGCCGCCGACCTGGGCGTGCTCATCCACGAGGGCCGGCTCACCTACCGCCGAGACGGCCTCCGGCTCGTCGAGGATCTCGGAGCGTCGTTCGAGCGCCTGGCGCGCGCGCCCGTGCCGCTGGGAGGCGTCGTCGCCCGGCTCGACCTGCCCGCGGGCACGGCCGAGACCATGACCGCCGTCCTGCGGGACTCGATCGCCTACGCGGCCGAGCACCGGGAGGAGGTGCTCGTCACGATCCAGCGGTACGCCCAGGAGCTGGGCGAGGACGTGATCTGGCCGTACGTCGCCCTCTACGTCACCGAGCACACGGTCGACCTGGGGGACGAGGGCGCGCGCGCACTCCAGGTGCTCGAGCAGACCGGCCGCGAGGCGGCCGCGCTGCCCGCGGGCCTGCCGCGCCTCCGCATCCTCGCTTGAATTCTGGTTTCGCCGCGTCTAAATTGCGGTTTAGATGTTGAGCGACGCCGTCCAGGACTACATGAAGCAGATCTACCTGCTCGAGCGCCGCGACGGCAAGGCGACCACGTCCGCCCTCGCCGACGCCATGGGCGTGTCGGCGGCCTCGGCCACGTCGATGGTGAAGAAGCTGGCGGGCCTCGGGCTCGTCGAGCACAGCAAGTACCGCGGCGTCACCCTCACCCCGCCGGGCGAGAAGGCGGCGCTCGAGGTCGTGCGCCACCACCGGCTGCTCGAGGTGTACCTCACGCAGACGCTCGGCCTCTCCTGGGACAAGGTGCACTCCGAGGCGGAACGCCTCGAGCACGTGCTCTCCGAGGAGCTCGAGGCCGAGATCGACCGCGTGCTCGGCTACCCCGCGACCGACCCGCACGGCGATCCGATCCCGACCGCCGAGCTCGTGATCGCCGCCGAGCCGGCCCACCGGATGGCCGAGCTCGAGCCGGGCCAGGCCGCCGTCGTGCGCCAGGTGCCCGACGGCGACCCGTCGCTGCTCCAGTACCTCGCCGGCCTCGGGCTCGTGCCCGACACCCGCTTCACGATGCTCGACAAGGCGCCGTTCGGCGGGCCGCTGACCCTGGACGTCGGCGGGACGCACCAGGCGGTCGGCGTCGAGCTCGCCGAGCGGATCCGCGTGGAGGTGACGGCGTGACGCCGAACGCCGTCCGCGCGGCGGTCGCGCCCGTCCCGCACGTGATCTCGCCGTGGGCCCGCATGAAGCGGGTGCTGCCGTTCCTGGGCCCGGCGTTCGTCGCCAGCGTCGCCTACATGGACCCCGGCAACTTCGCCACCAACATCCAGGCCGGCGCCGACTTCGGCTACCTGCTCCTGTGGGTGCTCGTGGCCTCCAATCTGATGGCGATCCTGATCCAGTCGCTCTCGGCCAAGCTCGGCATCGCCTCCGGCCTCACGCTGCCACAGGCGATCCGGGCCCACACCAGCCGCCGGGCCCGGATCGGGCTCTGGCTCGCGGCCGAGGCGGCGGCGATGGCAACCGACCTCGCGGAGTTCCTGGGCGCGGCGATCGGCATGCACATCCTGTTCGGGATCGCTCTCCTGCCCTCAGCGCTCCTGACGGCGGTCGTCTCGTTCGCGCTGCTCGCGATGCAGCGCTACGGCCACGTGCGCTTCGAGCTCGCAGTGATCGCCTTCGTGGCGGTGATCGGGGCGGCGTTCGTCGTCGAGATCTTCATGTCGAACCCCGACCCGGGCAGCGTCCTGCACGGCATGCTCGTGCCGGGGATCCAGTCGAGCGCGGTCTACGTCGCGGTCGGCATGGTCGGCGCGACGGTCATGCCGCACGTCGTCTATCTGCATTCGGGCCTCGTCCAGCACCGCGCCGAGATATTGGCGGGCGAGAGCAAGCGCGAGCACTTCCGCCGCGAGATGATCGACATCGCGCTCGCCATGAACGGCGCGTTCCTGATCAACGCGTCGATGGTGATCATGGCGGCCGCGGTCTTCTTCCATGTCGGCGCGGACATCTCGGGGATCGAGGACGCGCACGCGACGCTCGGCCCGCTGCTCGGCTCGCTCGCGCCGGCGGCGTTCGGGATCGCGCTCCTGGCCTCGGGTCTGTCCTCCTCGACGGTCGGCACCATGGCGGGCCAGATGATCGTGGACGGGTTCATGAACTGGCGCGTGTCGGTCTTCATCCGCCGGCTCATCACCATGATCCCGGCGCTGATCGTGATCGGCGCGGGTGCCGACACGCTCCGGACGCTCGTGGCGAGCCAGGTCATCCTGTCGCTCGTGCTGCCGTTCGCAGTCGTCCCGCTCGTGTGGCTCACGTCGAGGCGCGACGTGATGGGCGAGCTCGTGAACGGCCCGGTCGTGCGCGCCCTCGCGATCGGCGTCTCGGCGCTCGTGATCGCGATGAACGTCGTGCTCCTGGTCGTGACCGCGACCGGCGGCTGAGACCCCGGCGTCCGGCTCAGCCGGGCGCGTGCCCGAAGAACCAGCGCTCGAGCGGCTGGAGCAGCTCCGGCTCCGCGAACGGCTGGATGTCCTGCGCGCGGCCGTCGCCGCGCGACACCTCGAGGTCGGAGGCGAGCGCGTCGTTGGCGGCGTCGAGGGCGTCTCCCATCTCGAAGCCCTCGAAGACGTAGTCGTCGTCGCGGATCGCGCCGTTCGTGCGCTGCGCCAGGTCGACGGCGCGGCCGACGGCCCACACCGCCCCCGGCTTCCGCTCGATCCAGATCGTGACGCGCTCCGCGGCGCCGTCCTCGCCCACGCCCTGGACGGAGCGCTGCGCGAACCACTGGCTGGCATTGTGGGGCATTGCGATCGCCTCCCGTGGCCGTGTGGCCGGAGTCTATCCGGGCGTGCAACCCGGCCGATATCATCCGCCGCCATGCAGGCCCGGGCGGCCGCCTTCGCGCGCGAGCAGGTGATGCCGGCGGTCGCCGAGTGGGAGCGCGACGGCCGCTACCCGCGCGCGGCCGTCGCGGGCTCGGGCCTGACGGGGCTCTTCTGCCCGGTGGACGCCGGCGGCGCCGGGCTCTCGTATCCGGAGGGGATGGCCGTGTTCGAGGAGCTCGGCCGTGGCGACGCCGCCCTCGCCTTCTCGCTCTCGATGCACAACGCCGTGGCGGCCGCGGTCGCGGGTCACCCCGAGCTCGCGGCGCGCTGGGCGCGGCCGCTCGTCGCCGGCGAGGCGCTGGGCGGCTTCTCGCTGACCGAGCCGCACGCCGGCTCGGACGCCGCCGCGATCACCACCCGGGCCGAGCCGGACGGGAGCGGCTGGCGCGTCACCGGGCGCAAGGCGTGGGTCTCGCTGGCCGGCGAGGCCGACGTCTTCCTCGTGGTGTGCAAGACGTCGGACGAGCCGGGGCACCGGGACGTCGCCGTCGTCGCCGTCGAGCGCTCGGCGCCGGGCGTGTCGTTCTCGACGCTGTACCGGAAGGCCTGCGCCGACTTCCTGCCGATCGGCGAGATGGAGCTGGACGCGGCCCCGGCGGCCCTCCTCGCACCCCCCGGCGCCGGCATGCGCGCGGCGCTCGGGGCGATCGACGTGGCGAGGTGCGACATCGCCGCCATCTCCGCCGGGCTGCACGCCGAGGCGCTCGACGTCGCCGTCGCCTATGCCGGAGAGCGGCAGGCGTTCGGGCGGCCGCTGCTCGATCTCCAGGCGATCCAGTTCTCGTTGGCTGATGTGGCAACAGACCTCGAGGCGAGCCGCCTCCTCTACCGGCGCGCAGCCGAGCGCCTGGGGACGGCTGACGGGCCGGTCGCAGTCGCCCATGCGAAGCGGTTCTGCCCGGACGCGGCGTTACGGGCGGCGATCGCGTGCAGCGAGACGCTCGGCGCCTACGGCTGGCTGCTCGACCACCCGCTGGCGCGAATGATCGCCCTCGCCAAGATGCTCCAGGTCGTGGACGGCACCGCCGAGATCCAGCGGCTGGTCATCGGCCGCTCGCTGGCTAGTTCCCGAAGTCCTCGGGACTGACGTTCTCGAGAAACTTCTTGAACTCGTCGATGACCTCGCCCGAGTCCTCCGGCTCCTGGTTGAACTCGATCGCCGAGTCGTCGATCACCTCGTCGGCCACGTAGATCTTCGCGTCGGCCCGGACGGCCAGCGCGATCGCGTCGGACGGGCGGGAGTCGATCTCGATCTCCGATCCGTTCACCTGGAGCGTGATCTGCGCGTAGAAGGTGTTCTCCCGCAGCTCGGTCACCGCCACCCGGGACACGCTCGCGTTCAGCTCGCCGAGCATGTCGGTGACGAGGTCGTGCGTCATCGGCCGCGGAGTGGGCGTCCCCTGGAGCTTCATCAGGATCGCCGCCGCCTCCGGGTGGCCGATCCAGATGGGCAGGAACTTCGTGCCGTCGAGGGTGCGGAGAAGGACGATCGGCTGCTTCCCCACCATGTCGAACGACACGCCGTAGATGCTCATCTCCTGCATCCTCTGGCCAGTATAGCCACGGCCCTCGCGGGCTCAGTTGGCGGCCGCGGCAGCCTCGACGACGCTCCGCAGCGCCGCTTCGTCGGACCGGTGACCGAGCGCGCAGATGCGGGCCGTGCGCTCTCCTCGCACCGTCGTCGCGCTGATGTAGGCGCCGGCCGAGACGACCTCCGCCATCATCCGCTCGACCGCCACGCCGGCCGCCGAGCGGAAGTTGACGACGCCCAGGGACGGGCCGGTCACGAGCTCGAGACGCGGCGACTCCTCGATCAGCCGAGCGGCCAGGAGCGCGAGGTCGAGGCTGCGGTCGAGCGCCGCCCGGATCTCGCGCAGGCCGAACGTCTTCACGGTGAGCCAGACCTTGAGCGCCCGGAACGGACGCGAGAGCTCGATGCCGCGGTCGGCGAAGTTCACCCCGCCGTAGCGGTCCATGTCCTTCAGGTACGCCGGCCGCACGGTGAAGGTTCGCTCGAGCTCGGCTCCGTCGCGGGCGAAGACGATGCCGGCGAGGAGGGGACAGTAGAGCGACTTGTGCGCGTCGAGGACGAGCGTGTCGGCCAGTTCCAGGCCGGGCATCGCGGCGCGTCCGCGGTCGGTCAGCGCCAGGAAGCCTCCGTAGGCGCCGTCGACGTGGATCCAGGCGCCGTGCTCGTCGGCGACCCTCCGCAGCGCCGGCAGGTCGTCGACTGCGCCGGTGTTGGTCGTGCCCGCCGCCGCGATCACGCACCAGGGCACGAGGCCGGCCGCCGCGTCGGCCGCCATCGCCGCGGAGAGCGCGTCGGGCCGCATGCCGAATCGCTCGTCGACCTCGACCTCGTGGACGCGGTCCATCCCCAACAGGCGCAGCGCCCGGCCGACCGACGAATGGGCCTCGCTCGTCGTGTAGGCGACCCGCGCCGCGCCGCCCTCGGGGCGGCGGTCGCGCGCCACGGCGAGCCCGACCAGGTTGGCCGTCGACCCGCCGCTCGCGATCACGCCGTCGGCGGACGGCGCCAGGCCGAGCAGCTCGCGGAACCATCCCAGCACCTCGAGCTCGATGACCGACGCGCCCGGCCCGCTCTGGAAGCTGCCGGCGAAGACGTTCATCCCGGCGGCGAGCATGTCGGCGACGACGCCGGGGAACGTGGGCGCGACCGGGATGAACGCGAACATGCCCGGGTGGTGGTTTCGCACCCCCGCAGCCAGGACCTCGGAGCGCAGCCACCCCAGGAGCTGCACGGGGTCGGAGCCCTGCTCGGGCGGCGGCTCCAGGATCCGCTCGGCCAGGTCCGGCGGCGGCGCCGTGAACGTCGGCCCGTCCCGGAGGGTCGTCAGGTGCTCGACGACCGCGTCGACCGCCGCATACCCCAGCTCGCGCATCTGCTCCGGGGTGAGATCGAGCCCGCCGTCGGCCACGAGGCGCGAGTCTATCCGAGCGCCCCGATCACACGGTCGTACACCTCGGGCAGGGGCGCCCCCGCTTCGGCCGCGGCCGGAAGCTCCAGGGAGGCCATCACCTCGGCGACCGCAAGGATCGCGGGCGCCGAATCCCGGTACGCCGCGGTCACCGGGCCTCCTCTGGCCCGGCGGGCGCAGAACTCGACGAGAAGCCCGGCGGCGAACGCGCCGGGAGGACCGGCGAGCGGGCCGGCGAACCGCGTCTGCGTCAGGTCGATGTGCGCATTCGAGCCGTCGAGGACGGCCGTGGCGCCGGCGTAGGGGTCGATCCCGGCGAACCGCATCTCGCCGACCGTCGACATGATCGCCGCGCCGACGCACAGGAGGCAGGGCTCCAGCGTGGTGTAGAGCACGTGATCCGAGAAGCTCCCACGGGCGTCCAGCGCTGCGAGCGCGATCACCTCGGCGTGGGCGACGTGGCTCCCCGCGAGCAGCGAGGAGCCGGCCGGAGCGAAACGCGCGTTGACGCCGCGGGCGACCTCCCGGCCGGCACCGTCGACCAGGACGGCCCCGACCGGCGTCGTCCCGCTCCCGTACGCCCGCCAGGCGAGCTCGAAGCAGGTTTGCCACTCGGGCCCGAGCTCGTCCCAGCCCGTCACGTCGCGGCGGCCCGCTGCACAGCTCGGTACCGGTCGCAGTCGACCGTGTGGTCGTTCACGAGGCCGGTGGCCTGCATGAACGCGTAGCAGACCGTCGGCCCCACGAATCGGAATCCGCGCCGCTTGAGGTCACGGCTCATGGCCTTCGACTCCGCCGTCTCGGCGGGGATCTCGGCGGTCGTCGTCCAGGCGTTCCGCAGCGGCTCACCGCCGACGAAGCTCCACAGGTAGCCGGCCAGGCCGCCGTCCTGCTCGCGCGCGGCGAGCACGGCCCGGGCGTTGGCGATCGCCGACTCGATCTTGAGCCGGTTTCGGACGATCCCGGCATCGGCCATCAGCCGCTCGACGTCTGCCACGCCGAACCGGGCCACACGCTCGGCGTCGAAGCCGGCGAACGCCCGCCGGTAGCCCTCACGCTTGCGCAGGATCGTCGACCACGAGAGGCCGGCCTGCGCGCCCTCCAGCACCAGCATCTCGTAGAGGTGGCGCTCGTCCCGCGACGGCACCCCCCACTCCTCGTCGTGGTAGGCGAGATAGAGCGGGTCACCCGCCGGCACCCAGGCGCATCGAGTCGGCATCTCGAGATGGGCGATCCTGGACTCGAACCAGGGACCTCCGCCTTATCAGAGCGGCGCTCTAACCGACTGAGCTAATCGCCCGAGAGCGACGGCAGGATACCACCGCGTCAGTCCGCCCAGGACACGCGCTCGGCGCGCAGCTGATCCACGATGCGCCCCAGTTCCGCGGGCGTCGAGAAGTGGATCTCGACCCGCCCGCCGCGCGGCCCGCGGCGGACCGAGGCGCGCAGGTTGAGCGACTGCCAGGCGGCGTCCACCGCGAGGTGGGCGAGCTCCTCGTCCATGGCCCCGGAGGAGCGGCGCGCCTGCTTGGGCGTCTTCTGGCCGGCCCCGCGGGCGGCCGCCTCGGTGTCGCGCACCGACCAGCCGCGGTCGACGGCCCGGCGGGCCAGCGTCGTCCGCTCGTCCTGCCCACCCGTGAGCAGGAGCGCCCGTCCGTGGCCCTCCGACAGGTCGCCGGCGGCGATCAGCTCGAGCACGCCGTCGGGGAGCTCCAGCAGCCGCAGCGTGTTGGCGATGGCGGGCCGGCTGCGGCCGACCCGGCGGGCGATCTCGGTCTGCGACAGATCGAGCTCGTCGGACAGAACGGCGTAGGCGCGGGCCAGCTCGACCGCGTTCAGGTCCTCGCGGGCCACGTTCTCAGCGAGGGCCAGGATCAGCGCCTCGCGCTCGTCGGCCTGGCGGACGATGGCCGGGATGGTCGTGAGCCCGGCCTGGCGCGCGGCCCGCCAGCGGCGCTCGCCCGCCACGATCTCGAACCCGTCGCCCGTGTCGCGTACGACGATCGGCTGCACCAGGCCGGCGGCGCGGACGGACTCGACCAGGCCGTCGAGGGCGGCGTCGTCGAAGGTGCGTCGCGGCTGGCGAGGGTTGGGCCGGATGCGGTCGACCTCGATCTCGACGGAGACGGTGCCGCCACCGGGGAACTCGGCCACGAGGGCCGCGAGGCCGCGGCCCAGACCGCGCGGTTTCGTTCCCTCAGCCACGCTCGACGACCTCCATCGCAACGCGATAGTACGCGTCGGCGCCGGGCGAGCCCGAGTCGTACCGGCAGATCGGGAGCCCGTGGCTGGGCGCCTCGGCCAGGCGCACGCTGCGCGGGACGACCGTGTCGAACACGAGCGGCCCGAAGTAGTTGCGAACCTCGCTCGCGACGTCGGCGGCCAGCCGCGTGCGGCCGTCGAACATGGTGAGCAGCACGCCCGTGACGCCGAGGCGCGGGTTGATCCGCGTTCGCACCAGCTCGACGCTCTGGAGGAGCTGGGCCAGGCCCTCCAGCGCGTAGTACTCGCACTGGACCGGCACGATCAAGCGGTTCGCGGCCGCCAGCGCGTTCACGGTGAGAAGGCCCAGCGACGGCGGGCAGTCCACGAACACGTACGGGAACCGCTCCTCGGTGCCGGCCAGAAGGTCACGCAGGAGCGTGCCGTGGTCGGCGCCCCCGGGGATCTCCACCTGCGCCGCAGCCAGGTCGGGGTGGGACGGCGCGAGGTACAGGTTGGGCACGGTCGTCTCGACGATGAGCGAGTCGAGCGGCCGCCCGTGGAGCAGGTCATACGTGCTTCCATCGAGCTGATCGGGACGGAATCCCAGGCCCGTGGTGGCATTGGCCTGCGGATCCATGTCGATCAGGAGCACCCGCGTCCCCGCCTCGGCCACGCAGGCGGCCATGTTGATCGCCGTGGTGGTCTTGCCGACGCCGCCCTTCTGGTTGGCGAGCGCGTACACGCGTGAGCTCATACTGAGGACGATGGTACCGCCGCGAGCGGACGCGTCCGCGCAAGTCCCGGGCGGCGCGGAAACCGCTCCGGCGTGGGCTCGCGCTTGTCCAGGACGACCAGCCGGCGGCCCTCGCCCGGCTCGTGCACCGCCGCGAGCGAGCCGCCGAGGAGGCCGGCGGCCTGGGCCACCGCCGCCCGGTCGAGGCCGGCGCCCGTCCAGAGGATCGCCGAGCCGCCCGGCGCCACCAGTGGGAGCACCAGCTCGGCGGCCACGGGCGGCGCCGCAAGCGCCCGGGCCAGTGCGAGCGGAAAGCGGTCGCGGCCCTCGCCGCGCGCGTACTCCTCGGAGCGGGCATGGACGACCGTGCAGGGCGCTCCCAGCGCGGCGACGGCCCGCTCCAGAAAGCGGCACTTGGTGCCCGTGGCCTCGAGGAGCGTCGTCGGAAGCCCGAGGGCCAGTGCGAGCGGGATCCCGGGGCTGCCGCCGCCCGATCCGACGTCGACCGCCTCGCGGGCGACGAGCGAGGCCACCAGCTCGGACGCAGCGAGCGCATCCTCCACCAGCACCTCCCACGCCCGCTCCGGCGTGCGCACCGCGGTGACGGATGTCGGCTCGGCGGCCACGAGGTCGCAGTAGTCCCGCAACCTCCGGTCGGGGTGTTTCACGTTTTACACCTCGGGCGGTTCGCCGGCCTCGGCCGGCAGGACGACCACGTGCCGGTTGGGCTCCGCGCCCTCGCTGGCGGTGCGGACGCGCGGCACCTCGGCCTTGAGGTACAGGTGGACGATCTTGCGCTCGACGGACGACATCGGCTCGAGCGGCACCGGCTCCCCGGTGCGGATCGCGTCCACCGCGGCCCGGGCGGCGACATCGCGCAGCGTCCGCTCCCGCCGGGCGCGGTAGCCCTGGGCGTCGACGACGACCTCCACCGGTTCCTCCTCGTGCCGGTGCACGATCGCGTTCGCAAGGTACTGGACGGCGTCGATGGTGTGACCGTGGCGCCCGATCAAGAGCCCCAGGTCGTCGCCGGTGACCGTCACCGCGACCTGCTCCCGGGACTCCGCGACCCGGACGGACGCGTCCAGCCCGAGGCCGTCGACGACCTGCGCCAGGAGCGCGCGCACCCGGGACGCGGCCGGCGAGTCCTCCGGGTGGGGCTCGGCCTCGCGCACGGCCGGCGCCGGCCCGGCCGGGGGCTCGCCCGACAGGGTCGCGATGACCCGGGCCGGCTCGTAGCCGACCCCGAGAAGGCCGCGCTGGCCCTCCGAGAGGACGAGGAACTCGACGGCCGTGCGGTCGAGCGCGGGGTAGCGGCGCTCGAGCTCGTGCAGCGCGGCCCAGCGCGCCTCGCCGACGGTCTCTCCCGTCGCCTCGACCTGCACCGGCGGCTCGGTCACCGCCGCCGCCCGCCGCCCCGGCGGCGTTTGCGTCCGCCACCGCTCTGGGCGCGCCTCCCGGTCGCCGCCGGCGGCGTACGGCTGCCGGTCGCCTTGGGCGCGGCTGCGCTGCCCTTGTCGGACCCGCCGGCGGGAGACGTCGCCGGCCGCAGGCGATGCCCCATGGTGCGCTTGATGACGCCCTGCTGGCAGATCGTCCAGACGTTGGTCGTGATCCAGTAGATCATCACGCCCGCCGGGACCCCGATCACGAACGGGATGAAGAAGATCGGCATCGCCGCGAACATGTACTTCTGCTGGCGGTCGGTGACGAACGAGAAGAGCAGCGTCGAGCCCAGCATCGTCCCGACGTAGAGGGCGATGATGATGTACTCGGTGATCCCGCCGATCGACGAGAGCTTCTGGAAGATGTCGTCGATCCCGAGGAACGAGACGTCCGGCGTCGGCTCGATCTGGTTTCGCAGCACCTGGTAGAGGCCGATGAACACGGGGAGCTGGGCGACGAGCGGCAGGCACGACGCGAACGGGTTCACGCCGTGCTCCTTGTAGAGGTCCATCAGCTCCTTCTGCATCTGCTGCTTGTCCTCGCGCGCCGACTTGCCCTTGTACTTGTTCTGGAGCTGCTTGACCTTGGGCTGGATCGTCTGCATCGCCGCCATCGACCGGAACTGCTTGATGGTCAGCGGCAGGATCACGAGCCGCACCGTGAACGTCAGCAGGATGATGCAGAGCCCCCACGAGGAGATGTGGTCGTGGTAGGTCGTGAGGACGCTCTTGATGACCGATTCGACCTGCTCGAGGACGACGATGCCGAAGATCACGCCCTCGCCTCCCGGTCGTCGGCGGGCACGGGGTCGTAGCCGCCCTTCGACCACGGGTTGCAGCGGAGCAGCCGCCAGGACGCGAGCCCGAGGCCGCGTACGACGCCGTGGCGGCGGACGGCCTGCTCGGCGTAGTGGGAGCACGTCGGCTCGTACTTGCACACCCGCGGGGTGATCGACGTCATCGCGACGAAGGGCATGAGCGCGAGCCGCGCGAGGCGCAGCGCCACCACGACGATGCCGCGGATCA
Source organism: Thermoleophilia bacterium (assembly GCA_025927685.1). GTDB lineage: Bacteria > Actinomycetota > Thermoleophilia > Gaiellales > JAICJC01 > JAICJC01. The sequence continues at coordinate 6,498 of JAICKX010000014.1, read as the reverse complement.
CGGGACCGGCTCCGGCTCGACGGCGCGCAACAGCTCCTCGACCTGACCGCACAACCAGTCGAAGCCCTGCGCCTCGGCCGCGGCCTCGATGCCCGGGCGGGCGATCAGCACGTAGTCCGTCGCCGGCCGAAGCAGGTCGTCCTGGCGAGCGACGGCGTCGCGCAACCGCCGCTTCACGGCGTTTCGGTCGACCGCCGGCCCCACCTTGCGCGGGACGGCCCAGCCGACCCGCGGGCCGCCGTCGTCATCCCGGCGCCGGTAGCGCAGCACGAGATACCGGCCTCCCACGGACCGGCCCAGCTGGCTCACGGCGTCGAACTCGGCGGCGCGCGACAGGCGGCCGCGCCGGCCGGGCGGGGGGATCGGCGGGGTGCTCACGGAGGCTATGCGGACAGACGCTTGCGCCCACGCGCCCGCCGGCGCTTGAGCACGGCACGTCCGGCTCGCGTGCTCATGCGCTTGCGGAATCCGTGTGTCTTCGCGCGCTTGCGGGTGTTGGGCTGGTAGGTGCGCTTCATCGGCGGCGGTCAGTATAGAGCAGGCGGCCATTGTGACCGGGTGTGGAAATGCGCCCGCGACGCCCACCCCCGCCGGACCGCAAACCGCCCGGAAACCTCCGCTTTCCACCGCCTCCGGGCATCTCGGGATGAGATTTCCACAGCTGTGGACGAACCTGTTGAGTACTTCCGAAAGTCCCTGGAAACCGCGTAAAATGGCGGATTTCACGGCCTCCGAGCTCGGTTGCCGCGCGGGGTTCCACAGCGTAGACTCGCCTGCGTCGATGACCTCCGACGCGGCCGCCACCCGGACCTGGGAGACGATCTCGCAGCGACTGCGCGAGGCGCTCAACCCCAGCACCTACGAGACCTGGTTCGGCGGGACGGAGGCCCTCGAGGCGAGCGACGAGCGCCTGGTCGTGGGCGTGCCCAACGAATTCACCAAGACCTGGATCGAGGGACACTTCGGGAGCCTGCTGAACGCCGCCGCCGCCGAGCACGAGCTCGTGGTCGAGCTGCGCGTCGCGATCTCGGAGGCCATCCGGGCCGCCGCCGAGCAGGAGGCGGAGGCGGAGCCGCCGCCCGTCCCGACGGCGCAGCCGCCGCCCCCGGCCGGCACGCTCAACCCGCGCTACACGTTCGACCTCTTCGTCATCGGCCCGTCCAACCGGTTCGCGCACGCCGCGGCCCTGGCCGTCGCCGAGGCGCCGGCCCAGGCGTTCAACCCGCTCTTCATCTACGGCTCCACGGGCCTGGGGAAAACGCACCTGCTCCAGGCGGTCGCACAGTACGTCCGCCAGCAGCACCCATACCTAACCGTGCGATACGTCACAACCGAGACTGTCCTCAACGAGTTTGTGGACGCTTTGCGGGACAAAAGTATGGTCGGATTCAAAGGCCGTTATAGGTCATGTGATGTTCTGCTAATCGACGATATCCAGTTCATCGAAGGCAAGAACCAGCTCCAGGAGGAGTTTTTCCACACCTTCAACAGCCTCTACGAGGCCGGCAAGCAGATCATCATCTCCTCGGACCGGCAGCCCCGCGAGCTCGCGACGCTCGAGGCACGCCTGCGCACGCGGTTCGAGTGGGGGCTCATCACCGACGTCCAGCCGCCCGATCTCGAGACCCGCATCGCGATCCTGCGCAAGAAGGTCGTGACGGAGAGCCTGCGGGTGTCCGACCCCGAGGTGCTCACGTTCATCGCCGACCGGGTGACCTCGAACATCCGCGAGCTCGAGGGCGCGCTCACCCGGGTGATCGCGTATGCGTCGCTCACAGGCCGGCCGATCTCGGTCGACGTCGCCCGCGAGGTCCTGAAGGACGTCTTCCCGGGTGGCGAGCGCAGGTCGATCACGATCGAGCAGATCCAGCAGGCGGTGTGCGACGCCTACGGCGTGAGCCTGGTCGACCTGCGCGGCGACAAGCGCCCGCAGTCGATCGTCCTGCCGCGCCACATCGCGATGTACCTGTGCCGTGAGCTGACCGACCAGTCCCTGCCCAAGATCGGCGCCAAGTTCGGCGGGCGCGACCACGCCACCGTCATGTACGGCGTGAATCGCGTCACGCGCCTGATCCGCGAGGACCGCGAGGCCTTCAACGTCGTCCAGGAGCTCACGGCGCGCATCAAGCAGGCTCGGTGAAGGTTCTCCAGCCGGACTGTGGGAAAGCTGTGTGGAACCGGGGCGTTCTGCGCAGCCCGCGCCGCACGTGTCGCACCGGCGGGGAAGATGTGAACATCCGCCCGCCTCACTCCCCGGGGTTCTCCGCACGCGAACGCCGCTCCCGGAGCGGTCCGTCCGACGTTCTCCGCATGATTGGCAGCCCCTACTCCTATAACCTCTCCTTCTTAAAGAAGGAAGTGATGATGGTGGCGCCCAGGAACTCGTCCGCATGAAGATCGTCTGTCCCCAGGAAGACCTGCTGAACCGCCTCCAGGTCGTCGCTCGCGGGGTGTCACAGCGCTCGACCGTCCAGATCCTCTCGGGGATCCTGATCCGCGCCGAGGCCGGGGGACCGGTCGAGCTGGCCGCGACCGACATGGAGCTCTCCGTGCGCGCCAGCCTCCAGGCCGAGGTGGCCGAGCCCGGCTCGACCGTGCTCACGGGCCGGCTGCTCCTGGAGATCGTGCGGGCGCTGCCGACCCAGCCGGTGACGCTCGAGCAGGCGGGCGGAAGCGGCGCCGTCAAGCTCACCTGCGGGCCGAGCGAGTACACGCTGCACTCCCAGGGCGCCGAGGACTTCCCCCATCTGCCGGAGGCCTCGGGGCCGGCGTTCGCCGTCGACCGCGCGGCGTTCGTCGCGACCATCAACCACGTCGCCCGGGCGGCGTCCAAGGACGAGTCGCGCCCGGTCCTGACGGGGGTCCTGGTGGAGTTCGGCGACGGCACCGTCACGATGGCCGCCACGGACTCCTACCGGCTCTCGGTCAAGGAGGCCGCGTTGCCCGGGTCCGGAGGCGACGCCCAGGCCATCGTCCCGGCCCGCGCGCTGACCGAGCTCTCGCGCATCGCGACTGCCGCGGCCGCCGACACCATCGACGTCTCGATCGGCGAGAACCAGATCGTGTTCGGCGTCGACGGCGTGTCGCTCTCGGCGCGGCGGATCGACGGCCAGTTCCCCAACTACCGCCAGCTCGTCCCCCAGACCTTCGACCACGAGATCCCGGCGTCTCGCGAGGAGCTCCTGGACGTCGTCAGGCGAACGTCGTCGGTGCTCATGACGCATCGGGCGCTGCCGCTCAGGCTCGCCTTCCAGCAGGGCCAGCTCACGGTCAGCGCCCAGACGCAGGACGTCGGCGAGGCGCACGAGTCGATGCCGGTCGACTTCCAGGGCGAGCCGATGGAGATCGGCTTCAACGCCGAGTTCCTGCGCGACGGCATCGAGAGCGTCGAGGGCGACACCGTGAAGCTCAAGCTCACGAGCCCGCTCCGCCCCGGCCTCGTGCAGGGGGAGGACGGCAGCTTCTCCTACCTGATCATGCCGATCAGGCTCTCGACCTGACGTGCGGGTCGCGGCGGCGCGCGGCACCGCCTTCCGGTGCTACGCCCGGGTGGACGTGGCCTTCGCCGAGGGGCTCGTCGGCGTCGTCGGCCCGAACGGCGCCGGCAAGACCAGCCTCATCGAGATGATCCACTTCGGCTGTGCGGGGTACTCGCCGCGCACGAGCACGGAGTCGCAGGTCGTCCGCTTCGGCTCCGAGGTGACGCGGGTCGAGGTCGACGCCCACCTTCGCGGCGGCCCTGTCACGAGCGAGGTCGGCTTCCGTCCCGGCGAGCCCAAGCGGGTGACCGTCGCCGGCGCGCCCGAGCGGTCGGTGGCCGCGCTCCTGGCCCGCTTCCCGGTCCTCGTCTTCACGCCCGACCGGCTGCGACTCGTGCAGGGGCCGCCGGCGCTCCGGCGGGCCTGGCTCGACCGGGCCGTCGTGCGCCTGTGGCCGGCGCTGGCCGATGTGCCGGCTGCCTACGGACGGGCGCTCGTCCAGCGAAACCACCTGCTCCGCCGCGTCCGGGCGAGGGCGGCCTCAGCCGACGGGCTCGACGCGTGGGACGGGGTGCTCGCGACGGCCGGCGGGGAGCTCCTGGCCGCCCGCGAGCGGCTGTGCTCACGGCTCGTGCCCCGTCTGCGCGAGCGGCTCGGGGAGCTGGGCGGCGAGCCCGGCGACGTCCCGCTCGCGCTGGCCGCCAACGCCGCGGGGCCCGAGCTCCTCGAGGCGCTCGCCGCGTCCCGGCGCCGCGACGTCGACCGCGGTTCCACCGGCCGCGGACCCCACCTGGACGACGTCGAGCTCAGCGAGGCGGGGCGGGACATCCGCCGCTACGGGTCGCAGGGCGAGCAGCGGCGGATGCTGCTCGGGCTGATCCTGGCGGAGGCAGACCTGCTCGCGGAGGAGCGCGACGAGCTGCCGCTGCTCCTCCTCGACGACGTCACCGGCGAGTTCGACGCCCACCGGCGAGCGCTCCTGCTCGACGCGGTGGCCCGGTTCGACCAGGCGATCCTCACCTCGACCGACGAGGCCGACCTCGGAGGTCGGGCGACGGCGGTCGTCAGGGTCTCCGACGGGGTGGCACGGGCGGCGTGAGCGACCTCGAGCAGATCCGGCCGGACCTCGTGCTCGGCCGCCGGCCGCCCGGGGTCGAGCCCGAGCTGGCCGCCGTTCGCGCGGCCTGGGCCGGTCTGGTCGGCCCGCGAGCGGCGGCCGTCTCCCACCCCGCACGGCTCTCCGGCGAGACGCTCGTGATCGTGTGCGGGTCGGCTCCCTGGGCCGGCGAGCTGGCCATGCTCCGGCGCGACCTGGAGCTCGGGATCGGCGCCGTCGCGGGCCGCGCGCTCGCGCTTCGATTCGAGGTCGGAGACGTGCCCGAGGCGCCCACTTCGTGACACATTCGTGACGGGTCGAGCGGGCTGGTCCCGCGACCCCGTCTGGTAGACTACGTATACACCGTTTTCCGCCTATTCAAGCGGGTTTTCGTTTGTCCGAATCAGGCTACGACGCCAAAGACATCACCGTTCTCGAGGGCCTCGAAGCAGTCCGCAAGAGGCCCGGCATGTACATCGGATCCACCGGCCTTCGCGGGCTCCACCACCTCGTCCACGAGGTCGTCGACAACTCGGTCGACGAGGCGCTCCAGGGGCGCTGCGACCACATCATCGTCACCATCCATCCCGACACCCGGGTGACCGTGACCGACAACGGGAGCGGGATCCCGGTCGGCGTGATGGAGGGCGTCGGCCTGCCCGCCGCCGAGGTCGTCCTCACGAAGCTCCACGCCGGCGGGAAGTTCGGCGGCGGGGGCTACAAGGTGTCCGGCGGATTGCACGGCGTCGGCATCTCGGTGGTGAACGCGCTCTCGGAGTCGCTGCAGCTCGAGATCCACCGCGACGGTCACGTGTGGCGCCAGAGCTACGAGCGTGGTGACCCGACCGGCCCGCTCGAGAAGGGCGAGAAGTCCAGCCGGACCGGCACCACGATCACGTTCCTGCCCGACGGCGACATCTTCGACGAGACCGACTACTCCTTCGAGATCCTCGCCCAGCGCCTGCGCGAGATGGCGTTTCTCACCCGCGGCCTGCGCATCGAGCTCACCGATGAGCGGGCCGGCGGCGAGAAGGCCGATTTCCGGTTCGAGGGCGGCATCCGCGACTTCATCGCGCACGTCAACGACGGCAAGGAGCGCGTCCACAAGGACGTCATCTACTTCGACAACGTCACCGACGACGGCGAGGTCGAGGTGGCCATGCAGTGGAACGGCTCCTACGTGGAGTCGACCTTCTCGTTCGCCAACAACATCAACACGCACGAGGGCGGGACCCACCTGTCCGGGTTCAAGGCGTCGCTCACGCGCACCCTCAACGACTACGCCCGCACCAAGGGCTTCCTGAAGGACAAGGAGGAGCCGCTCACCGGCGACGACGTCCGCGAGGGCCTGGCCGCGATCGTGTCGGTCAAGCTACGCGACCCGCAGTTCGAGGGTCAGACCAAGACCAAGCTCGGGAACCCCTGGATCCGCGGCATGGTCGAGACCACCTGCAACGCGAGGCTGGGCGAATACCTCGAGGAGCATCCGAACGAGGCCAAGGCGATCGTGAACAAGCTGATCGCCGCGAGCCGGGCCCGCCAGGCGGCGCGCAAGGCGCGCGACCTGATCCGGCGCAAGACGGCCCTCGGCGGCGGGGGGCTGCCCGGCAAGCTGGCCGACTGCTCGCTGAACGATCCGGGCTCCACCGAGATCTACCTCGTCGAGGGCGACAGCGCCGGCGGCTCGGCCGTCGAGGCCCGCGACCGCAGCTTCCAGGCCATCCTGCCGCTGCGCGGCAAGATCATCAACGTCGAGAAGGCCCGGATCAACAAGGTGCTCTCGAACAACGAGATCCAGGCCATGATCACGGCGATCGGTACGGGCATCGGCGAGGAGTTCAACATCACGGCCGCCCGCTACCACAAGGTCGTCATCACCTGCGACGCAGACGTCGACGGCGCCCATATCCGCACGCTCATCCT